>CAJCBL010000085.1 GCA_903960515.1 uncultured Verrucomicrobiota bacterium
ATCTGCGCTCTGAATCGCGTGCAAGCACGCTCCTACGATTCCTAGGAAACAGCCACTGTTTCTTCCCGTCCGGGGCAAAACCCGTTTTGCGGTGGGGCTGAATGGTTACCCAGCCCCAGCGCATCCCCCGAACCCTTCTAGTGGAAAACCTCAAACTTCAGTTTTCCCTCAAGCCGCCGCCGGTGTGGGCGATAAGGGGGGCACTCGGAGGAATCGAGCGGCAGGCTTTTACACTTTTGTGCAGCGCCAGCCTCTTGACCCACCGATGCGAGCGGTTTCACTCCACCCCGTTCGCAACAGTTCAGCAACTCCAACGTTCCATAACCGCATATCATATGAATACTCGTACGCAGAAGGGCTTCACCCTCGTTGAAATCATGATCGTCGTGGTCATCATCGGCCTCTTGGCCGCGATGGCTATTCCCGCCTTCCAGAAGGTCCGTGCCGATTCCATGGCCAAGGCCATGGTGAACGACGCTCGTCAGATCGGCGCCGGCATGCAGCAGATCGCCACGGAATATCTTGGCATTGCAGAAGGCGAAACCATCGCCATTACGATCAATGCACAGACCGGTGCGGTCTCCAGCGCCCCGCTCGCGGCGACGGCTTTCCACGCGGAAATTCCGCTCAATGAAGTGACCAAGTATGTGAACCGCACCAGCAAGGGATACTCGATGGCCACCGGATTGGTCACCTATACCTTCCGGATTACCAATCCCGACGCGACTGCGTTCGCAATGTCGAGCACCCAGGTGTCTCCTTCAGATTGCATTAAGGGTTCCACGACCAATACCGCAGCGATGACTGCGGGCGCCACGGTAGCGTTCTTGGCCGACGGCAAAGCCTCTCCGTAATCGGAGTCTATTGCTTTATAGGCTAGTTTTCGGCCGCACGCCCAGCGCGTGCGGCCTTTTTCATTTTCAGGCGCAGGGGAACGGCGAAGGCTGAAAACGGAAGGCGGAAGATCCGGTTATGGGGGAGCGGGAAGAGGGGAGAGGTTATTGGTGATGGGGGAGAGGGCGGAAAGTGGAGGCGGCATTTCGCCGTATTTCCGATAGCCCCGAACTCCAGCTCTTCGCGACTACCGGGATGAACGCTTACGAGTAGGACCGGTCTTCGACTGGTTGAACGAATCGTTGACACCGGAAACGAGGGGGCAGAAGGCGGAAGACCGGGAAATGGGATTTGAACCACAGAGGACACATTGAATTGAAGGCTGAAGGCGGAAACCTGAAGGCTGAAAGCGGGGAAAACTCGGGAGGATACCGGAGAGCGGAAATTTGAACCACAGAGGACACGGAGCCCCGCGAACCGCCTCTGAATCGCGTGCAAGCTGTCAGCGGTCACTCAAAACCAGCCACTTTGAGCGGTAGCATTGCCCCCGGTGCGAAGGCACCAAGGGGGCGTGAACTTCCTCAAAGTGAACGAACAACATACAATCCTTACCCTCAACGCCCATGGCTGGTCGCAGCGTCGTATCGCCCGTGAGTTGGGCATCCACCGCGAGACGGTGGGCAAGTATTTACGTCTGGCGGGCGCAATCCCCGCTCTCGCCAAGGCAATGGCCTCCCCCGGCCCCGCCGCCACGGCCCGCGCAAAACCGGCCACTATTTCGACCCCCGGCTCGCAGCCTCCATCCAGCCTAGAACCGGTCAGCATTTCGACCCTCGGCTCGGATACTCCCGCCGGCCCAGAACCGACAATTATTGCGCCCCTCGACTGCGCCCCGCCTGCCTCTGGCGCCTCCCAGTCGCCCCCAACCGCAGTCGCCCCCGCCGCAGCCCTCGGCTCGACCGATGGCCCCACCGCAGTCCCCGGCCCGCCAGCCAACGCCACCGCCGGCCGGCGCAGCTTGTGCGAGCAGTTGCGCCCGGTGATCGAGGCCGGCCTGGTGTCCGGCTTGTCCGAACAGCGAATCTTCCAGGATCTGGTGACCGAGCACGCCTTCGCGGGCAGTTACCAGTCGGTGAAACGCTTCGCGCGCCAACTGGGCGCCACCGCCGCGCTTCCCTTCCGGCGCATGGAGTGCAGGCCCGGCGAGGAGTTGCAGATCGACTTCGGCCAGGGCGCCTGGGTCGAGGCCGAGGGCAAGCGCCGCCGCCCGCACCTGTTTCGCGCCGTGCTTAGCCACTCGCGCAAGGGCTACAGCGAGGTCGTTTGGCACCAGGATACGGAGACATTCCTGCGCTGCATCGAGAACGCCTTCCGCCACTTCGGCGGAGTCGCCCGCACGGCGGTCATCGACAACCTCAAGGCCGGCGTGTTGCGGGCCGACTGGTACGACCCCGACCTCAACCCGAAGCTGCTCGCGTTCGCCATCCACTACGGCACGACGATCCTGCCCACCAAGCCCGCGATGCCCCGCCACAAGGGCAAGATCGAGTCCGGCGTGAACTACGCCCAGGAGAACGCGCTCAAGGGCCGCCGCTTCGCCAGCCTGGGCGAAGAGAACCGCTTCCTCGCCGAGTGGGAGCGCAGCGTGGCCGACACACGTATCCACGGCACTATGCGCCAGCAGGTCGGCAAGTGCTTCGAGACGGCCGAGCGCCCCGCGCTCCTGCCGCTGCCGGGCAGTATCTTCCCCAGCTTCATCGAGGTGCGCCGCAGCGTGCACCGCGACGGCCACGTAGAGTACCAGAGTGCCTACTACTCTGCGCCGCCCGAATACATGGGCCGCGAGGTCTGGCTGCGCGCCGACTCCCGGCTGGTGCGCCTGTTTAACCAGCGCATGGAGACGATCGCCACCCATGTGCGCGCCGACGCCGGCCGCTTCGCCACCGCCGACGAACACCTCCACGCACGCAAGCGCCACCCCGTCGAGCGCGGCGCCGACTACCTGCTGGCACGTTGCCAGTTGCTGGGGACCCACGCCGGCGCCTGGGCGCAGGCCATGCTCCAAAACCGCGGCCCCTACCACCTGCGCGTCCTGCAAGGCCTGTTGCAACTGGCCGGCAAACACCCCGTCGCCCAGCTCGAACGCGCTACCGGGGCCGCACTGCACCACGGCGCCTTCCGCCTGGCCGACGTGAAGCGCCTCCTCGAGCAGGGCGAGAGCGTCGTGCAGGTCGACTTCCTCCAGGCCCACCCGCTCATCCGCGAGCTCTCCGCCTACAGCGTCGCCGCTTTTCCATCCCGAGAACCATGAACCAAAACCTCCATACCACCCTGCGCCAGCTGCGGCTATCCGGACTGGGCAAGACCCTCCAAGTGCGTCTCCAGGAAGCGGCCTCAAGCCGGCTCACCCACCTGGAGTTCCTCGAACTCATCCTCGCCGACGAGCTCAGCGTGCGCCGTCAGCGCCAGCTCGAGGCCCGGCTGCGCGTAGCCGAGTTTCGCGCACTCAAGCCGCTGGACGACTTCGACTGGCGCTTCAACCCCGACATCCCCCGCAAGCAGATCTTCGAACTGGCCGCCGGCCACTTCATCGGCCGCCACGACGACGTGCTCTTCGTTGGACCGCCCGGAGTGGGCAAATCCTTCCTGGCGCAAGCCATCGGCTACGAGGCGCTCAAGCAGGGCCACCACGTGCGCTACCGCTCGATCTTCGACCTGGTGCGCGACTTCCTCGAAGAGGAGGCCCTCTCGCAACGCGACCGCGTGCTGCGTGGATACCTCAAGCCCGACCTGCTCATCATCGACGACATGGGCATGAAGGCCCTGCCCAAACAATCCGGCGAATACCTCATGGAAATCATCGTACGCCGCCACGAGACCCGCTCCACCATCATGACCAGCAACCGCCCCCTGGAAGACTGGGGCAAGCTGCTCCAGGATGTCCCCACAGCCAGCGCCATCCTTGATCGCTTCCTACAGCACGCCCACCTCATCGCCATCACCGGCAAGAGCTATCGGCTCAAGGACAGCGCCCTCACCAAACCCCAGGCCACCAATACCGAAGAGGGGAAGGCCAGCTCATGACGGCCCCGATGCGCTCACACCTGCGGCACCCGCAGCGGTCCTGCCGGCCCGGCCAGCCCGGCCGCAACAGCCGGCTGTGCCGGCACGCTTGCCGCTGGGCGCGGCACCAAAAGCCAGCGCAGAGGCGCGAGTGCCTCGCCGCGCTCGGCAGAGGCGCGCGGCAAGAATGTGGCGCGCTGAACCAAGATAAAGAGAGGCCGGGTTGGGATCCAAGCTTGTCATCGGCCGGCCAAACCCTAACAAAAACCGACCATCAGGGTGGCTGGTTTTGAAGTGACCCGGACTGGCTGGTTTTGAAGTGACCGGTGACATGCAAGCACGCTCCTACGATGGAATGGTTATGGTTGAGGCGAGCATCGCCCAAGGGCTTTCGGATTTGCAGAAGGAAACAGAGAGAACGGAGGACGGAAGTGGAAGGTGGAGACGAACGGCCCGCCGCTTTTCCGGGCTACTCACTACTCGCTACCCGCTACTGTCTACTTCATTTAACCGCAAGGAACGCAATGAGCGCCGAGAATGGAATCGGGTTGGGGTCCTCGCTACTCACTCCTCGCCACTTGGGCAGTTCCAATAATTGGCCCTATGAAAACAGGCTTCCAAATTGCTCGTGAAGCCACCGTGGTAGCTCTCCGTCGTTCCCGCCCTTCTGCGCTCTGCATTCTTCTTTCTGCCTTAGATCGCCGCAGATGTAACTGGCGCTCCCTTTTCGTCTTTCACTTCAACCTAAACTTTCAACTTATACTGCTTCTCCGTTCTCCGTGACCTTCTGTTTCCGGGGGCTCGGCCTCCGCCTTCAGCCTTCAGGTTTCAGCCTATTGTTGCTAGGTTCCCTCGTGCTTGATTTGGTAAATATAGCAAGCGGCTGGCTGTCTATTTACTGGGTTGGGGGCGGTTATGGTGTCAATCCTGGCCATTCGGGGGTGTGTGCACTCCGAATCCAATATGAGAATATCGCCATCTGCCAGTATGTCGTTATTTAATAGCCAATTGCACTGTTTGATGGAGGCGATATCTATCGCCAACTCGGGGTCTGTGAGATAGGGCAGAATCGCCGAATTATGGTAGGCTGCGACAATAATTCTGCCCTGCGGCGCAGTCGCTCGTAGTTGATGCAGTCGGGTTAGGACCTTCCCGATCACTGGAACCATACAGGTCTCAAGCTGCTGGCGATTCCTGATTGCCGCGACCAGGCACGCCGGTCCTCGATTAAAGGATACTAGCGGGGCAGCTGTCGCGCTAGTGACCGCCAGCGCCACAAAGCCCCAACGCAGAACACGTCTCCATTGCGAGTCCGCCTGCCACAGAAGGCAGGTGCAGGCGATGGTGGTCAGTGCAAAATGCCCGATCAAGAATCGGCTGTTCCACTGCATGTAGGCGATCGTAATACTGATGAGCGCCAGTCCAAAAACGGCGATCATCGTTAGTTGCCACCACGTCTCTCTCGGCCGCCAGTAGAAACACGCCGCAAACATGAGTCCAATTCCCACCGACCCTAAGGGGCCAAACCCACTGAGCTCCTCAAAGCCTGTTTGGTAAAAAAAGAGTTGTTTATCCCGGCCGTACACGTTGGTTCCGGCATCAGTGAGCCCGGCATGTGCCAGCAAAATTCGCTCCGCAGCGGCGAGCTCTATGATCGCGCGGCTAGACGGTCGCCAGTCCGACTGTCCAAAATATAAGTTTCCAATTATATAGCGGCTGAGGTTTGCAGCCCCACCGCGGAGACCATCGCAGTTGCGATTGTCTTGCACGATTTGGGGCGGTCCCAAGGGGTGGCCAAACAACCGCGCCGACTCAATGTAGGTCTCGATACTTCCAAACAGGAGGAGGGCTGCTGTGATCGAGCCCACCGCCGCCATTTGGAGCGAGCGATTCCGCCGCAGTTCAAATAGCATCCAAACGGAGAGTATTCCGCCGTAGACGATCCCCGTGGTTTTTGTGCCGGCCATGAACCCGATCGCCAGAGCCATCCAGAGTAGATGGCTGGTTTTCGAATCGCGGAGCCAGCGCCAACGCGCATAAAGCCAAACGGCGCAGCAGAATACCAGTGGGATATCGTTCTTGGTGCTGGTCGCTTGATAGACGAGGCAGGGCAGGGCCAGCAGGCCAACGATTGCAACCCAAGCGGCCTCGGGGCCGGCGCGGTTGCGCGTCATTTTGAACACAATCAGACAGGTTCCGAAGAAACAAAAATAGCTCGGAAGTGCATAGCCAAACCCGAGCTGAAAGAGTGGCCAATGGAGTGCGTCATAGGTCCACGGGAACATGATTTGCAGGGGACTGGTCCAATAGGGGTTGCTGAATAGGCCACCCCGGCCCGCGAGTACAACTCGCGCGAGGTTATAGATTTGGGAATCCGCGTTCGTGACAGGAGTCACCAAGGCGTACAGCCCCCAGTAGGCCAGGCCCAAGCAGGCAAACGCGCGTGCGATCCTGCCCAGCACGCTGAGGGGCGCCCTTTCTGTCGTGGTTGTCATCGGGAGATAAGAATCAGGCGGGAAAGCAGCGACATGGCGGCAAGTACAGCCAAAATTGTGTAGGGCAGATTCTCCGTCCTGGCGGCAGACTTGAGCGTTTGGCGGAGCATGCTGGGATGTCGTGGTGGGGGCATTGCGGTTGGAGCCTGCTTGCGCGCGATCTCGAGTGCAAGCACGCTCCTGCTGAACGGGTACGGTGGATGTTGGGGCTCTTGAACCACAGAGAACATAGAGGCCTGAAGGCAGAAGGCGGAAACTCGGGGACAGGAAACCTGAAACCGGCATTTGAACCACAGAGGGCGCGGAGAATAGAGATAGGCGGAATGTGGAAATTTTGCAGGCCGGGCGCATGCTCGCTACCCGCTTCTCGCTCCTCGCTCCTTTCCGACGACCGCAAGGAACGTAAAGCGCGCAGAGACCGGGAGAGGACCCGATACTCCGGAACCGGAAGGGCCACAGAGGTCACTGAGGCAGAGGAGAGCACAGA
>CAJCBL010000086.1 GCA_903960515.1 uncultured Verrucomicrobiota bacterium
GGCGCAACCAAACCAAAAAGCACAACGCGATGCCTGAAGACTCCTCTGCCGGCCGCGCCCATGAAAAGTGGGCCCGGTTTCGTTTTAGCGTGGTGGGCCCCTTGCTGGCGGCCCCGCCGCCGCCGGGCCAGCTCCAAACCCGCCTCCAGGAGCTTTGCGCCCAGACGTGGCAGCATCCTCTGACGGGCCAGCCGCTCCAGTATGGCGCTTCGACCATCGAGCGATGGTATTACAAAGCCCTCAATGAAAAGCAGGATCCGGTGGCGGCGCTGCGGCGCAAGATCCGCTCCGACTCGGGCGGGCATCCGGCGCTGAGCGTAAAACTGCGGGAGGAGCTGGCCCTCCAATACAAGGCGCATCCGAGCTGGAGCTACCAACTGCACGCCGACAACCTGGCGGTCCTGGCGGGGCAGAAGCCAGAGCTGGGCGAGGCGCCGGGTTACGCCTCGGTTTTGCGCTTCATGAAAGCGCACGGGCTGGTGAAGCGTCCGCGCCGCGGCCCGCCGGAGAGCCCCGGGGGCCAGGCCGCCGAGCGCCGGTTCGAGAGCCGCGAGGTGCGCAGCTACGAGAGCGAGCATGTCAACGCCCTGTGGCATCTGGACTTTCACCACGGCTCGCTGCGGGTGCTCCTGGACAAGGGCCGGTGGGCCTACCCGCTGCTGCTGGGCTGCCTGGACGACCGCTCGCGGCTCTGCGGCCACGCCCAGTGGTATCTGAGCGAAGGGGCCGAGGAACTCTGCCACGGGGCCGGCCAGGGCTTCCAGAAGCGGGGGCTGCCGCGCGCCCTCATGACCGACAACGGCTCGGCCATGCTCGCCGCCGAGACCCGGGAAGGGCTCTCGCGCCTGGGCATCCTTCACGAAACCACCCTGCCATACAGCCCGTATCAGAACGGAAAACAGGAGGTGTTTTGGGGCCAGATCGAAGGCCGGCTCCTGCCCATGCTCGAAGGGGTCGCCGACCTCTCCTTGCGCCAGCTCAACGAGGCGACCCAGGCCTGGGTCGAGATGGAGTACAACCGCAAGACCCACTCCGAGCTGGGCTCAAGCCCGCTGCACCGCTACCTCAACGACAAGGACGCCGGGCGGCCCTGCCCCGACACCGAGCGCCTGCACCAGGCCTTCACCAAGGAGCTGCGCCGCGAGCAGCGCCGCTCCGACGGCACCATCCGCCTGGAGGGGCTGCGGTTTGAAATCCCCAACCGCTACCACCACTGGAGCGCCATCACCGTGCGGCTGGCCTCCTGGGACCTGAGCCGCGTCTACCTGTGCAACCCCCGGGACGGCGCCGTTCTTTGCCGGATCTACCCCCAGGACAAAGCCCGCAACGCCCAAGGCGAGCGCGCTCTGCGAGTTCCTCCCCCGGGCCTGGCCGCCCCCGCCGCCCCCGCCCCGCCGGGGACCGTGGCCCCCCTCTTGCAGAAACTCCTCAAAGACTACGCCCTGACCGGACTGCCCCCCGCCTACCTCCCCAAAGACGAAATCTCCTCCGCCCCCAGCCCCTCATGAACAAGAAACTCACCGCCCTCTACGGCCTCAAGTTCAACCCGTTCTCCCCGCAAATCCCGGTCTCGGCCCTCTGGACTCCCCCCTGGGTCGAGGAGTTCTGCTGGCGCATCGAGCAGCAGGCCGGCGAAGGCGGCTTTGCCCTGGTTGTCGGCGACCCGGGCACGGGCAAGAGCGCCGCGCTGCGCCTGCTCTTGGAGCGCCTGAGCCGCGTGCGCGACGTCACCGTGGGCGTGATCACCCGCCCCCAGGCCTCCCTGGCCGACTTCTACCGCGAGCTCGGAGCGCTCTTCGCCGCGCCTCTGAGCCCGCACAACCGCTGGGCCA
>CAJCBL010000087.1 GCA_903960515.1 uncultured Verrucomicrobiota bacterium
AATCGCCGCCTCGAACAACGGTTCAAGACCGCTATTTCTCTCGGCAACACCACCGAGGAACGAGCCGCCCGCCTCTATGAACGCTTGGTGGATATCAGCCGCGGCTTGGGCGAGAATGATCGAGTGATCCTGCTCATCGACGGTCTTGACGAGGGCAGCGATGCCGCCAACCTGCTGGAGAGTCTGCCGAAGTCCGCCCCCGATAAAATCCTGATCGTCTATGCCTCGCGAGAACATCCCCGAGTGCGCCAGCGGGTCTATCTCTCCGTCGATCGCGAGCGCAGGCAGGAGTTGGCGCTGGGTGGACTCAGCGAAGGGGACGCCCGGGCCATACTTTCCGACTATGTAAGCAAGTATGAACTCCGGGCCGATTACCTCAAGGAGGTCGCCCAGCGCAGCGCGGGCAACCCGCTCTACCTCAAACTTCTCGCGCAGGGGCTGAGCCGGGGGGACTTTGAGCTCAATAATTCGGGAATACTGCCTAGTGGTATCAAAGATATCTATAAACAATCTGTAAACCGTATTGCTTCTGAGCCTTGTGCATTAGAATTCCTGCGATTGATTGTGGTAGCAAAGGACTTTGTGACTGCTTCGATGGCTAACAGTGTCCTTGAGTTGCCTGATGCAGAGGATTCTGCTGGCACTAGGTTGATCCCTGCCTGCATGGAGCTTCTAATCGAAAACGTCCTCACCGAGAAGGTTGACGACTATCAGTTGTTCCATGAATCTCTGCGCGACTACTTGCGTCAGCGATACCCAGGAGAATGTCGCAAACTTGAATATCGCCTATATCGTTGGTGTCTCAATTGGCCCAACTTGCGTGACGAATCTTGTTCATACGCGCTGCGCCACCTTGCCGCGCATGCGCGTGCATTATTGAATGATCGGCAGGCTATCCAACCAGACGCAATGTCGGCAGAGCTCGATACCTTGTTCAACTTGGTGGAGTCACCTCGCTTTGTCGATGCAACGTTTGACATTCTTGGGGAAGGCTCAGCCTATCAGGAGCTGTGCCGACTGGTGCTTGGATTTCTAAACTATTTGCCACCAGACAATCTTAAAATCACCCGTGGTGCTGCTCTTCTTTGCCGGCACCATATTGTGCCGCAAGAGCATTATTTGGAGCTATTGCGACAGATTGATTCAGGAACTTATAGGTTGGATCGCTTGAACCTACTCGCAACAGCTGGTCCAACTCCACGTGACCGCGTTCTCTTGGCCCTGCGGGGCCTCGCCATCATCCCGATCGGAGTTCCTATCCCTGCCGGGTTGCGTAAGCGGCTAAACGACTGGTGCGATCAGGCCGGGAGTGAGGCGCTCAAGCGTCTTTGCCGAGGCTACTTCGCGAGGGCTTCAACAACGTGAACATCATGGCACAGCAAATTCCTAATCAAACTCGGCCGGTTATCATTGCTTGTGAATGTCCCGGAGAATGTCATGGGGTTGCGGACGCCACGAGGGATCCATTTGAGGACGCCCCCACCGCAATCCCTGGAGGTGGCCTATTGATGGCTCGGCATCACTTCCTAACTTCGCTCGGTCTCGACCCATTTCGATGGATGGAGCCACAAATCGCACATATTGGACCGGATACGAAGTTTGTGGTATTTAGTTTACCTCTGAAACCACACGATGCCTATGCCAAGTCGGGTGAGTGGCGTTGTCGATTTGAGAGGAAAAACGACTGGGATGGTGTAAGCATAAACGGATTTTGGGTCGCAGCTAATGTTCGGGTCGCGGGATTTCGTTTCGAAGTAGCAGTCAAGGCAGGATTTCCGACATCATTCCAAGAACTGGACACGTCCGGCGAACATGCAGGACTATGCAAAGAGACTCGAAGAACAAGCCAGGGGAAAGCCAAAACTATAAGGAGCTCGCAGTCGCGGCTTTCGGCTTTCCCGAACCTCACTAGCCTAAGGCTATGTGGCGGCAAGAACCATCGGCTGAGCCTAAAAGCATTCGTTGAGCTCGGGCTAACCAATCTTTCAAGTCTGGATTTGTGGGGGTGGGATTCCCTGACAGACCTAAGTCCATTAATAGCGATTACGAACCTTGCCCATCTGAGGCTGTGGGGAGGAGCGTCACTGAGAAGCGTTGCTCCACTGGCGAAGTTGGCCAATCTTACGAGTTTGGAACTAAGTGATTGCGATCTGGCCGACCTACGCCCGCTGGCGGGGCTCACCAAACTTTCGAGTTTGAACCTCAACGGATGCCTCAAGGTGGTTGACCTTCGACCGTTGGCGGAACTAACCAATCTTTTAAGTTTAGACCTGAGTGGATGCGCCAAGGTCGCCGACCTTCGTCCGTTGGCGGGGCTCACCAAGCTCATTAGTTTGAACCTTTTGGGATGTGATAATGTGGCGGACCTAGAACCACTAGAAAAGTTGACACAACTCGAGCGGTTGAACCTGTGTGATTGCAAATCCCTGATGGACATCGGTCCGTTGGCTGGACTAATCAATCTTTCAAGTTTGGATCTTAGCCGGTGCGATCTGGCTGACCTTCGTCCGTTGGAGGGACTCATCAAGCTCTCAAGTTTGGACCTGAGCTATCTACGATCAGACGAGCCGCTAACGGACCTGAGTCCGTTGGAAGTATTGAAGCAGCTCACACACATAAACTTGAGCAAGAACGGATCACTCAAGGATCTCAATCCGTTGGCGGGATTACCGAACGTTTCGAGTTTGGATCTTAAGCAGTGTGAATCTCTTTCTGACCTTCGTCCGTTGGCCAAGCTGGGCAAGCTCAGGCGACTGAACCTCTCAAGTTGTCATTCGCTGAGCAGCCTTGGTCCGCTGGCCGGGTTGAACCAGCTTTGCGGTCTGAGCTTGGAGACATGCAGAAGCTTGACGGATATTCACGCACTCTCGACTCTGCAACAACTCGAATGGCTCGATCTTCGCGAGTGTCGATATCTCAACTTAGCGCGATTGCAGCCGCTATTCCGATCACTTGGGCTGAAACAGTTACAGATTGAGGACTTGGCGTTCCGGTTCAAGGTTCTGTTGAATGCTGCTTGCGGAAGATCTGACTCTAATGCCTTACTGGCACTACTAATCCAGAATGGCGAAGGCGAGGTTCAGACTGATTATCAGTTATACTCCGACGAAACTTTGTTAACCCTTCAAAGTTCGTCTGACGCACAACTGGCAGTCTTCTTGGCTAAAGCTATTGGCGCAGTGGGGGCGGGCCTGCCGGTGGATTATTGCAAGCACTTCCTCGACGTGTGCCGTGGAAGCGTGTGTTCACTAGATGGTGAGGGGTGGGGGCAAATCTTGCGGGAAACGAGCCGAAGCAGCCCGGATCTCGTTGCAGCGTGGCTAAATGCGTTGAGTGCGTCGCCTTCGCCGCCGGCAGCCGTTCTCGCAGGGCTGCTGGATTTGGTTGCAAATGGAGTTGTTTTCCTAGGCTTGGATTGGGTTTCGCTTTTGGATGCCCTACTGCCGCAAGCGTCTTTTGCTGATCAGCTTGAGGTTGGTCCTCAAGTTTGCCTGGCGTGGCACGTCCTCCGGGAACCGGAGCGCGAGCTAGAATGGTATAAGCGGCTAACAAATCCGAATCAAAGTGGTTTCCGCGATAGGGTATTGGTTAGATTTGCCCTACATGATATCCGCGAGGGGCGGATTTCGTCGGTGAACCGGTTGCTTGCGCAGATCGAATCTATGCAAGAAGCAGACACGGTGCGCACCGCACTGGCCCGGGCTTTGGCTACTACCTCCCCGAACGATGCTGGTAAATACTTGGAGGAGGTGTTCGAGGAGGCCGACCGCCGGGCACTGGCGGCGGAGTTAATGGCTGTGCCCAGTTTCACGGGAGTTGAATTGAACCTGAATCGATTGATCGTGATCCTCGGCACCGATCCCGAACGCTTTCACCGGCTGCTGGACCTGATGTTGGAGCGCCACCCCGATAGCGAGTGGCTGCTGCACCTGCGCAAACAGTTGGCACCCGCGTCCAGTGTGGGTGTTGCGGAATCGCTGCTCAGCCTGCTTGCGCATCCTGCAGTGCGCAAGCGCACCAAGGAGACCCGCCTCAAGCGACTGCAAGACAAGTTGCTCGCGCAACCCATGCTGGTGGACGCTATCCATCAAGCTGCCGTTGTCCGGCTATTGCAGCAGGAAGAGCTCATCGATGACGACGAGGCGCAAGAGCTTCTGGTCGAGCTCGGCAATATCGCGCCGTGATAGATCGACCGACGATCGAACCGAATTTCCGATCAGTTTGGATAAGCCGAAAACGAACAACATTATGAATCCGTCAAAATACTCCCCAACCCTGCGTGGAAACGTCTGGTTTGTTGGCGTCGCCGAAAACCTATTGACGACACCCCGGGGTATCCCCTTGGGCTCACTTTGCCGGCCATTGGTTGAAAAGGCCGCTCTGGATTGCGAGCACTATGGAGAGGATCCGAGCGCCGAGTGGTCCACCTATGCCCTGCTTTGCTCGTATATGGAATGGGCCGGGCAGGATGGGCGCCCTGCGCTGGTTGATGCCATCATCAGTGAAACTGAGAGCGACCCCCTCTACAACAAGCTTGGCGGAGTGGAGTTGTGGCGGGAGAAGTTGCAACTGCCGGACGACGGACAGTTCATGGAGCTTTTGAAGTCGCACCTGAACGCATTAAGTTCGCGGACACTGATCGCCTTGGTTTATGGTTGCGCCAGCTTTCATGCACCGCTTGCGTTGAGCCTATGGATGGCCAAGAAGATTGCCGCCAAACAATTGAACGGCCTCCTTTCCGCGCATTTAGTTATATGGCCATTTCCGCCTAAGGACCACAAGAAGAATATGATTTTGTTGCGTGACTTCGCCGCCGTCCCGGACGACCGCGAGCAGGTAATTGCCGCCGCGAAACAGCAGTCGGAAAGTTGAATCGCCGCCACTGCAGCCCTTTGTGCGCGAGCCACGGCCCGGCGGGAGGGCGCGTTGGACATACCACAAGGGAGAAACTTCTTCACGGAGCAGTCGCTCGCCTTTTGCAGAAAAGACAACTCATCGATGGCGACGCTGCGCAAGAACTACTGGTCGAGATCGGCAGTACAGCACCATGATAATTCAACCGATAAAACGCCTATTCTGGAGAGAACTAATGGGAGCAGGCTTGAGGAAATTTGAACCCTATACTGGGACACCATGAGAACCAACAATTCCGACGAAGGACTTCCCCCGCAATTAGTCCGGAGCGATTGTAGCAATACTAGCTGCGTCGGCTTCGGGCTGATCTACGAGCAACTGGTCATGTGCCCATTTTGCGGGGCGCAGTTGAGGGCCGACTATTCCACAGTTTCGAACCAAACGCTGCTAAGGACGGTGCGCGAGGCCCCGGCTTCCATGGCCAACCCCATGTTTCAGTTCCTGTCCGCACCCTCGAGTTTCAAGCGCTTGCATTTCGTCTCGGATACGATGATGGCGGGTATGCGCTTGGCGGGTTGCTTGCTTATCAAACACTACCAAGGATCGGGGAATATCGTGGACGTGATCGAAGAGAGAATCGACAAGATGACCACGAGCGAGACGCACGGTGCGTGGCCCAACCTGATGGAGTTGCTTTACGACTACCTTCGTGACTCGGGCCCGGGTGCGTTACTGGAACATTACCAGCCGCTGCTAGGCAAGTTGTCAGGTGGGAAACGCAGTGAACGATCGGTGGCTGTGGAAAATACATTCACTGACGAGTATGGCAGGCGACAGATCGTGCGGTCTGAGGGAACCGCGATGCAGATATTGGTCAACTTCCGCAATCGATACCTCGGACATGGCACTGTTATCACGGAGCAGGAGAGCCGGGACATCCTCACCACCTATCTCCCTGTTTTCACACGATTCCTCGATCAGCTTTGTTTCCTGAATGAGTTCAGGTGGTCAACAGACGCCGGGGCGAGCTACGTAGGAGTACAGAGGGCATTGAGCCCTTTCCGGCGTTTGATTGTGTACGATTCGAGCGACGCTGTTCTGGCGGAGATCGCGTCGCACTTGCATACCAACGTGCTCCCGGGCCGAGCAAAGGGGAACTACCGCTGCAATACCCCGAAGTGCCTGCTGCACACACACGGGATCGGCCTGCCAACGGCGCAACTGTGCCCGTCGTGTCGAAGGCCGCTGGCCGTGGACGAGGCTCGTATGATGGACGAACATGACGCGCTCATCGTCCGTGAATACCCTTATGTACTTGCCTTGCCGTACCAGCGTGCAATATTGGAGCAGGACGTCTATCGCAAGCTGCACCTGCTGGCGGAGAGTTTCCTCAATCTCTTGAAATATCTAGGACTGCTCGTAGCCTCCGAATATTTTTATAGCGGCCACAAACACAAGGGTATCAATGCGAATTTTCGCGAATTGTTGTTTCGTCCGCAGATGGGCTACTGGAATCGGTTTATCCGAGAGAGTATTGAACAGCTCGATGGGATTGGGCATGCTTGGTTTATGCCTGAGTTACCCGAGTACTATCGAACGATCGAAAACAGTCTGTTCGCGCGCGACCCCCATACCCCCACGCCGATTGGAAAGCTCATCGAGTTGCGCAACCGTCATCTTGGGCACGGCATGGTGCCCGCCGATGACCTGTGCGAGGAACTGTGGCAAACACATGCGCTCTTGCTGAAGGAATTGCTGTTGAAACTGGATTTTTGCCGCCGATATACTATGGTCAGTTACGACAAGCTCCAAATGTGGCGTCTGATGGGGACGGAGATAGTTCCACTCCCAGGGCGTGGGCCTACAAGAGAGCAGGCGCGAGTGCAACTGGTGAACACAACGGGGGACGCCATGAATCTTGTGCCCTTCTTCGTTCTGCCCGGGGAATATTTTCGTGAGGGTACTTCGTCTCGGGCCCGGTTGATGATCTATGAGCAGAACACGGGCAAGCGTATCGTATTTTTCAGCCCTGAGAGTGTGGTAGATGAGACGTCAGGTGGCGCGCTACGCTGTTTGCAGGAAATGCTTATGGCAAAAGAGAGGGAGGCACCCTTGACGGTCTCTACTCTCAGCTCGGCAGGCCTAGTCGGAAACATCGCCCGCCGAAATGCTGAGGTGCGGCGTGGGCTGAGCAATGAACGCAAGGTGCTCGATGGGGTGTACCAGGCACGTGCGGAAGCGGAGGCAGCACTACAGGCGTGGGTTGGCGCGCCCTCCAGCCTCTTCTTTGTGGCTGCGGAGGCGGGCAGCGGAAAGACCAACCTCTTGGTCGAGATGAGCAGACAATACTCCGATCTAGGCCTCGATAGCCTGTTGGTGCGAGCCAACAGGATGGCGAGCGATGACCTTGGGGTGGAATTTCGCCGGCAATTGAACCTTGAAGACGGGTTCTCTCTCGAGGACTCGGACGCATTCCGGAAATACAGCCAGGAGCATCCGTTGTTGATATTGATCGATGGCGGCAATGAACACCCCCAGCCGTCGGAATTTTTGCGAAGCGTGATGCGTTTTCTCGCCGAATATCATGGCGGCAGGATCAAGTGCGTCATAACCTGGAGAGCAAACAGCAAGGGCGAGTTGCCCGTGGTTGAGAAATGCCATGAGCCGCTGGTATTTGCCGACAATCTTGACGCTGGGGATGCGAATATCATCGCCCGCTATTGCCATTGGTTAAAGCCGCTCAATAGAATAGAATTGGAAGGGGCGTGGGTCGCCCACGCGGCCGCGATGCCGAAGACGCACAAACCGCTGTTTACTCCGGACGAACTCGGCCAAGAGGATCCAACGCTCCTGGGGCAGTTGCAGAATCCATTGATCCTTCGAATTTTTCTTGGGCTCTTCCACGGGAAGCGACTGCCGAAGCAGAGCGGATTTATTAATATTTGGTCCCTTTTCCACGAACGCCTGAACGCCTCATGACTATGACAAATCCAAAGGAGCAGCTCATTTTTCGACTGGGTGAGTTGATGTTGGAGCGGCAGCAAAACCAATTGCAGATTGATGATCTCTTCGAGGATCCGCAAATTGGTTTTTACCTGCGGAATATTCAAATCGACAGCCCCTACCAGCAATTGATCACGGAGGGGGTTTTGAGCCAGTTCGTGAAGGGCGATCAACTCGTGGTCACATTTACAGTGGAGGATTACTTCCACCATGTGCTGTCGCGAATCATTGGCAACCAGGGAAGCTACGACGTGCCACAGGCGTTGGCGGACCTCCTGCTCGGTAGTGCATTGAGGGGAATCGACGAGGGAATATCCAATCTTTTGGTATTCGATGTGGGGCGCGGTCGGTTTGATCGCGCCAATTACCTAATCGGTCGAGGAGGCAAGTGTCTTGATGCCTCAGTGCGTGCGCTTGCCCACTCTTTAATGACTCAACCGGTGACCAAGGTCATCGGCACATTGATGAGCACTGCCTCGGTGAATCATTGGCTGGCCCTGAAGCGCAGCCGCGACCTTCTGGAGACCAACAACCGGCCTGGAGCGGTCGATGCCCTCAATACATACCTAGTCAACGACCATGCGCTCAAGGGCTGGATACTGGACCGCATCGACCACGATCCGGCCTCCCGAGCGAGCCTTGTGGAGGTGATCGGCATCTACAAGGGGGCCAATGCGCTCGATGCCGCGAAGGAATGTTATGAAAGCCTAATTGCGGCGACAGAAAAGGCAGACGAGGGGCCGGAACGGGATGCACTCCTGTGCGCAGCCCTTGAGCATCTAGGAGAGAGCGAATACGCCCGCTCCGGTAGTGAGGGCTATAAGCGGGCCATGGACGCGTTGCTGCGCTCGCTCTCCATTCGCAGCAAATACCCGGATACCCCACCTGCGACACTGGCAAAAACCCATCGGTTGCTTGGCATGACATTTCTGTCGCTTGGATTGCAAGTACGTCGGGCCAAGGAGCATTTGGGACATGCGCTGGAGCACTTGCGAATGGAGTTCCCGGCGACGGACCCGGCGTGTCTGGAGATCGGGAAGATGATGGGGCTTGTGATGTTCTGGTGGGGCTTGCGGGCGACCGGACGTTGGGGCCCCGCCGCCCCAGACCTGCTGGACGGGGTGCATGGGGATCTTTTCGAAATGGCCGCCGGCTACTTTGAAGAGGTGCATGGCCAATATCTTAAGGTTTATGGAAAGCAGCACCGCAAGGTCATCGAGACCCGCCATTACCTTCAGGAGGTCCATTATACGGTTGGTGCCTACGATAGGGCGGTGCCGTGGCTGAAGCTGATTCAAACTGACAATTTCTACCGGTATGCACTGATTGTTTGCCTTGAAGAATTGGGACTTGCTGCCGCGCGAGGTGGTGACTTCGACCGGGCTCGGGCGGGGTGGGAGGAGGCGCAGGCTTTTGCCACCCGTTATGTGCCCGGTGCTAACGAGATATCAGGTCGGCTCAGCGAACGTATTCGGCGTGCGAGAGCCGGTATAATAGAACCAGTTGAGATTTGCCGCCCAGTCATCGAACTGGAGGCACTGCCGCTCTACCAATGTGTCAAGGTGGTCTGGAGGCGGCACGAGGGGTCGCTCCCGTGGAAGAACTGGCAGAGCAACGCGTTCATGGTGGACAACCTGACGGGGATCAACTATTTCTTCAGCCCGGCATCGCACGAGCTTGTCGGGTATGATCTACGCAATCTCAACTTCAATCAGATCCCGGCGGGCGACTGGCCGGCCAGTGTGACCCAGATCGTGTTTGATCAACAAAAACAGGTTTTCGTCGGATGGTCTGCCATCCGCGGAGAGGTTCATCACCTGCCCCGGGACGGAGGTCGGTGGGCTTTGTCAGGCCGCGGCGTGCATGATGTCACAGCCTGTGGAGCGGCGTATGGGTGGAATGACTTCGCTGCGCGGCCGTTCCAGTTTGGAGGGTATGGGTTTTTCAAGTGCAAAAATTGGTGGTGGGAATATGATGATGCCAGCCGGCGGTGGGAGGAGCGCATCGAAAACCGGCCTGGTGTTTCGCCTTATCCACGCAATACCCAGATTGTGCCATCTCAACAGCCGAACCGGCTGTTGCTTTTCTCGGGCTGCGGAAGCGACACGGGATTGCAGCGCGAGCATCGGGCGCGGGGCGGATTGGCCTGGGGAACGGACGTCGGCTATTTCACGTGGTTGCGGGATCTTTGGGAGATCGACCTCAGGACGATGGCATGGCGTAATGTCCTGCCAGCCAATCACGCCAGCATCCGGCATGAGGGGGCTTTTGGAATCAACCGCCGATGCCAACTCGCTTTCAACTGGGCAGGCTCAATCCCTTCGCCGATTGACAGAAAGCCGGCGACGGAAGTGGAGGATTTGTCCGTCCTTGATCTCTCCAATCCGCTTATGGGATTCAGGCGGTGCTTCTTTGAGGGAGACACGCCTCCCCTTGCTGGGGGGCGATTAATAGAGGTGCCTGGTGCCGACAGCGTGCTGCTGTTGCATGCTTCCGGACTATGGGAAGGAGCGATTGTCAAATCTTGAAACCTGTATAGCCATGCCAACGAAGACTATCATCGAGGCGCTACGAGAGGCGGCGGACAAGGCCTCCTCGCGGGTTTGCAGCGCTGGCGAACGGCAAGTTGGAGGAAGACTCACTGCCCGAAATCTTCGAGATCGATTGTGCCCATCG
Source organism: uncultured Verrucomicrobiota bacterium (assembly GCA_903960515.1). Taxonomy (GTDB): domain Bacteria; phylum Verrucomicrobiota; class Verrucomicrobiia; order Opitutales; family Opitutaceae; genus CAJCBL01. Next base: position 10,534 of record CAJCBL010000087.1, read on the forward strand.
TTCCTTCTGCTTTATCTCAGGGATAACACTCCCGTGAGCAGGCGTTGATGGTCATGAGTGCAACACTGGACACCCTTCGGAGGGCTTTTAATATTCTCGGTTGAAGGATATCTTGCTATAACTTGAATTCGCATTTGCTGTTGAACAACTCGTTTGCCCTATTTCCATGCCTTTGCCTATAATTCATATTCGCTACGTCGGGTTTGGCACGAACTTCACCGCCAAACCGGGTCAGCGCACACGTGAGCTCGTAAAGGGTCCGGGGCAAGTGTCGCCAGACGAGCAACCCGAGGGGTTTCTCTTCACAAACGAGGTTGCGGTTGATGTCGGAGGTGTGTGCGCCGCGGCTAACAAGGCGGAGCCGTTTGTCCTTGATCACCACTTCGAAAATGGGGAATTTGCTTCCGCTGCGGCTGCAGTTTTAGGGCGCGCTGCTCTCTTACTGGATCGACTCGCACCTCATGCCGAAGTCTGGATTGTCACTCACCGGAACCCCGATTTCGACGCACTGTGCGCTGTTTGGCTGGCTCGCGCCGTCCTGTTGAGAACCATCCCCGCCAGCTATACCATTGCTGCGGGTCCCTCCACAACGGGCGCAGACGAGGCGTTGGCGATAAAGCCGGATTCGAAGTTTCCACGCGATCCCCGCACGCCACGCAATGCAGCGCTAATCCTGGCGCACTATGCCGCCCGGATCGACCACGCTCGTCTACGGCAAATCGTTTGCCCCCGCGCCCAGACCTTACACGCGGTGTTTGGCACTGTCCTCTACCGTAACGACGGGCCCGGTGAGGACGGGATGGCGAGCTTTTTCGACGAAGTCTTTGAACTAATGACCAAGCGGGGGCTCCATCCGTTTTTTGATTCGATCTTTTTGGGGCAAGGCGTGCGTGATCGGGAACTTGAACTGATCGCCACCCAGGAAAGGAACTATGACCGGGACCTGCGGCGGGCGCACAAGACGATCATCTCACTGCCCTGCAACCGCGATTTCAGCCACTGGTTCGGCAAATTGAAAGAGACCCCGTTCCTGCGCGAAGTGGGAAATTGCCTAGAGGTTGACCCTCGCCATATACACGAGGATGAGATGGGCTCCCAGGGTAAAAGAGTACTCGATGCCCTATTTCTCACCGACCCTGAGTGCTTGTTTTTCAAGGAGTGGGTTCGCATCGATCAGGACAACTCCAGTTTGGGTGACGGTTTCACGTTCACCGCGATTGCCTACTCCAATCGCCGGCCGAAATCGGGGTTCAACACGAGGGACTACTTTTTCTCGGTTGATCCGGAACGAGCAGATGGCGCCCATCTGTACCCGCTCTGGGTGGAATTGCAGAAGAGGCAGATCCAAGCTATACGGGAGAACCAAGCCACGATGCTCCCCGACATGCTAAAAGAAGCACCGCGCAAACATTATAAGACGCGCGCTGGAAAGAATATTGCGGATTTCTCGGATCCTTGGTTCGAAGCCCCGAGCTACTATTGCACGCTCATAGCGACGCCTGAGGGCGGTGCGTGGAGCTTGAACGGCGCCCCCCCTCACTCCATTTTGGGCGATGCCATCATGGGGTTGGCGTGGGATTTCCTCAGAAATCGGTTGTTCAAATCCTGCAAGGTAGATCCCTATCCGACGGACAATTCGCCCGGGGCACGCAGTGCTCCCGCATCCGATATTGCCGTGCAAACTACTGCGGATTATGGCGGTGCTTTGGGGTGCCAGCAAGCAGTGGGGAACAGTCTGCGGTTTTGCAGTATCGAATTTGCGGGAGGTCTTCCCACAGCGGCTTCGGCCTATTCGGAGCGGGTTGCCGACCTTGCCTGGCCGATTTTGAATGGGGCCGACTCCGGACAGATCCCCGACTATTCGCGCCATGTGGTTCTCTGGCACGGAATACTCGTCGTCTGGAGTCGCCGAGGCATAGCGGTATGCCGAGCATCATCATTATCCCAGGACCAAGAGCTGGCTGTCGAGAGACTAAAGGTCGTCGTAAAATCGGTTGCTGAGGTTGTGGTCAACCTGCGGGAGCTTCAGCGACTGATCGGCTCAGAGGGCCCGAAAGCGACAGCCAACGGGGACACACTTGAAGAGTCGAGGCTAGTTCGGTCCAAGGTGCTTTCTTCCGTGGTGAGTATGCGGTTGGACGCTTCGCTCCCGGACGGGGTGATTGCGCAGCGGTTCCTCGATGAAATTGATTTTGAAGGTGTAATGGAGTCGCTGGACACGCTCAATGAGGATATTGCAGCATTGGCGGAGAATGAGGCCGACTTGCGGCAGGCAAAGCGCGACCGCGTGCTCCAGTTTATTCTGGCATGGGGTACAGCCTTGGGCCTGCTGTTTTCATGGAATTCGGCCGAAGGAGTCAAGGTATCGGAGCTCCTCTCCTATATCGATCCGAATAGGTCCGCGGTGTTCTTCGCCTGCGGCCTGGTTATTTCCATCGGGTTTCTGATCGTCTATTGGTTCAAGGCTCGGGATAAGGATCAACCATGATCAAGCACGGCCGAGCCAGTTCCGTCTTGAGCTTGATCGGGTCTCCACGGATTGATAAGGCCTCAGTATTTACGGCGACGATTCACAAGATGAACAGACCCGGATGCATTTAACTCGGGGCCACCCACATTCGGGGGTGCGCCATGTTACTCAAAGATCGTTGTCTGCTTTATATTATTCGCCGGACCAACCGATGATTGACGAACGACTGACGGGAATACCAACCTTGAAAATATCACTCACTTCAAACAACTGACAATTACCTTATGTTTAACTTTATCACGAATGTATTTCGAGTTCTTAAAGACGGCTACGTGCAAGCAAAGGATAGGGGCGATGCGAAGGAGCGCGAGCGGAATGAACGGCGAGCGATAGTGAATAGAACCCCCGCCACCAATTCAGGGCGGAGTCCTGCATCTTCACCGCCTCGATTTCCAATACACGAGACTTGTTCTGCCGACGACATAAATCCCGAACTTCTCGGCGACCCCAGATCTCGATATGATTCCGAATTGGCTGCGTCCGATGCTCGCGACGTGGCTCGCGGGAGGAACCCCAGAAGCTCGAACCCCGAGCGGTGAAAACCCGAAGCGGCGGAGAAGGGGACTCGGGAGCCCAGCACCGCCTCGGGTATGCCTATGCCAGCGGCCAAGGCCTACCGCAGTACTTCACCGAGGCGGTGAATTGGTGACGTAATGCGGCTGAAAATAGCGATGCCGATGCCCAGTTCAACCTCGGGTTGGAGTATACTTCAACTTCACCCTCCCGGTTCCCCCCAGTCTTCCCGGGGCCGCCTCGGAGCGCCTGTTTTGCATTGACATTTAATAAGATTTCTGGCCCAATGATTCCAGTCAAGTGGGACCAGCCCTATTCACGCTTTCAAAGTAGGCCCAGATCGCGTGCAAGCACGCTCCTACAGCAGAATCGCGCTGGATCGCGTGCAAGCACGCTCCTAAAGCAGAATCGCGTGCAAGCACGCTCCTACAACAGAATAGCCCAGATCGCGTGCAGGCACGCTCCTATACGGACTCGGAGTATCGTCTTCAACGCGCCTAAAATAGTTCCGAGACCCCAGCAGCCTGCAGCTCCCCGCTGCGGGCGAGCGTATGAGCAAAGTCACGCAGTTTTTGCTCAAGTTCCCCCCATTTCGCACGATAGCTGCCCCTTCCCAGCCAGCGCTCTTCCAGTTCTCGACCTGAATATCCATGGATCAAGCTTTGATCAGGTGCGGTGCATCGATGAAGGGGTTGGGGCGCAACACTATTCCGCTGTCTATGAATTTGAACACAACACCACTGTCACCAACGCTTGTCTATCTCGGCTGGGGAAAACCGTGGCCGGTTCTCTTCGCAGATTGGCTGCATCGCGAACCCGACCGGCTCAGGCGTCGCCTGGTGGTGGTGCCCAGTCGGGAGTCGGGTCGACGCCTGCGGGAATGCCTGGTCAAGCGCGCTGGGGGGCTTGCTGGTGGCGCCATCCTTGGCCCGCGCATGGCAACGCCGGACGATATATTCCGCCCATCTTCGACCTTGCCGGATGCTATCCGTTGGGCGGGCTGGCTTACTGTGTTGCGCGACACTAGCGGCGAGACGGTGTCCACTCTATTCCCCTCCGGACTGGCGGACAAGGATGATGCATGGCGACTGGGGGTGGTCCGGCAAATCGAGAACGCCAGAGAGTCGTTGATTGCCGGAAATGCGGATTTCTCTCTGGTCGCGGCGAAACTCGCGGAGGATGCAACACGCTGGACCGAGTTGGCGCAACTCGAAGAGCGGGTGATTTCTGTTTGGCAGAAATGGGGCCATTCCGATCCGGTTCGGGCAAAACAGGTGCTCGCGCGCAATCCTGTGCTTCCGCAGGGTGTCGATGAGATTATTGTGGCCGGGGTCAGCGACCCGACCGCGCTTGCGGTGCAAGCTTGGCGAGCTCTGGCGGAGCGTGGTGTGCCGATCACTGTCTTGATCGGCGCGCCGGAATCGATGCAGGGCGGCTTCGACGCGTGGGGGCGGCCTACGCCGGAATATTGGGCGCATCGAGGGAAACATAGTACTCCCGAGCCGACCGTTTCCATCGTGGCGGCGGATGCGGGTGCATTGGCCACGGCGGTGGTCGCGAGCTGCGCCGGAAAGTCGAACCTTGAGGTGGCCGTGGGCGTGTGTGACTCGACCTATATTCCGGCGGTCGAACGCCAGTTTCGCGAGGCGGGTTGGACTACCTTCGATCCTAAAAAGGTGCCGCCGCCCAAGGATGGCTTGCCTGAATTGCTGGAGGCTCTCGCCGACGCTAGCGCTTCGCCGACAGTCCACGCAGCCATAGCCCGGGTAGCGCGACATCCCGTGGTGTGGAAAGCCTATTTCAACGGCTCCAACATCGAAGCGGCCTTTGCCGCGCTCGATGTGTGGGAGGTTGACAATGCCGCCACAAACATAGCACCGACCATTGAAGGGCTCGCTCAAGACCACAGCAGGGCGGAAAATGCCGCCGGGGCTTTGCTGGCGAAGGCGCGAAAGTTGGCCGTGGATGCGGCGAGCGCTGAAGGCGCAGAGGCCTTTACCCTGGAGCTCCGCACATGGCTTGAGGCCAGCGCGCAGGAGATTGCTATAGCCGCCCTCGCCGAAATGCAGGCATGGCCAACTCTTCGCGCTGAGCGCCTTGAGTTGCCCACACTTTTGCGTTGGCTCGCTATTTCACTAGCGGCAGTTCTGCGGAGCGGTGAAACTGCCGACGGTGTGCTCGCTTTGCAGGGATGGCTGGAGCTGCCTTTTGACCCGGCGCCTCACCTGATCCTCGCTGGGCTGCATGAAGGGATAGTCCCGGAAGCGCCGGCGGCATCGCCGCTGATCAGCCAGGCCGTAGGCGAGAGGCTTGGTTTGCGCGATCGCAGATCCAGGCTCGCGTGCGAAGCCTTTCTCTATACAGCGATGGTCGAGGGGCGCCGAGCTGCGGGCAGCGTGACCGTGATCACCGCGCTCATCGATGCCAAAGGAGATCCATGCAAACCCTCCCGCGTGTTGCTTCAAGCCCCTACGGAGGCGCTATCGGCCCGCGTGCTTCAATATGTGACTGACAAGCCCGACGTGCCGCTGCAGCCTACGCCGCCGTGGGCACGGGGCGAGTGGAAGCTGCGGCCGCCGCTCGGCATCCAAGCCAACAAGGCATGGACGCACTTCAGCCCTTCGACAATAAAGACGTACCTCGCATGCCCAACCCGCTTCTATTTTGCGAAGGTGCTGGGGTGGGATAAGTTCGAAGCGTTCAAGGGCGAATTGGATGCTGCGCGCTTCGGCGATCTGATCCATCTGGTCTTGAGCGAGTGGGGGCAAGATAGCACCGCCCGCGATTTCGCGGAAACCGCACAACTTGAGGAATATTGGCTGTGCCTGCTCGAACGGCAGACCACCGCGCGGTTTGGCGCGGATATTCCTCCGCTGCTTCGGTTGCAGATCATGTCGGCCCAGGAACGGCTCCGGGCGCTGGCCCCCAAGCAGGCTGAGCAATGCCGGAGCGGCTGGAGCGTTATTGAGGTGGAAAAGGAGCTCAATGGGGTGCTCACGCTGGCCGGTTTGCCTGTGAATATGAAGATCGACCGGATCGACAAGCACGACGATGGGCGGTTGCGTGTGGTCGACTATAAGACCGGCGCGACCGCCACGAATCCGTTCAAAGCGCATTTGCAGGCCGTGCCGGCAGAGAAGAACCCGGCCGCGCTCGGGCCGCTATGGATCGTAGAAGGGCAGGGCAACGCCAAGGACAAGCAATACCGATGGACGGATCTACAACTCCCGCTCTATGCGGCAGCGGTACAGAAGAAATGGGGGCTGGAAAAGACGCCGGAGGCGTACTATGCCCAGTTGCCGGCGGCGATCGGCGACACTACGTTCGAGCTTTTCGAAGGGTTCGGGGACACTATAGAAAACGCACTGCTCTGGGCGGAAGAGGCCGCGAAGCGAATACAGAATGGCGTCTTCTGGCCACCGGCACCTGAAATGAAATACGACGATCTTGCTGCTCTCGCTCCGGAGGGGCTGGAGCAGGCCTTGGGCGAGGAATGGAAGAATTTGTTGTCAGGAACCCGCATTGGCAAGGGAGGGGAAGTACTATGAGCTCCGCACTTCAACACACGATTATCCGCGCCTCGGCCGGCACGGGTAAAACCTATCAGCTCGCCAATCGCTATATTGCGCTGCTGCTCTTGCAGCGGATGGCCACCGGCAAGATCGAGCCCGACAAGATCGTGGCCATGACTTTCACCCGGAAGGGTGCAGGCGAGTTTGCCGAGCGTATTCTCCACCGCCTGGCTGCCGCCGCAGGCGACGCACAGGAGCGCAGGAAACTGCAGGCCGATCTGGCGCTCTTGATCGAAGGCGATGCGAAGCAGGGAATCCACGGGCTCGCTCCCGGGGTAAATATAGCTGTGGACGAGGCGATGCTGCAATCCGCGTTGGCCGCGATGATCGACCAGTTCGACCGTCTGGTGCTCGGCACTATCGACGGCTTCATGGCGCGCTCGGTGCAGACTCTCGCGTTCGAGTTGGGTATTGGGGGTTTCGAGATTCTGGAAACTGGTCCGCTCCAGCGTGAGCGTGAGTTGCTGCTGGGCGAAGTATTCCGCTCGGTGCCCACGGAGGATATCGAGGTATTTTATCAGACGCTGAAACTCGCCACACTCAAGTCCGGCAGCGGCCTGCGCAGTACGCTGGATGGCTTTGTAGAAAGTTGTCATAAACTGGTTCACGCGATACCCGGAGCGGAATCCTGGGGCGGTGAGCTATTTTGGGGCGGAGCTGTGCCGAGCCCTGTGGCAGGCTTTGATTGGAAGGCTGAGGCCAGCAGCCTGGCGGTTGAAATCGCAGCACATGATTTCGGGCACAAAAATGTGAGTAAATCACTAGCCAGCGCGCTGACGTGGATCGCAGAACGCAGCCCAGGGAGTGCAGGCACGCCGCCCAGTTGGGTGAAAGAATCCGGGCTACTCGCAGAGGTCTGGGGGCGTTGGCCCTCGGGGGACTGGGTATTCGAGTATTATAAGAAGGATCGCACCATTCCCACTTCGGTCATGACGCAGCTCCGGTCGATTCTCACGGCATGGGTCGCTGCGGAAGGCGCGGCGTTCGCCAATAAGACGGCGGCTATCCACGGAATCGTCGCACGGTATGAAGTGCTCTATGAGACCCGAGACCGGAGGAAAGGCCGGCTGGCCTTCGGCGATCTGCCGTTGCTGCTCGACGAGCATCATGGCTCGGCCGCCACCAGGGAGGCCCTGCACCTGCTGGCCTATCGGTGGTATCAGAAATTTGACCATTGGCTGCTCGACGAGTTTCAGGACACTAGCCGTACGCAATGGAATGTCCTGAAGCCCTGGGTCGACGACGCCATTCAGGACGACTCCGGCACGAAGTCCGTGTTTGTGGTGGGCGATGCCAAGCAATCCATCTACGGCTGGCGAGGTGGGGAACCTCGCCTATTCGGGGAATTGGCGACCAGTTATCGCCCCGGCATGTTCAATGAGCAGAACATGGCGAAATCCTGGCGTTCCCGTCCGGCTGTGCTGGACCTGGTCAATCGCGTCTGCGATCCGGCGCGAAATAGCGCGTTGAGCGACCCGGAGAGGTTTTCATCTGCGGCCAAAAAGCGCTGGCTTTATGATCACCATGAGCCGGAGGACGCTCGCAGGTCAGCCCCCGGCTATGCCGCAGTATTGCTTGCGAAGCAGGAGGACGCAGAGAACTATGAGGCTGCGGCTGAGGAAGCGGGGGAGGGCGGCGAACTCAATGACAAGATGTCCGCTCAAGGTGCGGTGATCAAAACCGTGTTGGAAACGGTCAAGCCGCTGGAGCGGGGACTATCATGCGCTATCTTGGTGCGCAAGGGCGGCAACGCCAAGGCCATCGCTCAATGGCTGCGCGCACACGGGGTGCCCCAAGTAATGGTGGAGGGTGATGTAGCGCTCGCCGAGCAAGCGCCCGTCGTGGCCGCTTTGGTCGATGCCCTGCGCTGGCTCGCCACGCCCGCCCACTCACTCGGGGCCGGGCATATCGGGCTCACTCCGCTTTGGAGCGTGTTGACTCAGGCCGTCGATATAGCGAGTGCAGGAAGGGTTTCGGAGAGCGAGGTTTGGCGTTATTGGCGCAGCCTCATCGCCGAGATCGGCGCGCCGCAGGTCACTCATCAGTGGTGCGCGAAGCTCGCAACTGCCCATGGCGAGCAGTCCTATACCCGCTACTGCCTGAATTATGTAAGCCAGGTGGCGCAGCAGGCGGGCGTGGCTATGGCCCTGGCCGACTGGTTGGGCGAGCTGGAACAATTGACCGTGCGCGAAACGGCGGCAGCGGGATCGATCCACGTTATGACCATACATAAAGCCAAGGGACTCGGCTTCGATGTGGTCTTTCTTCCCGACCTGGATTGCGGCGGTGGAGGGTCAGACAAGGTACTGCTTCGGCGCGATGAGCGGGGCGTAGCCGTGGGGTGCTTGGCCTATCCGCCCAAATGGTTGCAGGCGTGGGATCGCACGCTTGGCGCTCTATGCGCAGCCCAGAAGGCGGAGCAGGACTTGGAAGCGCTGTGCGTGCTCTATGTTGCGCTCACCCGCGCCAAGGAGGCGACATTTGTTATATTGAAAGAGAAGAAACCGCCCCGCGCGGCGTCAGCCCGCGAGTGGATTTTGGCAGGGATTTCCAACTCCGAAAGCACTGGGAGCGCAAAGGAGAGCGAAGCGGCTACTCTGGCGCCTTGGGGGGAACATGCAGTGCAATGGGAGGGTGGGGTGCGAGATTATGTTGCGGGCGGGATACCTGCCCAAGTGGAGGCACCTGCTCCGCTTAGTCTTCTCGCACCGGTGCCGCGCCCTAAGCGGAGCAAGCCGTCCGATGCCGGTCATGCGCGGCCAGCCCAGGCCGCTACAGGGCTTATATCGCAGGAAGCGTTGGCCTTCGGGACCGCCGTGCACAAGGTCTTTGAGCAGATTGAATGGTGGGTGCCGGAGCAGGCGCTGGTCGGCGATGAAGCGGTCGTAGCACTGGTGCGGCGCTGTATGGGCGCTCCCGAAATACAGAAACTGTTCAGCCCGGAAGCCGGGCGGGATGAAGCGCTGAGGGAATTGCCCGTAGAGTTTATGGAGCACGATTCGTGGTGGAGCGGAGTGCTCGACCGGCTGCTCCTTCGCCGAAATGCCGACGGCAGCCTGCGCGAGGCGTTGGTGATCGACTTCAAGACCGACCGTGTGGATTCCGTGGAAATCTTGCGAGAACGCTACTCGGAGCAACTCGGGCTCTATCGGCGAATGATTTCAACCGCGCTGGGACTACGCGAGGACCAGGTTTCCATGATCCTGCTGAGCACCTGCCTTCAAAAACTGCTGCACTTGTAACATCTAGCGATATGAACAACACCGACATGAATAACACGAACGCGGATAGCGAGAAACAGCGATACTTTTACGGATGCATGTTGACCCATGCTCAGGGCGACCGGGTGCTGGGCATCAAGGCCGAGTTGGTGGCCAAGAACGGCAAGGCAATGGCAAATATGATCTACGAGGGCGCGCTGAAGAACTTTCGCAGTGTCCTCGGGAAAGAGTATACGCACGATTTCAATGGGGACCTGTTGATCGGGGATTTCTTGAAAAACGAAAACGACAAGGAAGGGATGGAAAATATCCAGCAGCACCTGACCTCTTCCCTGAGTTCGTCCCGGTTCAGCAAGAAGCGCTTGCGCCTCTATCGACTGAGCTGCGGAAAAGGCGGGGCGGTGGAGACGGTCGAGCTGATCACGAGGCGCCGCAAAGCTGCCCCTGCGCCCGCTGGGAATTCGTGGAAATGTGCAGCGCCCACTGAGGAGTTGGCGCAAAGCGCAGCGCCGGTGTTGGGCCAGGCGTGGACGCTAGCGGATTTGAAGCTCACCTTGATGCCGATCCAGCCGGGTACCTTTATGATGGGCTCGATTAATGGAAGAGACGATGAACGGCCGCAGACCCAGGTGAAGCTGACCAAGCCCTATTGGCTGGGGAAAACGCAGGTGATGCAGGCGCAGTGGGAGGCCATCATGGGGGAAAACTCCTCGACAATTATGGGGCCGATTCTTCCCGTAGAGTCGGTGAGTTGGTACGATGCGATGGCGTTTTGCGCAGCACTCACCCAGCGCGAGAGCGCTGCGGGCCGACTGCCGGCCGGCTATGTCTACACGCTGCCGACGGAGGCGCAGTGGGAATACGCTTGCCGCGCCGGTACGACCGGCGACTATGCGGGCGATCTGGACGCGATGGCGTGGCATTGGAATAACAGCGCCCAAAAGGCCCATGCGGTTGGCATGAAACAGGCCAACGCCTGGGGGCTGCATGATATGCACGGCAACGTGTGGGAGTGGTGCCGGGATTGGTATGCCGGGTTGCCCGGCGGCTCTCTAACGGATCCCATCGGCGCAGCCAACCATACATGCCACGTCAGCCGGGGCGGCAGTTGGAATAGTACGGATGAATGCCGTGCGGCTTACCGCTTCAAGAGTGGAACGGACGGCTACCTCCACGGCTTCCGCCTCGCCCTCGCGTGCTTGACCGGGACGGCCCAAAAGAGGCAGCCCAATATATCATGGGGTCTTGGCGAGCACGAGACTTCGTGCGGTCCGTGTTCCTCGTTCGCCACGATCACGCTGGAACTGACGTACCAGGGATGGGACCTATTATGGGAGGCGCGGGCGGAAGATGGGGAGGGCTGGGACGATGATGACGATCAGGACGACGAAGACGATGAGGATGAGGACGACGATGACGAAGATTCTATTCTCAGGGAGTCGAGCGGCCCCTGCGATACAAGCAGCTTGCTTGGTGCGGCCGAGCAAGCGCCTTTCAGTATCGACCCTGAATGTTTTCATAGGATGCTGATCGACTCGGGCGAGGATGAGCTGATCGCCCTCTCCGAAGAACTGGCGAGATGCGCAGCGACCGCCGAGGAGTCTGCGAATAGTGCCGCGCTCGCTATGGCGCCGGCGAAACTGGCTGCGCCCGCTATGGAGCCAGTGCAAGGCGCAGCGCCGGTGTTGGGCCAGGCGTGGACACTAGCGGATTTGAAGCTCACTTTGATGCCGATCCATCCGGGCACCTTTATGATGGGCTCGGAGAATGGAGGACCCGATGAAAAGCCGCAGACCCAGGTGACGCTGACGAAGCCCTATTGGCTGGGGCAGACCGAAGTGACGCAGGCCCAATGGGAGGCCATTATGGGGACAACCTTCTCGACATTCACGGGGCCGACTCTTCCTGTGGAGTTGGTGAGTTGGGAGAAAGCGATGGCGTTTTGCGCGGCGCTCACCGAGCGCGAAGAGGCTGCGGGCCGGCTGCCGGCCGGCTATGTCTATACGCTGCCGACAGAGGCGCAGTGGGAATACGCCTGCCGCGCCGGTACGACCGGCGACTATGCTGGCGATCTGGACGCGATGGCCTGGTATGCCTATAATAGCGGCGGTAAGACGCATCCTGTAGCAACCAAACAAGCCAACGCCTGGGGCCTCTACGATATGCACGGCAATCTGTGGGAGTGGTGTCGGGACTGGGAGGGCGACTACCCCGGAGGCAGCGTGACTGACTCCGATGGCCCCGTATCGGGCTCGCGCCGCGTCCGCCGCGGCGGAGGTTGGACCAACGATGCCGCCTACTGCCGTTCGGCGATCCGCAGCAGGGGCTTCCCGGGTTTTCGCAACTACCCCATAGGCTGCCGCCTCGCCCTCGCGCCCACTATGAAGCCGGCGTATCGCGCTGCGTCCGCCGAGGAATTGGCGGGCAGTGCTGCGCCCGCGCTGGACTTGGTGCAAAGCGCCGCGCCGGTGTTGGGTCAGGCGTGGACGTTAGCGGAGTTGAAGCTCACGTTGATGCCGATCCCT
>CAJCBL010000088.1 GCA_903960515.1 uncultured Verrucomicrobiota bacterium
ATAAGGAGAGAACGCACTCTCTGGGGCCTTCGGCTTCTGTTAGCTCCCGCGCTCTGCCAGCGTAACTTTCCCGCGCAGGTCTCCCACTCGGACAGCCGCATCGGATGACGCAAGAAGGGCTCCCGCTATGGGAGCCCTTCTTGGGATTCCAACGAGTCCGGCGAGGGCTTCCCCGGGCCAGTCAGGGAGAGCTTCGCTGGATGCGGGCGGCCCGGCGCGCGCTACGCCTTTGCCTCGTCGCACACCTCCTTGGCCAGCCCGTAGGCGATCGTCTTCTCGTCGCGGACCACGGCCAGGTTCAGGCAGTTGCCCGCGAGGTTCATCGCCACCCGCCGGTTGCCCTTCGAGTCCAGCGCGACCAGCGCCAGCGCGTCCTCCTCGAACAGCCCCTTCGGGGCCTTCGCCAGCGCGAGCCGGTGGGCCAGGAACGAGCGCACGCCCGCGTCGTCGAGGGGTTGCAGCACGAACCGGGCCGCCAGCCGCGTGCGCACCGCCGCGAAGCTGTCCAGCGCCAGCATCTTCGCGAGCGCCGGATGGCCGCACAGCACGAACGCCGCCGCCGCCGTGCGCTCCCTGCCGTCGTGGGTCAGGCTGAGGATCTCGTGCAGCGCGTCTAGCGGAAGCAGGTGCGCCTCGTCGAGCACGACCACCGCGAACGCCGAGCCGCCGCTGCGCGCAAACGACTTCTGCAGCCGCGAGAGCGGCGAGCCCCGGCCCGCGGCGTCCACGCGTAGCTGCTCGCAGACCTCGCGCAGCACCGCGTTGGTCTTCTGCCCCGAGTAGGGCACCAGCGCCGTGCGGAACTCCTTGCCCGCGATCCGCTCCGAAAACGAGCGCAGCAGCATCGACTTGCCGCACCCGGGCTCGCCGGTCAGCGCGAAGCTCTTGCCCTCGCAGGCCAGCATCTGCATGCGTTCCAGGTCGGTGAGCTCGGCCTTGACGTGGTGCGCCTCGTCCAGCGGGAACGTGTCGGAGAACGGGCTGTAGCGGAGGTTGAAGTGGGAACATGCCGTCTTCATTTGCGTGCTTCCTTTCCGCGGAGCGGATTGTGGAGGTGCCTTTGCGCGTTGCGCTCGAGGTCGACCGGCCTAGCCGGGACCATCTTCGGGCCCACGAGGATCCCGTCGAGCTTCCAGGGAAGGTAGGAGACGACGACCTCGGTGCCGGGGAGCTCGGACCCCACGTCGAACGTCCTGCCCAGCACGGAGACGGTGCCGTTGCGCGCCACCTTTCGCCTGGCCTGCATGCGGAACAGCCGCTCGACGTCGCTCACCGCGGGCAGCTCGCGCAGCGCGGAGGGGAGCGCCAGCCTCCGGTCCAGCGGCGACTGCCCCAGCGAGGAGTGGACCGCGTGGTGGTAGGTGTTGAGCCACTCCGAGAGCAGCCCGTTGAGCACCTCGAGCGAGCCGGCCTCGCCCTCGGGAAGCCACTGGTCGCGCACCGTGCGGAAGAGCCGCTCGATCTTGCCGCGCCCCTGCGGCCGGTACGCGGGCGTGTGCGGCAGGTCCATGCCCAGCCGTCCCGCCACCAGCTTGAGGTGGTCGCTGCGGAACGCCGAGCCGTTGTCGGTGTAGAACCGCTCGGGGACCCCGAACCGGCGCACCGCCAGCGACAGCCCGTCAAGCAGCGACTCGGTCCCCTCGGACCAGTGGAACCGCGCCTGCACCACGAACCGCGAGGCGTCGTCGATGATCGCCAGCAGGTAGGTCCTGTGCAGGCTCTTGCCGATGCGCACGCGCGGGCCGTGGAGGAAGTCGGCGGTCCACATGTTGCCGAACGCCCCGTACTCGAACGCCCGGGCCGCCGCGGGGGCCTGCGCGCCCGCCGGGACCCGCCCCAGCCCCTGCGCCCTGGCGAACCGGTGCAGCGAGCTGCGCGGGCATCCGCGGCCCGTGGCGACGCCCTCCTCGAGCAGCGTGCGCGCCAGGCGCTCGGTGGTGTGGTGAGGATGGAGCGCACGCAGCCGCCGCAGCCCCGCCTGGACCGCAGGGGGGATCTCCGTGGTGCCCCGGTCCGAGCGCACCCGGTCGGCCAGGCCAGGCAGGCCGTCGCGCCGGTAGCGGTAGAGCCAGTGGCGCAGCGTGTCGGCGCTGGGCTGCACCGGACGGCCCGAGGGGTGGCTCCAGGTGCGCAGCGCCGCCTGCGCCAGCCGCTCGGACAGGGTCCGCCCGTCGGGGTCCCCGTGCAGGAACTCCGAGATGATGCCGTAGCGCCAGAGGGCCGCGTCGGGAGGGGGTGGGATGGTCTCTCGCATGGGATCTTCTCCTTGTCGCACCCGGGACTGGGTGTGCGGCAAAGGTATCCCGACCCCCGCCGATGCACGAGGTCACGATTGTTGTGGGGTCCGCGGAGGCTTGTGCAGCATGGGGAAGAGAGCGCGGGACAGCTGGCGGGCCAGGCCGTTCCACGAGGGCCACCGCCCGACCACCTCCGCGATCCCTACAACCGGGACGGCCGGGGCGGGGGGCTCGCCGTCGAGGAGGCCCCGGGCACGGCTGAGGGCCAGGAGCGCACCCATCAGCGCGGGGAGGCGCGCCGCCAACCGCAGCACGGCCCCGAGGCTGAGGGCCAGCGACCGGGCGACCGACCACGGCGACCGGCCCAGGGCGAGCCTGTCCCCGACGCCGAGCGCGGCCAGCAGCCACCACCGCATGACCGGCAGCAGGCCCGCGGGCAGGACGCCGAAGGTCCGGCGGCAGGAGAGGCAGCGGCGGCGGGGCACGGTGACGGCTTCGCCGGACCGGCCCTCGCAGGGGTGGGTCGCCTTGCGGACGTACGTCCCGTGCCCTTGGTGGTTAGGATGGCCGCAGCGGGGGCAGCGGATCTTGCCGGGCGGGTCCGCGAGGGAGGGCGAAGCGAGTAGATTTTTGACGGGACGGCTTTTTGCGGCGTTTTGTTGTCTGGTAACTCCAAAGCTACCAATGGAGGCCGTCCCGACCTCTTTGGCCTTGGCCCGCGGCGCTCAGGGGCCTCTGGCGCAAGGGTCCGCGGCCGTCCCGGGCTCCTCGCCCCGCGTCGGAGGGGGGTGGGAGACCTGCGCGGGATTTCAGGGGCGATTCACGCGGCTACAGAGCGGGAGCCAACACCGAGCAGCCAGTCGAGCCGCTGCCTTCGCGTCAGCGCCCCGTAGCTCGGGTCCAGGAAGGCCTGCAGCGTCACCGACGCCTGCGCCGAACCCCCGTAGCTCGAGGCATTCCCCATCATCTCGGAGAGCGCCGCCTGAGCCACAG
>CAJCBL010000089.1 GCA_903960515.1 uncultured Verrucomicrobiota bacterium
CTCCATACGCTTCGTGCGCGCCTTGCGGCAACGCTACGCAATGTTCGCTTCCGAGCGGCTGCCAGCCTTTCTCGGGTGGGCGTGGTTACCCACTGGGTATCGTCAACATGTTTCATTTTGTCTATTTGATCATTGATTCCTCATGTTTTGGTAGCTGGCGCGATGCGATCTTTGCGGCTCGGCCACATCTCCAGCCTTGCCTTTGGTCCCGCGATCCCTTACTGCCGTGTCCTCCGAACCCGGCCCCCTCCGGCGCAACCACTTACCCCGCCCTGCTTTCTTGGGCACAAATCCCACCCCCATGTCCACGTCGCCCCTCGCCCGCCTCCGTGCGCTCTCCGCATTGACCGCCTGCCTTTGCCTGAGCGCCCTCGCCCTCGGTGCCAGCCTCCCTCTGCCGGGAACGGTGAACACCGCCGCCTATTCCGCCTTCTTCGATATAGACAGCGGCAGCAACAACAATGTAGCGGGTCCCGATCTGGAGACCTGCGCCGAAGGCGGCCAGGATGTTGGCTGGATCAACGCCACCGAGTGGCTTGAATATGATGTCGTGGGTGCGGAGAGCGCCATCCTCAGCGTCACCGCCCGAGTCGCCAGCGCGAGTAATTCCCCGAGCATGGACCTGCTGCTCGACGGTGCCAAGGTGGCCTCCTGCACGGCCACCGCCAGCGGCGGCTGGCAGACCTGGAAGGACGTAACCTTCGATCTGCCCATCACCCTTTATAAGGATCAGGCGGCCAAACTCCGAATCGTCTTCACGGGCAGCGGCTTCAATTTTCAAAAGCTCACCCTCACCAAGACCGGCGTGCCCACTCTGCTTACCGTGAGCGCGACCAGCGCGGCCTTCGAAATCGCAGGCGGGGCCAAGACCATCACTGTCACCAGCGACACCACTTGGGCGGCCACCAGCACTGCCGCCTGGCTCACGGTCGCGCCGGTCTCCGGCTCTGGCAATGGCGTGCTCACCCTCACTGCAGCCGCCAATGCCACCACCTTCCGCAACGCCACCGTAACACTCCAAGGGGGCACGAATACTCGTACTATAGAGGTCACCCAGAAGGGCAAGGGCTTGAGCTACCTGAAGGCCGTCGGCCAGGATCTGAAGGACAATAATGGTGCCGGCAACGTGGTGCAGCTAAAAGGCGTAAACGTGGGCGGGCATCTGCTACAGGAGAATTGGATGAGCCCCCTGGGAGCCGACGATGAGTGGACCGCACGCGGTATATTGATCAACCGCTTCGGGGTGGAGGCCACCGATGCGCTCTTCTCCCAGTATGAGGACTTCTGGATCCAGCCCAGCGACTTCGACAATATCAAAAGCTA
Organism: uncultured Verrucomicrobiota bacterium; assembly: GCA_903960515.1. Lineage (GTDB taxonomy): Bacteria > Verrucomicrobiota > Verrucomicrobiia > Opitutales > Opitutaceae > CAJCBL01. Next base: position 1,324 of record CAJCBL010000089.1, read on the forward strand.
CGGCTTCAACATGGTGCGCATTCCCATCTATTGGGAAAACGCCATGAACCGCGACGGCACCATGAAGGCGAATCCGTGGACCAAGCTCGACTGGATCGTGCAGCAATGCGCCTCTCGCGATTTGTACGTGATGCTCGACCTGCACGGCCTTCCCGGCGGACTCAATGATTGGCAGAGCGGCGGCCGCCTCGCCAATCAACTATGGGGCAATTCGGACTTCCAGAACTGGACGGTGACTCTCTGGAAATCGATGGCAACCCACTTCAAGGGCAATCCGGTGGTCTGCGGTTACGACCTCGTCAATGAACCGGTCAGCAACAACCCCGCACTCACCGAAGGGCAGTTCTACAACCGCCTCTATCAGGCCGTCCGTAGCGTGGACCCGGAGCACGTCGTCATTATCGAAAACGGTTTCGACACTTCCTACGGCTGGACCAACGTCGTCTTCGAGAGCCATCACTATGACTTCGCCAATTCGGGCAGCGGGTCGGCGCAGATGTCGTTTGCACAGGGCGAACTGGTCAAAATCCAGCAGTGGAAGGCAGCCTATAATTGCCCGGTCTTCATCGGCGAATATTGCTTCTATGACTATAACGACGTCTGGTCTACCTGGTTGAGCAGCCTAAACTCCATGGGGGCCTCCTGGTCCGCGTGGACCTACAAGGTTAAGGGAGCCATGGGCAACTGGGGGCTGTTCAACACCAACAACAACCCGAGCCCGGATCTCAACAACGATTCCCAGGCCACCATCGTTGCGAAGTGGAGCAAGTTCACCACCGCGAACTTCAGCCCCAACCCCACCTTCCAAACGCTCATCAAACAATACACGGCCAAACCTGCGCCCATCGCGCTCCCCGGCTCCTTCGAGGCCGAGAACTATACCAGCATGAGCGGAGTGGGCACCGAGACCTGCTCGGAGGGAGGCCTGGATGTGTGCAACATCAGCACCGGCGACTCCGTTACCTACTGGGTGAGCGTGCAGCTCGCCGGCCAATATAAGGTAGAGTACCGCATTGCCGGCCAGAGCGCGGGAGGCCTCCGCCTGGAGCAGGCTGCGGACAAGCTGGTGCTCGGCACCCTCCCCGTGCCGGCTACCGGTGCCTGGCAAACGTGGCAGACTATTTCCCACATTGTCACCCTGCAGGCGGGCGAACAGACGCTCTCTGTCGTGGCCACCGCACCGGGCTTCAATATCAACTGGATCAAGTTCACAAAACAGCCCGAGCAGGCCCTTCTCACCGTAACCCCCGATATTCTTTCATTCGCCTCTGGGACTGGCGGCCAAAGCGCCACGGTCGCCAGCAATGTGGCGTGGACTGCGTCCAACTCTGCCGCCTGGCTTACCGTTGCTCCGATCTCCGGCACCGGCAACGCCACCCTCACCCTCACGACCACGGCCAATGCCGGCTCGCAGCGCACCGCTATTGTCACTATCGTGGGCGGCGGAATCACCCGCTCGATCAGCGTCAACCAAGCCGCCGCCCCCCAGACTCCACCTACCATCTCCCCGATCCCCAACCAGACGATCCGGGTGAATTCAACCACCGGGCCTCTTCCCTTCACGGTCGGGTCGCCTGATACTCCGGCTGACCACCTCACACTGCTGGCCAGCTCCACCGCTCCAGCGCTCATTCCGCCGGCCAATATTATCTTCGGCGGCAGCGGCGCCAACCGCACCGTCACCGTCACTCCCGCAGCCAACCAGACAGGCACCGCCACGGTAGGCGTTCAGGTGTCCGTTCCGAGTGGACTCAGCACCACCACTCAGTTCACCGTCACCGTCACTCCGGCGCCCGGCTCCCCCATCCTCGACCGCAACGGCGACGGCATATCCGACGTCTGGGCCGCCCTATATCCGACCGCCGGCGCCCCCACCGCCGACCCCGATGGCGACGGCCAGAACAACCTCGCCGAAGCACAGGCCGGCACCGATCCCACCAGTGCCAGCAGCCGCCTCGAAGCCACGGTCGAGCGCGATGCCAGCGGAAATCTCGTCGTCCGCTGGCCCTCCATCGCGGGCAAGCAATACTATATTGAATCCTCCGCCGACCTGCACGACTGGACCCCGCTTGCAGGGGACTATACCGGCACGGGCAGCGCACTAGCGGCCATCGTACGCGCCGCCGGCACAGGCACCGATGCTCGCGCCTTCTGGCATGTCGTGGCCTTCGATATCGATTCCGATGTAAACGGCCTCAATGCGTGGGAGGAAACCCACCTAAATATGGTCGCTGCCATCGCCGCCAGTGCAGGGGCCAATGGCACCATCACCCCCACCGGCAACGCTTATGTAGCGAAGGGCGGCAGCCTTGGCTTCACCATCGCCCCCGCCTCGGGCTATGAGATCAGCCAACTCATGGTCGACGCTCAGAGCATCGCGCCTAGCCTCACCTACAACTTCAGCAATATTCAGGGCGGGCACTCCATAAGCGTCACCTTCAAGCCGCTCGGTACCCTTAGCGTAAATCCGTCCAGCCTGAGCTTTACGACCATCAACAACGCCACCGTAGCGATCTCCTCCACTACTACATGGTCGGCCGTCAGCAACCAGCCCTGGCTCACAGTGACCCCCGCCAGCGGCACCGGCAATGCAACCCTCGCCGTGGCGGCGAGCGCTAACACAGGCGCGGCCAGCCGCAGCGCTACGATCACCGTGGCCGGCCCCACGGGCAGCGGCTTGGTGCAGACCGTGACGGTTGCCCAGGTAGGGGGACAGGCGCTCGAAAATATAGCCCTAGGCAAGCCCGCGACCGCGTCGGGCACCGAGAGCTCCAGCTACGACGCGCCCAAGGCCGTGGATGGCAACCTCCCCACCCGCTGGTCGAGCCCGGCAAGCGATCCGCAGTGGCTCATGATCGACTTGGGGGCCACCTACCGCTTCAGCCAAGTTGTGCTATTGTGGGAGGCCGCCTACGGCAAGAGCTACTCGATCCAGATCTCCTCCAACAAGACCACCTGGACCGATATCTTCTCGACCACCACCGGCAACGGCGCCACCGACACGATCGACGTCAACGCCACCGCCCGCTATGTGCGTATGTATGGGACACAGCGCGGCACCACCTATGGCTACTCGCTCTACGAGTTCCGTATCATGGGCAGCGCGGGCGACATCGCCCCCAGCATCACCGCCGAGCCCGCCCCTCAGACGGTGAAGAAAGGCCAGACCGCCACCTTCACCGTGGCCGCCACTGGCCAGGGCGCGTTGACCTACCAATGGTATCGTGCGGAACCTTCGAGCTCCGCCTTTGCCCTGATCTCCGCCGCCTCGGCCAGCACCTACACGACCCCGGCCTTGGTAACCGCCACGGATAGCGGTGCACGATACCGGATGACCATTACGGACACCGCTACGGGCATCACCACCACCAGCGCTGCGGCCACCCTCACAGTAACCGACGCGAGCGCCGATGTGTTTTCCATCGTGGTGCTGCCCGATATTCAGAATATGACCTGGTCCCCGGTGGATCTGAATCTCTACAACGAGATGCAGTATATCATCGACAACAAGACCAAGCTGAATGTGCAGTTTGTCGTTTCCCTCGGAGATTATACCGCCGGGGGGTATGGGAGCACCAGCACGACGGCCAGTTGGCAGATCGCCAAGAACTCATCCAATATGATCATCGACGCCGGCCTGCCCTATGCCGTATGCATGGGCAACCACGACATGGATGCTGTTCCCACCAGCCAAACGCCCATCCCCGTGGAGCGCTTCAAGCAGTACTACCCCACAAGTGAAACCGTGGGCAAGCCCTACTTCGGCGGGTACTACCGCGACATGTCGAACGGTTATTATCTCTTCTCGGCTGGAGGCCTGGACTTCATCATTCTGGTGCTGCAGAATCACCAGGAGAGCCCCTACGACCCCGCCGTGGCAGCGTGGGCCAACGGGATACTGAATCAATACTCGAACCGACGAGCGATGATCTCAACCCATATGCTCAACCCGGGCGACGAGTACATGACAAACATTATTTCGAAGCACGACAATGTCTTCCTGGCTGTCTACGGGCATGACTGCGGTGACAATGGCGAACGCCATTGGACCGCGACCACCCCGGCGGGCAACACCGTTCATTGCGTCATGACCGATTATCAATGCAGAACCAATACCGGGGGCGGCGGCGTCCTACGCTGGTACACGTTCAAGCCTGCGGAAAACCTGATTCAGGCGACCACCTATAATACGTTCACCGACCAGTTTGAAACCGCAGCCACCTCGCAATTTTCGTTCGCCTACCCGATGTCGGCCCCGTAAGTGACGGGCAGGAAAATGCACGCAGGCGATTTAGAGCGCAGAGCGGGTGCAAGCCCGCGCCCACCGAGATAGTTAGGGGCAGGTCGATTCTGGAGCTCAGAGCACCCAGAGTTCCGGAAGTATTAACCGCAAAGAACGCATAGATCGCAAAGAACGGGTTCTCCGCTTCGTCCTACTCGCTACTTTACGCCGCAGAGGGCTCGACTGTAGGTCCAGTCTTCGACTGGATCATTCGATATTTAACCGCAGAGAACGCAGAGATCACAGAGATCGGCTGGGGTCCATGCTCGCTACTCGCTCCTCGATTCTCGCTTCTTTCAGCAGAAATTTACCGCAAAGAACGCATAGATCGCAAAGAACGGGATCCAAACCGTCACAGAGAGCGCAGAGGCAGAGGAGAGCACGGAGAAGGCTGAACGCTGAAACGTGAAGGCTGAACCTGAAATATTGCCGCGTCTTGGCCGAGGCGACATGGGAATTATATATAGCAACGCGCTTGCTGGGGGGCCGTTACGGATAGGTCGATTCTGGAGCTCAGAGCATACAGAGTTCCGGAAGTACAAACCACAAAGAACGGGGTCTCCGCATCGTCCTGCCTGCTACTGTTTCACCACAGAGGTAGGTCCAGTCTTCGACTGGACCATTCGATATTTTACCGCAGAGAACGCAGAGATCACAGAGATCGGCTGGGGGCGATGCTCCGCCATGCTCGCTACTACGATTC
>CAJCBL010000090.1 GCA_903960515.1 uncultured Verrucomicrobiota bacterium
CTTGCACGCGATCTGTGCTCTGGATCGCGTGCAAGCACGCTCCTGCTACAGACACCGGAGCTTGGGCACTGGCCGAGCGCATCGCGGTGCGAAAGCCGGCTACGCCTCAGAACATGTATTTGCGTGCCACTGCCGATGGCGCGTTGTCCATGTCCATCAGCGTGAGGAAATCGATGGTCTTGAACTCGCGATCGATCGCCGGCTCGCCGCAGATGCGGCAACCGATCATCAAATAGGCGGCCATCAGACGAGGAATCTTCGCGCTGATCTCGGGCATGGGCGTGAGCGGAAAGGCGTGGCCGGGCATCGGCGTTGTGCGGAACTCCGGTGGGGCGAGGTACTTTTCGGCGAGTTGGTGGTACATCGCCGCACCCTCCGCCATGCTTTGCGAGGTGATCGAGCTGCAGCCGATGAGGAAGCGGGCACCGCAACTGCGGGAGAAAATGGCGATGCCGCGCCAGAGGATCCCTACTACGGTCTGGTTGCGGTGGTCGTGGTGCACACAGGCCCGCCCGAGCTCGAGGATGCGGGCGCGGTGCGGCTCGAAGGGGGCGAAGTCGAACTCCTGCGCACTGTAATAGCCGAGCCCGGACGAGGCGGCGAGCGGGCCGGGCAGCATGCGGTAGGTGCCCACGATGGTCCCGGTGGAGTTCTCCTCGACCAGGAGGTGCTGGCAGACGTTGTCGAAGCGGTCCTCGTCGTGGCCGGTTAGCCAGGCGGACTCGAGGCCCTCGTGCAACTCGCGGTTGAATACCTCGAAGCGCAGGCGTTGGGCCGCCCTCAGGTCGTCGTCGCAAACGGCCAGCCGCACCCGGTAAAGATCCGTGATGTACGGGAATCCCGGGGCGCGGGCAGCTGAAGGGTCGATGTGTGTGGTGGGCGGCACGGGCATGGTTGGACGCCGGCAGCGTGCGCGGCGGCGGGGCGGGCACAATACTTTTGCGCCAGGCTGTGTGACGGTAGGGTTAAGTTGGACGCCGACACGGTGCGGATACGCGGTGGTGCTCTAGGGCTGAACGGCATGAGCACGGCGTGCGCTCGGCAGCGATGGCGAGTAGCGCGCCGGGGGCGGAGTTCGCCGCTGAGGGCGGCCGGCTGGTCGGAGGGCAACTGCGTCGGGATTTCTGTTCGCCTTGCCGGGCCTCCTTTGGTTCAACGCCTCCGCCATGCAGCCTCTCCCGACTACGCTCCGTTGTGTGCTCGCCGTGCTTTTCGCCGGCGGTTTGGCCGGTTGTTCGATCAACCGGCTGGCGGTCAACAAACTCGGCGACGCCCTCGCCGGCGGTGGGAGCGGCACCTTTGCCACCGACGACGATCCCGAGTTGGTGAAGGCTGCGGTGCCCTTCAGTCTCAAGCTCATGGAGAGTCTGTTGTTGGAAAGTCCCGAGCACCGCGGGCTGCTGCTGGCCTCCTCGAGCGGCTTCACTCAATACGCCTTCGCTTTTGTTCAGCAGGAGGCCGACGAGCTGGAGTCCCGCGACTACTCCGGGGCGCAGGCGATGCGCCTGCGGGCGAAACGCCTGTACCTGCGGGCTCGCGACTACGGTCTGCGCGGCTTGGAGGTGCGCCAGAAGGGCGTGCGCGCGGCCCTCGCCGCCGATCCGCGCCGGGCTTTGCTGAGTTTCCAGAAGGCCGATGCTCCCCAACTTTATTGGACGGCGGCGGCCTGGGCGGCGGCGATCGCTCTGGGCAAGGACGATCCGGCGCTCATCGCCGAGGTGCCTCAGATGGAGGCACTTATCGACCGCGCCGCCGCGCTTGACGAGAGCTGGGGCGGGGGTGCGATCCACTCCTTCCTTATCACCTACGAGATGAGCCGCCAGGGGCTGGCCGGCGACTCAGCGGAGCGCTCGCGCCGGCAATTCGACCGTGCCGTCGAGCTGGCCGGGGGCAAGCAGGCCGGGCCGTTCGTGAACTTCGCCGAGGCCGTGTGTGTGGAGCAGCAGGATTTTCGGCAGTTCGAGTCGCTGTTGCAGCGTGCGCTCGCCGTGGATGCCGATGCCCACCCCGAGTTGCGTCTTGTCAACCTGGTGATGCAGCGCCGCGCCCGCTGGCTGCTCTCGCGCAAGGATGACCTCTTCCTGTTGCCCGCGCCCGCTGCACCGGCCCACTAAATAGCTTCCCTCCCCCATGCCCACGTCGTTTGTCTCCGCTTTTCTCCGTCGTTCGCTGGCCGCCGTGCTCGGCGCCGGATTGGCTGTGTCCGCTGCCGCCGCGCCCAAGCTCAAGCTGGGCACCCTCGCTCCTGTGGGCACCTCCTACCACAAGGCGATCATGGGCATGGCCGAGACGTGGCGCCGGGAGTCGGGGGGGACGGTGGATCTCAATATCTACGCCGGCGGCAAGCTCGGCGGCGAAGCGGAGATGGTGGGGTTGATGAAGGTCAACTCGCTGCAGGCCGCGCTGCTCACCGGGGTGGGGCTCTCCGAGATCGAGCCGGGCGTCACCGGGTTGCAGAACATTCCGATGGGTTTCCACTCCCTGTCCGAGGTGGATTTCGTGGCCCAGCGGCTGCGGCCGATGCTCGAGGAGCGCCTCGCGCAGAAGGGGTTTATCGTGCTTTTCTGGGTCGACTCGGGCTGGGTGCGCTTCTTCGCCAACAAGCCGATGCTTCACCCCGGTGACCTGCGCGAGCTCAAGCTCTTCAGTTGGTCGGGCAATCCGGACCAGATTGAGCTCTACAAATCCGCTGGCTTCAACGCCGTGCCCTTGGAGACTGCCGATATCGTGCCGGGGCTGCAGACGGGGTTGATCGACGCCGTGCCGCTGCCGCCCTTTTACGCGATGGCTGCGCAGGTCGACACCCGGGCCGGTCACATGATCGACCTCAACTGGGCGCCTCTGGTAGGCGCGCTGGTGGTGCGCAAGGAGAGCTGGGAGAAGATCCCCGCAGCGACTCGCGCGGCCCTGTGGCAGGCGGCTGTGACTGCAGGCAAGGAGATTACAGCCACTGGCCGGCGCGAGATGGACGAATCGGTTTCCGCCATGGAGAAGCGGGGACTGAAGGTGGCGCGGATCACTCCCGAGATTGAGGCGGAGTGGAGGGCGATCTCAGAGGAGGTGTATCCGATGATCCGTGGCAAGTTGGTTCCGGCCGATATCTTCGACGAGACGATGCGCCTGCTGGTCGAGTATCGAGCCTCTCATCCCGCGCCCTGAGCCGGTTTTTCACGCAGCCCCTCCAGTGGGCCTGTTGAGGCCGTACCGCCGCTACGGTGGACCCAGAAGGGAAGTCAGAAAACTTAGACGAAGTGGTTCATCTGGGTATCGGGCCTTGAGTGCGTACAGGTTTGATCGCAGACGGTGCGTCGGCAAACGACGACCTTATCCCCTAGAAGGGACAGGTCGGATCCCATAGAAGGGACAGGTCGGAAATTTTAGACTCATCCCGCGCCCTGAGTCGGTTTTCACGCAGCCCCTCCTGTGGGGCCCGTTGAGGCCGTACCGCACCTACGGTGGCCCCCTCATCAGAAGGGACAGGTCGGAAATTTTAGACATAGTCCCCGTCGTGAACAAATTGCGGCGTTATGAGGCTGGGGCGTATCAAGGTTTCGCCTGAGGAGGGGCCGGCAGCTTACCACTGCATGACGCGCGTGGTCGCGGGGGAGAAGCTCATCGACGATCCGGCCAAGGAAATCTTGCGACGTCAGCTCTGGCTAGTGGCTGAGTTTTGCGGGGTCGAAATCCTCACCTACGCAATCCTCAGCAACCACTTCCACATACTGGTGCGCGTGCCGCAGAAGATTGCCCCATCGAATACGGAATTGCTGCGCCGCTACCGCCTGCTCCATCCCAAGCCGACCAAGTACCAGCAGGCGCGCATCGAGGTGATCGAGGCGCAGTTGGCGGCCGGCGGTCCCGAGGGCGAGGCGTGGCGGAGGCGCCAACTCGCGCTCATGGGCGATGTCTCCAACTTCATGAAACTGTTGAAGCAGCGTTTCGCCATCTGGTTCAACAAGGCACACCGCCGCTACGGCACTCTCTTTGCCGAACGCTTCAAGTCCGTGCTGGTGGAGTGCGCAGGCAATGCCTTGCGTACGATGGCCTTCTACATCGACCTCAATCCCGTGCGCGCCGGACTGGTCACCGATCCCAAGGACTATCGCTTCTGCGGCTACGGCGAGGCCGTCGCCGGCCATGCCGCCGCCCGGGCCGGCCTCTGCCAGGTGCACGCCGTGAAATGGCAACAAGCCCACGCCGCCCATCGTATCGGCCTGTTTGGCACCGGTTCGGCCCCTCGCCTTGCCGGCTCAACCATCGCCCCGGCCGCCTTCCAAAAGGTGCTGCGACAAAAGGGCCAACTTCCTCTCTCCTCGGTGCTGCGTTGCCGGGTACGATACTTCACCGACTCGGCTGTGCTCGGTTCGCAGGCCTTTGTCGCCCTGCATCTGGCTGCGTATCGTCGCCGCTATGGCGCCCGCCAGCGCAGCGCCCCGCGTCCGCTCCTGCCCATCACCGATTGGGGCGGACTCACAGTCCTGCGCGCCCTGCGCCAGAGCCCCTTCGGGTAGATGGACAGGATTAGTGGCTGGCGGGACCGGAACGGGTGCGGGCGGAGAATTGGGGGGACGGGCAGCAGCAGCAGCAGCGCGCCACGGCGACGACCTCCGATCCAGCCCGATTCATAGCGCGAGGCCGCCGCGCCCGACTCATACCATTTTGCTTTCAAAAGAATAATAACCCCGCCTCCATGGGCCAGCCCTCGGAGGCATTTTTATGCGCCCACCCAAAGACTTCCCCGCAGGAACAGCACAGCGCATGCAGGTTTTGCTACGGCAGGCCAAGACTGTCAGCGACCAGCGACGCATTCAGGTGGTATTGATGCGAGCATTGGATGGGTTACCCCCGGTGCGCATCGCCGCGCTGACCGGCTTAAGCGTCCATACCGTGAGAGTCATCCACTCTCGTTTCCTTCGGGAGGGGGAAGCGTGGCTGACAGGCCGACCGGGGCGCGGTGGGCGGCGGCGCACCTTGCTTAGCGAAGCCCAGGCGAGTGCACTGCTTGCACGCCACGCGCTGGCCGCAGGCCAAGGGCAAGTGGTGGAGGCCGGGCAATTCAAACGCGACTACGAGAGCACAGTCGGCCACAAGGTCGCCGCATCCACTGTTTACCGTCTATTGGCCAGAGCGGGATGGCGCAAGGTCGTGCCCCGGCCCAGCCACCCCCAAAAGGATCCTGTCGCGGAAGCAGCTTTAAAGAAAACTTCGCAGCGCGGGTAGCCGCTATCCACAGCCAGCACAGTCGGGCGCCAGTGGTGGTGTTCATGGATGAGGGGCGTTTCGGGCGTATCAGCCAGTTGGCCGCTTGCTGGGCGCCCATGCCCGTGCGGCCCAAAGTGCCACGGCAAATCGTGCGCGAGTCGCTTTACGCCTTTGCTGCGGTAGTCCCTGCGCCGGGCAAGTTGGTCTATCGCCTGTCGGCCAAGTGCAATACAGAGGCGATGTCCTTGTTCCTGCTCGATGTACTGGAGGCGTGGCCCGATTCGCCGGTGCTTCTGGTTCTCGACGGTGCCGGCTGGCACAAGGCCCGCACTCTGCCCGTGCCCGACCGGCTAATACTGATGCACCTGCCCCCTTACTGCCCCGAGTGCAATCCGACCGAACACATCTGGGACGAAGTTCGAGAAAAAGGATTCGCCAACCACCTCTTCGCCACCCTTGAGGCAGTCCAAGTTCGACTAATTATCCAACTTGAAGAACTCGCCGCAGACACGCCGCGCCTGCGCGGCCTCACTCATTTTTCATGGCTTAGCCCGAAGTTATTATACGTTTGAATGCAAAGTGGTATCAAGCGCCACCATCCCCCGGCGAGCTAATGCTTCCCCACGCACCGTCCGGCGGGCGTGTGTGTTCACTTCCGGCTCGCGCTTGGCCGGGATCGGCCTGCGGTTCGCCTTGCTGCGCTGCCTGCGGCCTGGGGCCGTGGAGGTTCGGCGCTCGCGGGGCCCCGTATTTTCGAAGCCAGCCTGCTCAAGGGGGAGACCGCGAATATGCGCCCAACGTAGGGCCAGAAAGTCCGGCGTTATGATACCCCCGACAGTTTCGCGACATCGACATGGCCGCCGCACCAATGGAAGCCCAGAGCGTAGGCAACCTCGATCCCGTGAATACCCTCTCCGTCGCTCGGAGCGGTTGGTTGGGACGTGAGCGGTAACGATTTAGCCGAATATGGGACCGGACTTTGCGGCCATACCGGTTCGATCGCCGCTGGCACCCCTCGCCGTCTGCGTTTGAACCGGCCCGGGGAAGTTACGGCCCTACGACCGAAACGCAGTATCACGAAATTAGACGGCGGTGCTTTGAATCCCCAATACCAGATCGACATTCCCCGGGCGGATCAATTGCATCTGCGCTACCGTGGCCATGTACGCGGCTGTTCCGCAGGGTCGATTCCTTCCAGGAGAGCACCCTTGGACTCCGGAGGTCAGCGAGTTCCCATTCACCCAATCGTTTCACGCGGCTCGACGGTCGCAGCTGCGAAGCACAACCAGTTTCTGCATATGAATACTCCCAGATTGATGTTGCTCGGTGCGTTGGCCGTGATGGTGACGGCATTCTCGGCGGTGACCGGCGTTGCTGCCGACAAGGTGCCCGGACCGGCAGAAAGTAAGGTGACTTACAAGGTCGTCCGGATGGATGCCTACCAGAACTTCCTCAAGAACTGGGACGAGGAGAAGCAGGCCGTGTTGTATGCACTGATCCGTACGCCCGCCCAGTATGGGGCCTTGTTCAATCCGGCCGCCGTGATGGGGGCTCATCGCCCCTACGCGCCCGAAGCCAAATCTTTCGAGAAGGAGCAGCTTTTGGTCGTGAGCAGAGTCGTGCTCTCGTCCGGGAAACGGGAGAAAATCTTTGAGGTGGAGCGGCTAGTTGAAAAGGACCACGCCCTCGTGTGCTCCTATCGCTTCACCGAGCCCAAGAACAACTCCACATCGTACGAGAAGAACTGGTTGTCGCTCCAGATACCCCAGCACGACTACGCCAAGGTGATCTTCATCGAGAACGGCAAGCAGGTGGGGGAGTTGGACACAGCCAAAGGGCAATGGGCGGTGCCGGCTGTTACGCCGGACAAGGTGGACGAAGAGCCCGCCAAGTGATCGAAGTGAATTGGTGCTCGATTTCTGAATCGCAGGGGGCGACCACTGCTTGCGTCTCGGGCTGCCTATTCGGCCCCGGTTGCTCTGCAGCCTTCTCGACCGGAGACGGTGTAGTGCCGCTTACAGGATGTCGGAAGGCCGAACCTGGATAGGCGCCACCGCCCGCGGTGAAGCGGTGCGGCCGCGAGGTCTCGCCCTACAATCGGACTCCAGGGAAACAGCGCCCTGGTTCTTCGGGTCCTGGATAAAATGCCTTTTGCGCTGGGGCCTGAGTCGCAACGGACGAGTGAGCGCGGACAGCCTACTGGCCGCGATGGGCGGCTAGGGAGGCGTCGAGCTGGCGGAACGAGGCGCTGAAATCTCCCTCGAACTCGCCCTTCCAGCCGGGAACGCCCAATTTCTCGAGACAGTAGAGGTAGCGGGCGAGCAGATCCTCCTTGGAGAGGGGCACGGGCTGGTCGTCGCGCATCGACAGGCCCATGTAGTCGTGTTTGGTGCCTAGGGCGGCCCAGTAGAGTTGCGCGGCCGGCCCGTAGCATTCGAGGCGCAGGGCGGCGTCGGCGAAGCAGCCGATCTTTTCGCCGAATTTTTCCGGAGGCTTGTTGGCGAGCCGGTGAAGGACGAGGCGATCGAGCATCGCCCCTACAGAGTGGCCTCGCACCGCGCCGAACTGGGAGTCGTAGAGCGGATTGCAGCGGTAGATCTCGGGGGCGATCTGATCCCAGAGCTTGTTGGCGCGCTTAACCTTCTTCTTGGAGTCGAGGCCGTCGCGGGTGACGGTGGAGAAGAAGAGTTCGTAGCGGGCCCAGGCGGAATTGGGATACGCGGTGAGTACGCCTTGGTAGCAGGCGATGGCTTTGTTGAACTCTCCCTGGTCGTGCAGGGCGATGCCTCGCTCCATCTCGGCGGTGAGCTGGCGGCGGAAGGGCCCGATGCGCGCTGCCAGTTCGTTGAGGATCTGGCGGCCTAGAGGGCCGTCGCGGCTGAAGCTGAGCACCAGGCTGAGTTGCGTGCTGGCCTGATCGATCTCGCCGGCGGCGGTGTGGAGTACCGCCGGAAGCGCGGAGATGAGCGGATCGCCCGGCGCTGTTTCCATTAGTCCACGCCAGAAGTCGGCCCGACGGAAGGTGAGTTGCTCGACGGCGATCGGGGTGTCGGGGGCCAAGGCGGCCAGCGCGCTGCCGGTGGCAACCACTCCGGTGAACTGCGGGTCGACGTTGGCGGCGTGATGGGCGAGCAAAGGGAGGGCTTGAGTGCGGGCCCAAGCACGCAGTTCGCGGTACTGGGTGGGGAGATCGGCTGCGATGAAACGGTTGAGCGCGGCCTCATCGGGAGGGAGCAGACGGGGGGTGAACGCGGCGGCTTCGGCGAGGGGGTTGTCGGTATTGCCTGGAGTCTGTACTCGCACGCACACCTGACAGAGCGGTGGTCGGTGGTCGGGCAGGGCCGCTAGGCGTGCGCCAAGCGCGGTAACAAAGGTTCCGTTGAGGGGAGGGTTGCCGGCGATCTCGAAGGAGGGAGGGGCGTAGGGCCGCAGACTGATCTGCACGAGCAGGTCGGGGTGGCTCGGCTCGGCGGCTACAGCGGCGTCGCAGACTGCGAGTACGGGTTTGAGCCAGGCGGCGAGGGTGGCCGGGGACGGGTAATTCTCACGCAATACCGCCTCGGGCGTGACGAAGACGACAGAAAGCGGTTCGAGGGCCAGCACTGCTGCTGCTGCGGATACAGGAGCTCCCGGTGTGGCCGAGCCCGAGGCAGCGCGGGAACTGGTGCACAGGACCAGGGGGATGAGCAGGCAGCGCAGCAGTTGGCCGAAAGGCATGGCGAGAGTGAGAGGCAGGCGGCGCGCGCGGGCAAGCGTGGCGGACGGTGGGCGGTGGAGGGGGGATTTGTCCGACAGGTCTGACCTGTGATCCCCGGCAGATGCTAGCGGCTGCCAGGGGCCGGTAGATAGCATTCACGCTTCACTCCCTCACTCCTTTACTCCCTTCACACATACACTCCGCCGCCGAGCAGCCGCTCGCCGTCGTGGAGGGCGAGGATCTGCCCGGGGGCGAGACCGCGTTGCGGTTCGCGGAAGGTGATAAGCGCGGTGCCGTTGGGCTGCGGCTCGAAGCGCAGGGCGACCCGCGGATCGCGGTAGCGTACCCGGCCCTCCAGATCGGCAGCAGTCGTGATGGGTTCTCCGATCCAACTGAGTGCATGCACCTGCACGGTGGTGGTATGCAGCCCGGGGGCCTGCGGCTCATCAAAGGCGACCAGGAGCGCGTGGTCGCCGGCGCGCTTGCCGACTACGACATAGGCCTTGTTTTCGGTGTTGGAGGGAATGCCGATGCCCTTGCGCTGGCCGAGGGTGAAAAGGTGGAGACCGCGATGCTCGCCAAGTATTCTACCATCGGTGGCACGGATGATCGGGCCGGGGGCGTCGGGCACATAGGCGCGCAGGAAGTCCTGCATGCGCACCTGGCCGATGAAGCAGATGCCCTGGCTGTCCTTCTTGGCGGAATTGGGCAGGCCGGCGGCGGCTGCCAGCGAGCGGACCTCGGGTTTGGTAAGCTCGCCCAGCGGGAAGCGTGCGGCGGCGAGTTGTTCCTGCGCGAGGAGGGACAGAAAGTAGGATTGGTCCTTGTTCTTGTCGGCTCCCTCGTGGAGTTGGAAATTGCGGACTGCGGATTGAGGAGTGCGGATTGGTCCGGAGAAGTCCTGCGGACTGTGGGCTGAAGGCTGAAGGCTGAAAGCGGATGACTGAGGGCCGTGGACTGTAGACGGTGGACTGTGGCCGGCGCCAACGGTGGTCGCTACGGATGGTCCGCACGCAAGGTCTGCCTCTGCCTCAGGCGCTGCGGCGAAAGCGCTTCCGCTACAGGGAAGAGCAGGCGTGAATTCGATGCGTCGGGCGTAATGGCCGGTGGCGACGGCGTCGAAACCGTGGTCGCGGGCCCATTGGAGGAACACTCCGAACTTGATCTCGCGGTTGCACATCACGTCGGGATTGGGCGTGAGGCCGCGGCGGTAGCCGTCGAGCAGGTAGTCGACGATACGCGACCGATACTCGTGCATGAGGTTGACGACGCGAAACTCGATCCCGAGGCGCTCGGCGCTGGCGCGGGCATCGTCGATGTCCTGCTGCCAAGGGCATTCGCCTACGAGGTTGTCCTCGTTGATCCAGTTTTTCATGTACGCGCCCACGAGTTCGTGGCCGGCGCGCTGTTCGAGCAGGGCGGCCACGGAGCTGTCGACTCCTCCGGACATGGCGACGAGGACGCGCATGGTGTGTGCGCACACGCTGGAAACGCCCCGCCGCGAGTCCAGCGCCGAAGCGCTGCTGGCTCTCGGCGCGAGGGGAAAGCGCCGCGGCGAATCCCGGTCTTTTGGCTCGGGCGTCCTCGGTGCGCGGAGTCGGTCCGGTCCGGACGCGAGGTGCGCCCCTACAATCGGACTGCATGGCCAACGCCTGCGCGGACACCGGCGAGCTCCGCGGTCTGGCGAAGGTGGTTACGCAGTGCGGCGCCGCCGGCGTATGAAGCGGGGGGCGCAGGATAGTCGGAAAGACAAGAGCAGGATGGCTGAGGCTGGTATTGGATCAGCGGAGGGCGGGGTACGCCCGCCAGGAAATTTCTGTTGAGCGAGACGCGCCGGGCGGAAAGCATCGGCCCACATGAGCTCGCGCCGCACGCCGATCGCCCAAGCTTGGTTGGAAACTCCGGACTCGGGAGTGATCGAACTTACCCGCGACTGGTTTGGCAAAGCGCCGCCGCCCATCTTCCTCGGTGCCCCGCCGCGCCCATTCCGTGTGCTGCGGCCGATCCCCGGGGTGTTCTTCGCTGAGGAGAGCGGTTTTTTCGTGAGCAACCGTCAGGAAATCTGGTTTCTGCTGGAGGCGGAGCGTTACCCGTGGCTGAAAGCGAAAACCACCCAGATCTATGTGGCCGGCGACTTCAATGGTTGGAGCCACGCCGTGGGGCGAGCGGAGTGGGAGCTGAAGCTGGAGGATTTCGGCGGGCAGCAGGTATTCATTCTGCGAAAACCGGCGGGCAGTTTCTTGGCGCAGGCCCACCAGAGGTTCAAATTCGTGACCGGCGAACAACATTGGCTCGATGTGCCGTTTACGGCGCCCAACGCGGTGCGCGACGAGTCGGGGAACTCCAATTACTCGATCGACCCCGATCGCACCGGTCAGCATCGCTTCTTCTTCGAGACGGTGGCCCCGCTGGAGCTTTCGGAGAACATCGTGGTGCTCTGGAGCGACGTGGATGGTGAGCAGAAAGTGCCGCTGCGCCCCGACGGGTTCTTCTTCAAGATCCACTCCAACGCCGAGTTGGGTGCGCTTGTGGAGGAGGAGGAGACGGTGTTCCGGCTGTTCGCTCCGCGGGCGCGGCGGGTACGCTTGAAATTGCAGCAGGAGCTGGAGCCGGTGGAGGAGCCTACGGTTTTCCCTTTGGCGCGCACGAAGGACGGAGTGTGGGAGGTGCGGCTCAACCGCAATCTGCACGGCTGGTTCTACTGGTTTGTGGTCGAGGGGCCGGCCAACGCCTTCGGGCATTTCGACCGGCAGTTCCAGCTGGTCGACCCATACGCGAAGGCCGTGGTGGGCCGGCTGGGACCGGGTGTGGTGTTGGCCGATACTGCATTCCCCCCTCCCAAAGTCCCCTTCAGCACGCCGCAGTGGCAGGATCTGGTCATCGCCGAGGCGCATGTCCGGGATTTGGTGGCGCAGGCACCGCTGCCCTTGAGCGCAGAGGAGCGCCACGGGTTCGCCGGGCTCACGCAATGGGTGAGCAGTCCCGATTTCTACCTCAAGCGGCTCGGGGTGAACGCGGTGGAGCTGCAGCCGGTGCAGGAGTTCGACAATCGCACCACCGGGGAATACCACTGGGGCTACATGCCGGTGAACTGGTTCGCGCCCTCCAGCGCCTATGCCAGCAATCCGGCGAAGGCCTCCCAAGTGGCCGAGTTTCGCGACTTGGTGGACGCCTTCCATAGGCAGGGAATCGCGGTGATTTTGGATGTGGTTTACAACCACCAGGGCGAGCCCTCGCACCTGATGTTTGTAGACAAGCACTACTACTTCGAGGATGGCCGCGACGGCTCGCTCACCAACTGGAGCGGTTGCGGCAACGACTTTCGCGCCTCCTCGGCGATGGCGCTGCGCCTGATCATCGACAGTTGTGCGCATCTGATCCGCGCCTACGGCGTGGACGGCTTCCGCTTCGACCTGGCCGAGCTCATCGGCCTGGAGCCGCTCAAGCGCATCGAGACGGCGCTCAAGAAGGTGAAGCCCGACGTGATCCTCATCGCCGAGCCGTGGAGTTTCCGCGGGCATCTGGCCGGAGCACTGGCCGAAACCGGCTGGACGTCGTGGAACGACGGCTACCGCAAGTTCCTCCCCTCCTACGTGCGCGGCGAGGGGGCGAGGGAGGGCTTCGAGTATTTCCTCAAGGGCTCGCCGTGGTACTTCGCCAAGTGGCCGGCTCAGACGGTCAACTACACCGAGTCCCACGACGACCGCACGTGGATGGATGTGATCACCGAGAACGCCGACGGCAACGGCCACAACCCCACCGCCAACGACCGGCGCCGCACCCACCTGATGTGCGCCGTGCTCATGAGCTCCGTGGGTATCCCGATGTTGGCGGCAGGACAGGATTTCCTGCGCGCCAAGCAGGGAGTGACCAACACTTACCTGCGCGGCGATCTCAACGCGCTGGAATACCGCCGTATCTTCCGTTTCCCGACCACGTTCCGCTACTTTGCCGACTGGATCCGCTTCCGCAGGTCGGAGCGCGGGCGCCTGCTGCGGCTGTTCACCCGCCCCAGCGAGGAGTTCTTCCAGTTCTCCTTCGCGCGCGACTGCACTGCAGCGGCGGTGGTCTACAACGCCGATCTCTCGCAGGGGAGTTCGCGGCTGCTGCTCGCCTTCAACCCGCACCTACACGAGGTGGCGATTCCAGTGAGCACCTTCCCCAAGGCGCAGTGGCGGCAGGTGGCCAACCACGAGCATTTTCTGGCGAGCCACGACTACGAGCCCGCGTTGCCTCTCGACGGCGAGCTCTACCTGCCCCCGCTCGGCTGCGCGATGTGGGAGGCCGATGGGGAGTAGGCCGGCGATTTCGGATTTCCGATTTTTGATTGCCGATTTGCGATTGGCAATTGGCGGAGGGGGCCGCGGACCGGCGGCAGCGCGTTTGGGCTGTAGGTCCGGTCTCTGACCGGATCGATGGGACGGCTGATGCTCCTCGTGAGCGGAGGTGAGCCACAAGCGAGAGTATGGAACCGGTCGGAGACCGGTCCTACTCGGCAAGCGTGGTTGCACCTAAAGTACTGTTTGCGCGGTTTCGCCCCGCTTGCCCATGCATTCGGCTCATCTCCGCACGTATTGGCCGGCTTGGCGCATTTTTTGGCCGGCCCATCATCCCACTTGCCAAGCGCAGCCTTGTCCGGTGTCCTGCCCGGCTCCGGTGCGTGTGTGCAGCGGCGATAAAAGCCGAAGCGGACGCCTGCCGATTCCCAATTCCATCCAGTAAGCTAACCTCCACGGAGAAGAAATATGGCAGTCAAAGTTGCAATCAATGGTTTCGGCCGCATCGGCCGCCTCGTATTCCGCGCCCTCGTTGAGCAGGGCCTCCTCGGCACGACCTTCGACGTCGTCGCTGTGGGCGACATCGTCCCGGCCGACAATCTGGCCTACCTGCTCAAGTACGATTCCTCCCAAGGGAAGTTCAACGGCACCGTCGGCTCCAAGAAGTCGAGCCCCGACAAGGCTGAGGACGACGTCCTCATCGTCAACGGCCAGGAAATCCTCGTCGTCAGCGCCCGCACCCCGGCCGAGTTGCCGTGGGCGAAGCTCGGCGTGCAGGTCGTCATCGAGTCGACCGGCCTCTTCACCGACGCTGAGAAGGCCCAGGGCCACATCACCGCTGGCGCCAAGAAGGTCATCATCTCCGCTCCGGCCAAGGGTGAGGACATCACCGTGGTGCTCGGCGTGAACGACGAGAAGTATGATGCTGCCCTGCACAACATCATCTCCAACGCCTCCTGCACGACCAACTGCTTGGCCCCGATCGTCCATGTGCTCCTCAAGGAAGGTTTCGGCATCGCCGAGGGTCTCATGACCACCGTGCACGCCTACACCGCCACCCAGAAGACCGTCGACGGCCCGTCCAAGAAGGACTGGAAGGGTGGCCGTACCGCCGCCCAGAACATCATCCCGTCCTCCACCGGCGCCGCCAAGGCTGTCGCGTTGGTGTGCCCGGAAGTTAAGGGCAAGCTCACCGGCATGGCCCTGCGCGTTCCGGTCCCGACCGTCTCGGTCGTCGATCTGACCTTCAAGACCACCAAGGATACCTCCCTCGTCGAGATCAAGGCCGCCCTCAAGAAGGCTTCCGAGACCTACCTCAAGGACATCCTCGGCTACACCGAAGACGAAGTCGTCTCGTCGGACTTCATCCACGACAAGCGTTCCTCGATCTTTGATGCCGGCTCCTCCATCGAGCTGAACAAGAACTTCTTCAAGCTCATCAGCTGGTACGACAACGAGTGGGGTTATTCCAACCGCGTCGTCGAGCTGACCAAGAAGATCGCCGCGAAGCTCTAATACGCGCCTCCCGGCGCTAGCGATGAAGGCAGAAGGCAGAATGCAGAAGGTCCGATCTCGGGCCTCTGCATCGGTCTTCTGCCTTCTTTGTATCTGAGTTCTGTACTCTGCATTCAGTTCAGCATTCTACATTCTGCGTTCAGACTTCTTCCTAGGTCCGCCGTCTACCCGCTCCCCGCTACTCGCTACTCACTACTTTCCTCGTCATGGCTAAATTCAAATCCATCCGCGACCTCGATCTCGCCGGCAAGCGCGTCTTCATCCGCGTAGACTTCAACGTCCCGCAGGACAAGGCCACCGGTGCCATCACCAACAACGCGCGTATCGTCGCCGCACTGCCCACGATCAAGTTCGCCCTAGAGAAGGGTGCCTCGGTTGTGCTCGCCAGCCACCTCGGCCGCCCGGACGGCAAGGTCATCGCCAAGTTCTCCCTCCAGCCGATCGCCGACGAGCTCGCCAAGCTGCTCGGAAAACCGGTGACGTTCCTGCCCGACTGCGTGGGCGCCGCCACCGAAGCCGCCTGCGCCGCGCTCAAGCCCGGCCAGATCGTGCTGCTGGAAAACCTCCGCTTCCACATCGAGGAAGAGGGCAAGGTGAAGCTCGAAGACGGCACATCGATCAAGGCCGACAAGGCCGCCGTGGAAGCCTTCCGCGCCTCGCTCACCAAGCTCGCCGACGTCTACGTAAACGACGCCTTCGGCACCGCCCACCGCGCGCACTCCTCGATGGTCGGTCTCTCGCTCGCCCAGAAGGGCGCCGGCTTCCTCATGGAGGCCGAGCTCGTCGCCTTCGCCAAGGTCATTGATAATCCGGCACGCCCGTTGCTGGCCATCCTCGGCGGCGCGAAGATCTCCGACAAGATTCCGCTCATCAGCAACCTGCTCGACAAGGCCAACGCCATCATCATCGGCGGCGGCATGGCCTTCACCTTCAAGAAGGTGGTCGAGGGCGTCGAGATCGGCTCCAGCCTCTTCGATGCTGAGGGCGCCAAGATCGTCGCCGAGCTCGTAGCCAAGGCCAAGGCCAAGGGCGTGAAGCTCGTATTCCCGGTCGACTACATCGCTGCCGACAAGTTCGCCCCCGACGCCAACACCCAGCTCGTAGACGACAAGAGCGGTATCCCCGCCGGTTGGATGGGCCTGGATGTAGGTCCCAAGTCGATCGAGCTCTTCCGCGAGACGATCCTCTCCTCCAAGACGATCATCTGGAACGGCCCCGCCGGCGTGTTCGAGTTCGACAAGTTCCTGGCCGGCACCAAGGCGCAGGCCGAGGCCGTAGCCGAGGCCACCAAGCTCGGTGCGGTCACCGTCATCGGTGGTGGCGATACCGCTACCGCCGCCAAGAAGTTCAAGATCGTCGACAAGGTCACCCATTGCTCGACCGGCGGCGGCGCCAGTCTCGAACTGCTCGAAGGCAAGATCCTCCCCGGAGTCGCGGCCCTCGAAGTCTGAGTACCCGAGGTGATAGGTCATGGGTTATGGGTGAGGGGAACTAGCCTCTAAACCAGAACCCCGTCGCCTATTGCCCATGACCCATTTCCTATAACCCATCACCAATACCTCTTATGGCCCGTAAAATCCTCATCGCTGGTAACTGGAAAATGAACAAGACGGCCTCCGAAGGCGCCGACCTGGCCAAGGCCATCGTCGTTGCCGCCGGCAAGTCCACCGCCGTCGAGATCGTTGTCTGCCCGCCCTTCACCGCCCTCGAGTCGGTCTCCAAGATCCTCGAAGGCTCCGATATCAAGCTCGGCGCGCAAAACATGCACGCTGCCGCCTCCGGCGCCTTCACCGGCGAGACCTCCGCGGGCATGCTCCGCTCGCTCTTCTGCTCGTACGTGATCCTCGGTCACAGCGAGCGCCGTACCTACTTCGGGGAGACCGATGCGATCGTGAACCAGAAGGTTCTCGCCGCCCTCAAGTCCCAGCTCAAGCCCATCCTCTGCGTCGGCGAGACCCTCGCCGAGCGCGAAGGCGGCAAGGCCTTCGACGTTGTGCGCACCCAGACCATCGCCGGCCTGGAAGGTGTCACCAAGGAGCAGGTGGTCGACCTCGTGATCGCCTACGAGCCCGTGTGGGCCATCGGCACCGGCAAGGTCGCCACGACCGCGCAGGCGCAGGAAGTCCACGGATTCATCCGCAAGCTGCTCATCGAGAAGTTCGGCGAGGCGGCCCAGCGCGTGCGTATCCTTTACGGCGGTTCGATGAAGCCCGACAACGCCCCCGAGTTGCTCGCGCAGCCCGATATCGACGGTGGCTTGATCGGTGGCGCGGCCCTCCAGGCCCCGTCGTTCCTCGACCTCGTGAAGGCCGGCGCTACCGCCAAGGCCTGAGCCGAAGTTTGGTAAGCATTCAGCCGCGGCGCCGAACACTCGGCCCGCGGCTTTTTTGTCGGCGTTGGGCTGGCCCAGATCGTGTTGTGGCAGTCCGCCGATACGCAGCTGCGAGCGCCGAGAATGCGGGCCTACTGTGGGAGGTGCCTGTCCCGCTCCGCCAGTCATGCGGGCGTTCCGGGCCAGTTCTCCTTGTCGTCGTCAGTGAATCGATGCCCGAGTCCGAAATCTCATTGCCCAGAGACGACCCCGGGCTCCACTGTGCATTGGATACTCAGCATTGTGAATCCTCCCGATAGCAAATCGCACCGCAGCGGCGTTCTCGACTGGTCCGATCAGGGCCGTATCCGCGATGGGCGGTTGCGCGATGCGCTCGAACTCGCTGGCGTGCTGCCCGGTGCGAAGGATTGGCGCCGCTTTCTCGATCGATTGCTTCTCTTCCTGGGAGTGGTGCTGTTCGCTGCCGGTGTGATCTTTTTCTTCGCCTTCAATTGGCAGGCGATGGGACGGCTCACGAAGTTCGCATTGGTGGAGATCCCGCTCGTCGCGGTGCTTGTGTTGGCCTGGCGGCTCGGGGTCGATAGTATCGCCGGTAAGGCGACGCTGCTCCTCTCCTCGCTGCTCGCCGGGGCGCTGTTTGCCCTCGTCGGGCAGACCTACCAGACGGGCGCGGACACGTTCGAATTGTTCGCGGTCTGGGCGGCTGCGATCCTGCCTTGGGCGTTGGTGGCCCGGTTCCCGGCGCTTTGGATCGTCTGGCTCGCGCTGCTGAACGTCGCGGCGGCCCTCTACTACCGCACCTTCGGGCTCTTCGGGGGAATGCTCTTCGGGCCGGAACGGTTGATGTGGGTTTTGTTCGGTTTGAATACCGTGGCCCTCGTGCTTTGGGAGGGGCTTGCCGCTGGAGGACTCAAATGGCTGCGCGAGCGCTGGTCGGTGAGGGTCATCGCCACGGCGAGCGGTGGATTGATCACGGCGCTGGCGTCGCAGGACATCTTCGAATGGCACAGGGCCAGCCACTGGGGCGTGCCGCTGTGGCTGGCGTGGATGGTGGCGGCGTATGTGGTGTACCGGCACTTGGCCCGTGATGTCTACGTCCTCGCGGTTGGGGTGCTGTCGGCGATCGTCGTCGTGGCCTCGTTTGTCGCCAACGGAATCAGTCATGCGGAGGCCGGGGTGTTTCTGCTCGTCGGTCTGCTCGTGGTCGGCATGTCGGCGGCGGGCGGATATTGGCTGAAGTTGGTGGCGACGGAGGAGGCCTCATGAGCGCAGCGACGAGGGCGGCCCTTTGGGGGCGGTTGCGGGACGGCGGTCTGGTCGTGGGCGAAATGCCGGTGGGGGGCGATGCCAGTGCTCCTTGGTTTGTGCGTGTGATGCTCGGCATCGCGGGCTGGATCGGCGCTTTGTTCCTACTGGGTTTTGTCGGCGCCGGATTCGCCTTTGTCTTCAGAAATTCTGGAGCGGCGGCCGTGCTCGGGGCCGCAGCCTGTGCCGCTGCGGTGGCGATTTTCCGTGTGGCACCGAAGAACGATTTTGTCGCCCAGTTCGGTCTGGCCGTGAGCCTGGCTGGGCAGGCGTTGCTGGTGTATGCGGTCGGGGACTGGATGGATGGCTCGATCGTCGCCATCGCCTTCTTTGTCGCGCTGCAGCAGGCGCTGCTCTTTGTGCTTGTTCCGAGCTTTGTGCACCGCCTGTGGGCGGTGTGGTCGGGCGTGGTTGCGGCGACCATAGCCCTGATGGATGCAGGCCTGTTCGGGTTTGTGCCGGCTGTGACTACCGCCGCGTTTGCGTGGGTGGCGTTGTCGGAATTCCGGGTGGCCCGCCATGGCCCTTTGGTGCGGGCTGGTGTGTATGGCCTCGCGCTGGCAGCGGGGCAGGTCGCTGTGCTGCCGGGCGGCTTGCTGAGCGAGTTGTTCTATGGCCACAGTCATCGTGGACTGTCGCTGGGCATGCCGGGCGTGTGGCTGGCGCGCCTCGCTTTGGCTGCTGTATTGGTATTTGCGGCGGTGGTGCTCTTGCGTCGGGAGCGGGTGGCGCTGGATTCGGGGCCGGGACGTATCGGACTGGCGGTGGCGCTGCTGCTCGGCCTTGTCTCCATCAAGGCGCCTGGCGTAGGCCCGGCCGCGGTGATTCTAATCGTTGGCTATGCCAATGCCGACCGTGTGCTCACGGGGCTGGGCATCGTGGCTCTCCTGGGCTATCTCTCCCAGTACTATTACTCGCTGCATGCCACGTTGCTGGAGAAATCCGGGCTGCTTGTGGCCGCCGGGCTTGCGCTGCTCTTGGTACGATTGGCGATGAAGTATGTGTGGCCGGAAACTTGCGATACATCGGAGGAGCGCCCACATGCGTAAGGCGATTGCTGTGATGGCCGGGGTGCTCCTGCTCGCCGCGGTGAACTGGGGCATCTACGCGCGTGAGCGACTGCTCGCTGACGGTCGGGTGGTGTTGATGGAACTCGCCCCGGTGGATCCGCGTTCCCTGATGCAGGGCGATTTCATGGCGCTGCGTTTCAAGGTGGCTTCCGAGGTCCTCCAGGCCGGGGGCAGTTCCAATGCCCCGGCGGAGAACGGCCGCATTGTCGTGAAGCTGGATGAGCGCGGGGTAGGCAGCTATGTGCGCCGCGATGGAGGCGGGCCGCTGGGCCAAGGGGAGGTCGCTTTAGTCTATCGGATACGCAATGGCCAGGTGAAGTTCGCAACCAACGGGTTCTTCTTCCAGGAGGGGAGCGCCCAGGACTATCAACGCGCCCGGTATGGCGAATTCCGGGTCGCGCCTTCGGGCGATCTGCTGCTCGCCAGGTTGCGCGGCGAGAATCTGGAGCGGCTGGGACCAGCCCAACACTGAGGCGTGCCGGTCCGGTTCGATTGTATGGTTGGACTATGGTGGCGGGTCAGGCGACCAATGGTCCCTGATCCACAACACCTCGAGTGGCCGGTTGGCCCGAAGGGCGGCCCCTTCCGCTATTGGAGCGCCGGGGCGGGGTTCCGGTAGGGTACTGAGCGGGAGGACTTCACTTCCCAGTTACGCCTATCGGTATCAGCCGACCCGACTCAAGGCGCTGCGATTGAGTTCGCAACCGTGATCCCGTTCGTTCGGCCGTGACTCCGCTCCGAGCTGTGGATGGTCGGCAGCCAATAGTCCTCCGCAGGTGGAAACGGCGCGATTTCGGCGATGACGAGATTTGTGCCTTTTCCGCGGGGTTGGCTTCGTCAACTCTGCGCGCTCCGACACCCCAAACGACCAATTCCCATTCCATGAGTTTATTCAGGAAGAATCCGGGCGAGAAATCGACCAATCCGGCGGGTACAGACCAGACCCCCACTACGCCCGCCGCCACGGACGCGCATCCTCCGCTGTCGGAGTGCGCGAATACCGCGCCCGCAATCCCCGCCCAACCGGACCCGGCTTCCCAGCCCACCGACTCCTCCCAGATGCCGATGCTCGACGAGCATGGTCGCCAGGTGATGGTGCCCCGGGCCGAGTGGCGGGAGCGGGTGCTGCTGCCGCATCTCGCGCAGGTCCGCGGCAATCCCGACGAGCTTGCCTCGACCATCATGCAGTCGCTCACCAATGGCTTCTTGGCCGACATGGAGGAACCCGCCGAGCACTTGGCCCGCAGCGATGCGAATAAGGAGCGCGGAGCGGTGATCCTCTCCGTAGTACACCGCGAACTCGGCCGCACCGACTCCGCGGAGTCGGTATTGCGCGAGTACATCGGGAAGCACGGCACCAGCGCCAACGTGGTGGTGAATCTCGGCCTCGTCCATGCGGCCCGCGGCGATACGGTGCTGGCCGAGCAGTCGTTCTGGCGTGCGCTGGATTTGGATCCCAACCACCCCGAGGCATTCGGCGCCCTCCTCATGAGCCGGCACAAGCAGGGAGGCGACGAGATGGTGAAGGAGGCGCTGGTTCGCATCGGGGCGTTGCCGGGCAACTGGCGGTCCCGGATGGTGAATGCGCGCGCAGCCCTTGATCGCAAGGAGGTGGATGCAGCGCTTGGCTTGTATCGCGAGGCGATCGCGCTTGCGGGCAAGCCCGTGCCCCTCGACCTGCTCATGCAGATGACCGGCGACCTCGGCCATACCGGCCATCCTGACGTCATGCTCAGGGAAGCCGCCCAGCTCTACGCCGTGGAGGCCCATGGCCTGCAGGGCGCCCACAACCTTTTCCGGGCCTGCCTTGAGACGGGGCAACTGCAGGCGGCCCGGGGTCTGCTCGATCTGCTCTTTGCCCAGGTGCGTTTCGACTGGCGCGCCGCTCTGGGTAGTTGGGAAAGCGATCTTGCTCGCGCGCGGATGGCCCATCTCGGGAAGAATGCGCAACCGGGCGAGCGGAAGATCGCCCTTCTCGTCGACGACGGCCCGATCTGGCTGCCGCCGCGTTCGCTGGCGGCCGAGCTGTTCGAGGTGCCGGTGGGCGATGTGCCCAGTATCGCGTTTATCGGCAGCTCGGCGGATTCGCCCGCGCCGGAGGGAGGCCAGGGTGCGCCGCACGTCTCGGATACGGCGGGGCGTTTCAGCCGCGCGGTGCCGCTGTTTTTGGCGGAGCAGATTCGTTTCAGCCTGCAGGCGCGAGTGCGCCCGATCGCACCGTGGATTGCCGGGGAGGCGCCGGCGTTTGTTGTTGCGCGGCAGCCTTGGACGGCCGCCGAGGCCGCCGAACAGTCGCGCTCGGTGAATCCCGAGTGCGGGTACGCCATTGTTTCGCACATCCAGGTGCAAACCGAGCCGTGGACTGTGGAGGCGCGGCTGGTTCGCGTGGCCGATGCGGCCGTGCTTGGCAGTGCCTCGGCACAACTCACCATCAACGAGCCGGAGGCGGCGCTGCGCGCGCTGGCGGCTGACGTTATCGGGCTGTTGCAGCGCGAGGCGGGGATCGCCCAGGCGACACCGCCGGCCGACTACGTGGTGCCGGCCGGACGCGATTTCGGTCTGTATCTGCTGTGCCTGGAGCGGCTCCATTGTGTCCGCTGCCATGCGCTGCCGAACGTTCCCGAGGGCACCCTGATGGGCGAGCGTGATGTGCTGGATGGAGCGCTTCATCTGTGCATCACCCAGCCCACGAACCTCGGTGCGCGATTGATCTTGTCGGAGCTGTTGCGGCTGCTGTGCCCCCCACGCCCGTCGGTGGTCGCCGAGTACGGAGCGAGAATTGAGCTGCTGCAGAAGGACAAGCCGCTCAACGCGCCCGCCCGCGACGTCGTGCAAGGGATCTTCGGCATGGTGTATGGCGCCTTGAGGAAGTTGTAGTTCCAAGCCGGCGTCGGCCCGCAGGTGCACTGCGGGCCGTTGCCAGGGGCAGGGTTTCCAGCGGTGGGCGATGCGCTTCCAGCCGACAGTGACAGGCTTGTGGCGTAGCCCACGGGTTGGGGGCAGGTCCGCTTCCCCCGGTATATTCACGGCTCCATGTTCAGCGGCATAACGACAACAGGGCGTGCCGTCCCGGTGATGGCCGCGCGCCCCGTTGACTTGAGGCGAGGCGCCGGCCAGCGTAGAAGCATGTCGGCGAACAAGATTGGTTTTACTTTTTGGGAGGATGGCGGCTTCTGGGTCGGCCAGCTCGACGAGTATCCAGACTATCTCACCCAAGGGACCTCGTTGGAGGACTTGAAAGAGCATCTCGCTGATTTGCACCGTGAATTGACCTCTGGCTCGATACCGAACGTACGCCGCCACGCCGAACTTGAGGTGGCATGAAACGGCGGGATCTGGTCCAGCGCATTGAGGCGTGCGGTGGCGTGTTTATCCTCCACGGCGCAAAGCACGACTGGTATCAGAATCCGAGTACGAAGATGGCTCAACCCGTTCCTCGGCATGCCGAGATCAATGAGATGCTCGCGAAGCATATTCTCCGAAAGCTGAGCGGAAAATAGCTGCTACCGGGGCAGGGCGATTTCGGTGGCGTGCGGTGGTTGTGCCGGAAGCCAAAGTTGCCCGTCATGCTCGCCCAAGTTCAGAGGGGAGAAATTGAGATACGATTGTGTAGTAAAATGATTACGCCGTGTTTCCATCTGGCCGAATAAGGGAATACAACCAGTGTTCGGCTGTACATGAAAACAATTACAACGCTCGGAATCCTTTGCGCCTTGGTCGGGCCTGCGGTGGCGCAAGATATCGAATATAGATTTCTCGGTTCAGTTAGTGTGACGTTTCAGACCGAGCTTGAGCCGCCTTATCATCTATGGGATGCCTCGATTGAGGTTGGAACCCCGTTCGATCTGAGGTTCCGCATGCCACTTGCGACGGTCGATGGGCATACTAGCGCACAGGTGGGCGATTTCTCGCCGGTCGAGGCGAGATTGCAGGTTGGGAGCTATTCATTCTCGTCTGGGGCGGCATCCTTCAGCCTTAGAGACAATCTCGGAGGAATGCCCTACACCGATGGCTTTGGCGCTTCATTTACTTCTAGCGAATCGTATTTCGGCGCACCGTTTGGAGTGCATCTGGCGATGCAAACGGCTGATCTCAATTTCCTTGGTTCCGATCAACTGCAGACGTTCTCACAGAAGTCCTTCGCAATCGTGGACCCAGGTAGTTTCAGTGAGGTAAATTTCATTCGAGTCGTTTCGGACGCCGCTCAAATCTGGCTCCGGACGGATTCCGTCTCCGCAATCGCAATCCCTGAGCCAAGTGTTGCTTCCTTAGCCTTGGGTGTATTGGCGGCGGGGTTTGCAGTGTTGCGTAAACGGTTCCAGCGGTGATCGCAGCAAACCCACGACGACAGCATCAAGACTGTGATCGCCGAGGCTCGGCGGGCTGTTTACCAGCCTGAGCGGAAGCACTGAATTGGGGGCGAAGGGCGCAGGTTTCTCGCCCTTCGGAACACGGTTCGCGCGCCTCACGCCTCGTACCCGAGGTACCGAGCCAGCCACTTTTCGATTTCGGAGACGGGGCGGGCGCTGCGGGCGGCGTAGTCTTCGACTTGGTCGCGGGCGAGTTTGCCCACGGCGAAGTACTTCGAGTCGGGGTGGTTGAAGTAGAAGCCGCTCACGCTGCTGGCAGGCTTCATCGCGCAACTCTCGGTGAGTGCTCAGCCAATAGAGCAATTCCGAACTGATCCTGGCGTTGCGCTGGGACGGCGATCGGCAATGTTCGGGCCATGAGCACGACCGAAATATTGGCCCTTCTCGTGACGCTCAGCCCGGCGGAGCGGGCGACGATTCGTGATCGTCTCGACGCTCTGGATGATTCGGTTGTGGCGCCTTCGTCGGGCAAGCCTCAGATGACTCCTCACCGGGACGGGGGGCATGGAAGGAATCCGAATTCTGGTACAGATTGGGTGGTTGGGGAGGATTCGAAATCGTGGCCATGGACCTTTGACAAAGTTGTCGAGGAGATCAGTCGGTGGCCTGTCGATGCTGTGGTCGAATTGGTGGATCGTATTCTTATCCCCGAACACGGAGGCTTGGATGAGTCGGCCGACTCTGCATGGCGGCGTGAGGCGCAGCGCCGGGTCGCAGAACTGGAGATTGGGCAAGTTCAGGGGATCCCGCTTGAGGAAACCTTGGCGAAGGCCCGCAAATTGATTGGCCGGTGAAACAGGTGCTCCATCCCGAGGCGGATGCGGAGTTTCTGGAGGTGGTGCGTCACTACGCGGCGATCAGTCCCGAGTTGGGCGGACGTTTCTACGACGAGATTGAGGGCTTGATACGCGCGGCGTGTGCGCACCCGCTTCGCCATCAACTCTACGACCCGCCGGTGCGCCGGGTTCTTGCGCGGTCGTTTCCCTATGGCGTGCTCTTCGTCGCGCAACCCGACCGCGTTTGGATCGTCGCGATCATGCACCTCAAGCGGCGGCCCGGCTATTGGAAGCATCGGCTGGCTGAGTGACACTGGAAATAGTGGCCCCGGCGGGGTGTTTGCCTGCCGGAGCGGAATTACGGAGAGGCGGGGAATGGCGCAGGTTTTTCGCCCTCCCGAATACGATCCCTACCCTCACGCCTCGTACCCGAGGTACGGAGCCAGCCACTTCTCCACTTCGCCTACGGGACGGGCGCTGCGGGCGGCGTAGTCTTCGATCTGGTCTCGGGCGAGTTTGCCTACGGCGAAGTACTTCGAGTCGGGGTGGTTGAAGTAGAAGCCGCTCACGCTGCTGGCCGGCTTCATCGCGCAACTCTCGGTGAGCTCCATTCCGGTGGCCGCTTCAACGCCCATCAGCTTCCAGAGTTGTGGTTTCTGAGTGTGGTCGGGGCAGGCAGGATATCCGGGGGCGGGGCGCACACCGCGGTATTTCTCCCGGATGATCTCGTCCATCGTGAGAGCCTCGGAGCGACCGTAGCCGGAGAGGTCGCGGGCCTGCTTGTGGAAATACTCGGCAAGGGCCTCGGCGATACGATCACCGAGTGCCTGTACCATGATTGCGGAGTAGTCGTCCCCGGCCGCCTTGAACTCGGCGGCGAAACGCTCCACGCCCGGGCCGGCCGTGACGGCGAAGGCGCCCAAGTAGTCGATGCGGCCGCTCGATTTCGGGGCGATGAAGTCGGCGAGGCAGTGGTTGCACTGCTCGGCCGGTTTCTCGTTCTGCTGTCGGAGGAAATGGAAGGTCTCCACAACGCGGGTGCGCTGCTCGTCGGAGTACAGCTCCACGGAGTCGCCCACGGAGTTGCCCGGGAAGAAGGCGATGATGGCGCGCGGATCGAAGCGGTCTTCCGCAACGATGCGGGCGAGCAGGGCTTGGGCGTCGGCAAAGAGCTTGGACGCTTCGGCCCCCACGGTGGCGTCGGTGAGGATGTCGGGGAAGCGCCCGCTCAACTCCCAGGCGCTGAAGAACGGTGCCCAATCGATGAACTCGGCGATGACGCCGGGTTCAATTTTCAATTTTGGATTTTCGATTGCCGATTGGTCGGAACTGAAAACGCGCGTCCCCAGGAACTCGGGCCGCCGAATGTCGATCTCCGCCCAGTCGCATTTCGGGGCTCGGGTGCGCGCGGCAGCCAGAGGGATGAGCGGGGTGCGGGCGCGGCGGGCGGCGAACTCGTCGCGCTGGCGCTGCTGCTTGGCGGCGAGGTCGGCGATGAAGGCGGGTTTCTGCTCGGGCGAGAGCAGGGCGGAGGCTACGTTGACGACCCGCGAGGCGTCGAGCACGTGGACTACTCCGTGTGGATACTCGGTGGCGATCTTCACTGCGGTGTGCGCCGGGCTGGTGGTGGCCCCTCCGATGAGTAGTGGGATGGTGAATCCCTGGCGCTGCATCTCTTTGGCTACATGCACCATCTCGTCGAGCGACGGGGTGATCAGGCCGGAGAGGCCGATGGCGTCGGCACCCAGGCGGCGGGCCTCCGAAAGTATCTTCTCGGCGGGGACCATCACCCCGAGGTCGGTGACCTCGTAGTTGTTACAGGCGAGGACAACCCCTACGATGTTCTTGCCGATGTCGTGCACGTCGCCCTTGACGGTGGCCATCACGATGCGCCCCTGTGATTGAGGGGTGGCGATGGTGCATTGCGGATCCAGCTTCCGTGCCTCCTCAGCCGCACGGCGCGCCACTTCCTTCTCGGCGTCCATGAACGGGGTGAGCACGGCCACGGCCTTCTTCATCACGCGGGCGGACTTCACCACCTGCGGGAGGAACATCTTGCCGGCGCCGAAGAGATCGCCCACCACGCGCATGCCGTCCATGAGCGGCCCTTCGATGATGTGGAGAGGGCGCGGATACTTCGTGGTGTTGCGGCGGGCTTCTTCGGTGTCGGCCTCCACGAAGGCGTCGATGCCCTTCACCAGTGCGTGGGAGAGGCGTTGCTCTACCGGAAGGCTGCGCCAGGCGTCCGTGATTGCGGATTGCGGATCGCGGATCGCGGATTGGCCGGCTGCACCGTTGGTCGCCTTTATCTGCTCCGCGATCTCGATGAGTCGTTCGGTGGAGTCGGGGCGGCGGTTGAGCAGGACATCCTCAACACGCTCGCGCAGGTTGGGCTCGATCTCCTCGTACACTCCGAGCATGCCGGCGTTGACGATGGCCATGTCGAGGCCGGCGGCGATGGCGTGGTAGAGGAATGCGGCGTGCATCGCCTCGCGCACCGGGTTGTTGCCGCGGAAGGCGAAGGAAACGTTGGAAACGCCGCCGGACACCTTGGCGTGTGGCAACGTCTGCTTGATAATCCGAACAGCCTCGAAGAAGTCTACGGCGTAGTTGTTGTGCTCCTCGATGCCGGTGCCGACGGTGAGGATGTTGGGATCGAAGATGATGTCCTCGGCGGGGAAGCCGGCGCGGTCGACGAGGAGGTGATATGCCCGGGTGCAGATGCGGACCTTCTCGGCGCAGGTGGCGGCCTGGCCCTGTTCGTCGAAGGCCATCACCACGGCGGCCGCTCCGTAGCGGCGCAGCAGGCCGGCGCGGCGGAGGAACTCGGATTCGCCGTCCTTGAGCGAGATGGAGTTCACGATCCCCTTGCCCTGGAGACACTGCAGGCCGGCCTCCAGCACGGACCACTTCGAGGAGTCTAGCATCACCGGTACGCGGGTGATCTCGGGCTCGGCGGCGATGAGGTTGAGAAATTTCACCATCGTGGCCTCCCCGTCGATGAGCGCCTCATCCACGTTGATGTCGATGATGTTGGCGCCCGCCTGTACCTGCTGGAGGGCGATGGAGAGGCAGGTGTCCCAGTCGCCGGCCTTCAGGGCCTTCGCGAATTTGGGCGAGCCGGTGATGTTGGTGCGTTCGCCGACGACGAGAAAACTGGATGCGCTGCGGGTCATGGTGGGAGGGAAAGGCTGAATGCTGAAGGCGGAATGCGGAAGGTAGAAGAGAGCGGATCGGTGATGAGCCTGATCGGTATGGTCCACCGGATCGGCAGAGGTAGGAGAACCAATAGGAGCCTACAGAAGGAGAAAGGCCACACCAGCGAAGGCGGCGTAGGTGATCACTGTGGACAGGATGAGCAGGGCGTAGGTGCGGCGGATGTCGCGCGGCTCGGCGCCGGCGGGGTCGGTGGGCTCGCCAAGCCAGAGGTCGCACACCTGCACCCCGTTCTTGAAGAGCGGGCCGATGAGCCGGCGCTGGAGGGCACCGGCGATGGTGCACTCCGGCCAGCCGCTGTTGGGGCCGGGCACCAGCGCGTGTTGCGCGAGCCCGCAGCGCCAGGCCTTGCGCCCGCTGTAGCCGGGAATCAATGCCGCCAGTGCGGAGAGCAGCAGCCAGCTCCAGCGGGCGGGCAGCAGGTTGGCGAGGTCGTCGGTGCGGGCGCCGCACCAGCCGAAGCGCAGGTAGCGGTCGGATTTGTATCCGACCATGCTATCCATGGTGCTCACGATCTTGAAGAGCACGGCGGCCAGGGGACCGAAGAGCAGCAGGAAGGCCAGCGGCGATAGCACGCCGTCTACAAGGTTCTCCGCCATGCTCTCCACGGCGCCGCGGCCGCAGGCGGCGAGGTCCATCTTGTCGGTATCGCGCCCTACCAGCATTGAAACGTGGTGACGGGCGGCGGGCAGGTCGCCGCGGCCTACGGCGCGGGCGATGCGTTCGCCGTGGGCTATGAGGTCGCGCAGCGCGAGGCAGGCCCAGGCGATGAGTCCGGCCGCAGCGTGGAGGGCATACGGATGCAGGGCGTGGGCGGCGGCGAGCAGCGCCAGGCAGAGCGGCAGCACGGTGCCGGCGAGCAGGAACAGCAGGGCGATGCCGCCAGCGTATCCGTGGGCTCCGAGGCGGAAGAGGATGCGCTCGTAGAAGGCGAGCAGGCGGCCGAGCAGCCGGATCGGATGCGCGGCGAAAACAGGATCGCCGATGAGCGCGTCGAGCCCGAGGCCAAGCGCGGCCCAGAGAAAGAAGCGCGGCTGGAGAAATCCGATACTCTGCCCAAGCGCTGCGGTGAAAGTGGAGACGAGGTCGGCCATCGGCTCAGCAGTTGCCCCGCCTTGTGTAGGAGCGTGCTTGCACGCGATCTGCGCCGGGAATCGCGTGCACGCACGCTCCTACGACGGTAGCGGAAACCAAGCCCGGAATCGCGTGTAAGCACGCTCCTGCATCAGGCAAATGCGGCCGGGGGGCGGATGTGTGGGCCAATCGCATTGTGGCGCTCAGCTCTGCCACTTGCGTTGCCAGCCCAGTGCGATGGCGCGGGTGACCAGTTCCATCGCCGCAGGCAGGAGTTGTTCGGGCACTGCAGTGAGGTCCACCGGTAGTGCCGGAATGAGCTCGGAGCGCAACGAGGCGAACTCCTCGGGGCGCGCGGCGAGCCCGGCGGCCAGCAAGGCGGCCTGTCCGATGAGCGCCTCGCGAGCGGTGGAGGGCGACAGTGTGCCGGCCAGGGTGCGGTCGAGCACCGAGGCCAGCGCGTAGGCGGCCGCGGCCGACTGCGGCTCGTAGACAACCGGGTTCCAGTTGTCCTTGAGAAGCTGGCACTGCGCGGGGTCGAGCCAGCGGCCGATCTTCTCTTTGAATTCCTCCTCTTTGAGACCGAAGCGGCCCAGGGCGTGGAAGAGAGAGCGTGTGTAGCTGGGCTCCAGCCCGTTTTGCCAG
Organism: uncultured Verrucomicrobiota bacterium; assembly: GCA_903960515.1. GTDB lineage: Bacteria > Verrucomicrobiota > Verrucomicrobiia > Opitutales > Opitutaceae > CAJCBL01. The sequence goes on from CAJCBL010000090.1 coordinate 29,480, forward strand.
CGCAGCGCTTCGAGCGTGGCGTCGCGCACGGCGCGGCCGATGAGCTCGCCGGCCTTCGTGTGCTTTCCGGTCCATGTGCGTGCCGACGATCCGGCTACTGGGGCGGCGATGGCGTACTGGTCGGTGCCGGTGCCGGTCGCGAAGCGCCAGGAAGACTTGCTGCCGATGGCGAGCTCCAGGAGCGCGGAGGTCTTGGCCTCGGTCATCGTCATCACGGCGCGGGCCAGCGCGGTGTCGTTGAGCGGTGCGGAGAAGAGCAGCAGCGTATTTATTGTTCCACTGTGCGTGCCGGGCGGTTTCGCCGCGGCGCCGGCGGGGGCGGTGCGCACCCATTTGCCGTCGGCCTCGTCGTAGTGGGCTGGATCTCCGGCGCTGCCGGCATTGCCTGTGACGCCGCCTGTCACGATGGCGGTGATCGCCAGCTCGCCGTAGGTGTGCGTGACCAAGCCGAGGTATTGCATAGCCGCGGCGGTGCCCATCACTGCGGTGGTGGCGGGCGCGAGGTCTAGCTCGGCGCACACGGAGTTGTGGTAGCCCTCGGAGCCGAGGCCGGTGATGAAATCGAAGCGTTCCTGGTGCTTCACCGGCTCGCAGCTCTGGTGGTTTACGAGGTGGCGCACATCGGTGCGGAAGCCCCCGTTGACCGAGCAGGTGCTGAGCACTTTTGCCGGTGCCCGAAGTTCGGCGACGACATGCCGGCCCCGCCGTGCCACTAGGGCGAAGGGTGAGTCGAATACCGGGAGGGCGTTGTGCATGGAAGGCGGAAGGCTGAAATCGGAGAGTTGGAGAGGCGGCCGGTGATCGAGGCTATACGACCTATAGGACCTATAGGGCTTTAGCGGACCTATTCGCTCGGCGCAGCCTCAGCCCACCACCAGCGGCTCCAGACCGCTGAGACGCAGGGCGGGCGCGAGGGCGGGAGTGCGGCGGGGGGGGAGGTCGCGCACGGCGGCGGCGATGGCGGCGATGTGGTCGGGGGTGGTGCCGCAGCAACCACCTACGAGATTGAGCCAGCCCTGGGCGGCGAAGTCGCGCAGCACGGCGGCCATGTCAGCGGGCGTTTCGTCGTAGCCGCCGAAGGCATTGGGCAGGCCGGCGTTGGGGTAGCAGGTTACATGGCACTCGGCCAGGCGGGCGAGTTCCTCGAGGTAGGGGCGCATGTCCTTGGCCCCAAGGGCGCAGTTGAAGCCCACGGAGAAGGGGCGGGCGTGGCGCACGCTGTTGTAGAAAGCCGCTACAGTTTGGCCGGAGAGGGTGCGGCCGGAGGCGTCGGTGATGGTGACGCTGATCATCACCGGGATGCGGATGCCGAGCTCCTCGAAGAGCGAGGCGGTGGCGAAGAGGGCGGCCTTGGCGTTGAGGGTGTCGAAGATCGTCTCGATGAGCAGCGCGTCGACGCCGGCCGCGATGAGCGCGCGGATCTGCTCGGTGTAGGCCGCCACGACCTGCGGCCACACGACGGCGCGGTATTCAGGGCGGTTGACGTCCGGCGACATCGAGAGCGTGCGGTTGAGCGGTCCCACGGCCCCGGCTACGAAGCAGCGGCGGCCCGGCCTGGCGGCCTCCGCCTGAAGGGCGGCGCGGCGGGCGCAGGCCACGGCGGCTGTGTTGATCTCGGTGACCAGCGACTCGGTACGGTAGTCGGCCTGCGAGATGGAGGTGGCGTTGAAGGTGTTGGTCTCCACCAGGTCGGCGCCGGCGGCGAAATAGCGTCCGTGAATCTCGGTGACTACGTCGGGCCGGGTGATGCTCAGCAGGTCGTTGTTTCCCTTCAGGTCATGCGGGTGTGCGCCGAAACGAGTCCCGCGAAAATCGGCCTCCTGGAGACCGTAGCCCTGGATCATCGAGCCCATGGCGCCGTCCAGCACGACGATACGTTGCGCGAAGAGAGCTGCGAAGGCGGCGGACGAAGCGGAGGTGAAGTCTGCGGTGGCCATGTAGGGTCAAAATGAGGAGGCGGTGTGCTCGGTCAAAGCAAAACATATCAACGAATCCGCAGGCGATGATGGGAGTGGGGCGGGCATGGTTCCCGACGCCGCTGCCCGTGCGGAATGCCAAACCGTTTGTCCTCACGACCGTGAGGGCAAACGGTTTGGGGTGTCGGTGGTCGTTCGTGACGCGCGGATGTGGAGGTGGATGACGCCTCTGCGAACGCGGGTCGCGACCCTACAAGCGGAGGTCCCAGTAGCGGCCTTAGCGGTGACTTTACTATTTTGAGCGCAGAATGAAGGAAACCGGCTGGTCCGCCTCGGAACTGTTGCCCACAAACACCTGAAATTCCCCGGGCTCGGCTTCCCAGACGCCGCGCGGGGTGAAGTAGGCGAGATCTGCGGACGTGAGCGCGAAGGTCACCTCGCGCGTCTCGCCGGGCTGGAGTTCCACTTTGCGGAAACCCTTGAGCTGCCTCACCGGCCGGGTCTCGCTGCCCACGACATCACGCAGGTAGAGTTGCACCACTTCGGCACCGGAGCGTGTTCCAGCGTTGGTGACCGTCGTGGTGACCTGGAGAGTGTCGCTCGGGCCGATGGCGCTGGCGCTCAGGTGCGGCGCGGAGAGCCGGAAGGTGGTGTAGCTCAGGCCGAAGCCGAAGGGGTAGAGCGGGGTGTTGGGTGTATCGGAATAGTGGGACCAGAAGACGCGCGGGTCCTCCGGCACAGGCCGGCCGGTGCTCTTGCGGGCGTAGTAGACCGGGCACTGCCCCACGGCGCGCGGGAAGCTGGCCGGCAGTTTGCCCGAGGGGTTGTACTTGCCGAAAAGTACGTCGGCGATCGCGTGGCCGGCCTGCGAGCCCAGGTGCCAGGCCGCGAGCAGCCCGGGCGCCTTCTCTGCCACCGGCCCGAGGACGAGCGGGCGGCCGCTCATGAGCACGACGATGGTGTGCGGATTGGCGGCGCTCACTGCGGCGAAGAGCTCCTGCTGGAGCCCCTTGAGTCCGATGTCGGTCTGGCTGCGGCCTTCGCCGGTTTGCCAGGCGTCCTCGCCCAGCGCTAGCACGACAACATCGGCCCGGCGCGCAGCGGCCACTGCGGCGCGGAATCCGGAGCGGTTCGTAGTGTTGTACTGCGAATCCACGAAAGCATGGCGGTCGCCTACGGTGAGCTCCGCCCCCTCGGCGTAGTCGACGATGGTGCGGGGGCCGACGGCGGCGCGGATCCCCTCGAGTAATGAGACTGCGGAGTCGATCTGGCCGTGCCCTCGCCAGTTGCCCAGCGGAGTGTCCTTGTCGGCCGCGAGCCAGCCGATGACGGCGATACGGCGGGTCTTCGGGTCGAGGGGCAGGAGGGAGCCGGAGTTCTTGAGCAACACGATCGACTTGCGGGCCACATCGCGGGCGGCGGCCAGATGCTCGGGCGCGCCCATCACGCGCTTCTCGCGCTCGGGGTCGCAGCGCCGGTACGGGTCGTCGAAGAGGCCGAGTGCGAACTTGACCCGCAGGATACGGCGCACGGCGTCATCGAGCGTGGCGGCCTGCACGGAGCCGGCAGCGAGGAGCGAGGCGAGGTGGCGCGAGTAGGCGGAGGACTCCATGTCCATGTCGTTGCCCGAGTTGATGGCGAGGCGCGCGGCGTCGCGCAGATCTACGGATACTCCGTGGGCGATGGATTCGCGGATCGCACCCCAGTCGGAGACGATGAAGCCGGGGAAGCCCCACGCGCCCTTGAGGGTTTCGCGCTGGAGCCGGGTGTGGATGACCGCCGGCAGGCCGCCGATGTCGTTGAAGGACGACATCACCGTGGCGGCACCGGCGTCTACGGCGGCGCGAAAGGGGGGCAGCACAATGTTTTGCAACGTGGATTCGGAGATATCGGCAGTGTTGTAGTCGCGGCCGGCCTCGCCGAAGCCGTAACCGGCGAAATGTTTCACGCAGGCGGCCACGGCGTCGGGTGCGCGAAGGTCGGGTCCCTGGAAGCCCCGCACGCGGGCTGCGGCTATGGCGCTGCCGAGGCAGGGGTCCTCGCCGGCGCCCTCCATGATGCGGCCCCAGCGCGCGTCGCGGGCGATGTCGACCATCGGTGCGAAGGTCCAGTCCACTCCGGCGGCGGCCGCCTCGGTGGCGGCGATGCGGGCGGCTAGGGTGATGGCGTCGAGGTCCCAACTGGCGGCCTCGCCCAGTGGTACGGGGAAAATGGTGCTGTAGCCGTGGATTACATCGTATCCGAAGATCATGGGGATGTGCAGGCGGCTGCCCTCTACGGCGAGCTGCTGGATAC
>CAJCBL010000091.1 GCA_903960515.1 uncultured Verrucomicrobiota bacterium
AGGGGGGGGCTGCTATCATGAGGGCAATCGCCGCGCACCCCGCAAGTCCTCGAAGGTCTCGCAGGTTAAACGGGTGGAGATTGCGGCCCCAGTAAACCAAGAGCGCTAGGCAACCGGGCCCCCAGAATAGCACTGTCGGCTTTGCCCCGATTGCGGTGCCAAAGGCGAGACCACACCAAACCCAATAGTGGTTGTCCCGTTTGTGTAAAGCGTGCCACAGAAGTGCTATACCGGAGAACGATAGGGCTGTGGCGATGAGGTCGGATTGCGAGGTTACCAACTGGAGCGCGACATTAGGGAAGCTGAGTAGAGCGGCGACGATCGCCAGCTTTGCATGGGCGCGGAACTGGAAGGCCGAGCCGAGTTCCCACGTGGCCAGGCAAAGAACCGCGCCGGAGAGGGTTTGGACGAGGTTGACGGCTGGATAGCCATTCGCGAAAAAGGACGTAACCCACAGCATCAAGAGGTCGGGGTAGCAAGGGATGTAGTTGTGTCGTACGTCGTTGTCCGGGAAGGTTGTTAGGCGCTGTTCTTGCAGCCAGTAACCAATCCGGGTGAGTCGGTAGGTGTTAGAGTCGAAGTTCAATGGCTCGGCCAGAACAGCCTGTACCGAAAGAGCGGCAAATGCGGCTCCGAGCGAAAGAACGCCGAAAACCATCAGGAGCTCCTGCGGTCTTGCGAAAAGCCTGTGTCTTTCGGCCGCTCTCGGCTGCTTCCAATATATCGAGGCGAATCCGGCGGTCACGGCGTGGAGACCGAGGAACCCCAAGGGGTGAAGTCTCCCGGCAAATCCTAGGATGAGGCACGAAAGGAGTATGATGTTGGCGCAGGCTAGAAAGTACAGGATGCCGCGGCATCTGAAGTCCAGATCTCGGGGGGCCAGTGCTCGCAGGAGGACGGTCGCGAGGAAACCAACGAGACACGCATCAATAGAGAGTAGTGCTGCGCTTTGGAATTCGTTTGGCATGTGTAACTGGCTCTCAATAGCAGTGGCGCCCTGACTGGCAGACTACAATGCCGCGTTGATTAGGGTGGCAATTATGCGCGACAGCCTTCCGCAGGAGGACGTTCCACCCGCTCGGGCTATGGTTCCATTGGGGCTCGAATAGCCGCGAGCGGTTTCGACAAAGAAACAAAGGGGGCAACTAAACGGAGGGATCGCGGTGCCTTCAGTGGCTAGTCTCGGATCGCGAGTACCGCGAGATTGACGGAGATCCCGTAGGTAAATCGGCGCAGGCGCGCGTCGGTCGCCCTGAGGACGGACTTGGGGCACACATGCCACGGGAGAAGGTGGACGCCCTCTTCTCGTACGACCCTCAGTCCGCACGCCCGCAGTTCGCCCTTCAGGCTGCGACCCCATTGCCAGTTCTCATAGCCTAAGTATTTCTTGCGCACGCCAAGGGTCTTCGCGCAATAGAGCGACCATTTCCAGAGTGCGTTGGGGCAGGAGAGTGCCAGCATGCCTCCCGGCCTGACGTGTGCCGCCAAGTTGCGTACGGCGAGTAGCGGGTCCGGGGTGTGCTCGATGACCTCGGAGCAAACGACGAGATCGAAAGTCTCCTGCCCGAGTGCGGCGGGTAGATCCAGCAGATCCGCGACGCGGGCATCCACCGTGGGCATCTTGTGCTGCAGGGCGCTTACCAGACTTGGCGAGATATCGACCGCAACGTGTCGGCTCGGGCTGAGGACCGCTAGCGCCTGCGAGAAGTCACCGAGGCCGCATCCGGCGTCCAAGACGGATTTTCCGGCGACTCGATCGCCGAGGAAATCGTGAACGAGTACCTCGATGCGCCGGCGGAGGTCATAGTTGTCCATGAAGGAACCCCAATCTGCGGCGATTTGCTCATACGCGAGGTCTCGATTGTTCAAATGGCGGCTCATAGTTTTGAAGTGGGCATGGCTGATGGTTGTGGTGGAAGTATGATCAGGTGCCGCTTATCGGCGGCGGGGAGTATTGGTGGGCTTTGGGGCGGTGGATGGAATCGATTTCAGGATTAATGGCGCGCCCGGGGGATGGCGTGATCGCGGCGAAATTCCTCGCCGATTCGACGAGATAGTTCGGGCGTGCCTTCGCTTCGTCAAAGATCGAGGCGATATATTCACCCAATACTCCGAGGCAGACCAATTGAGCCCCGCCCAGAAGCGAAATCAACGCGAGCAGTGTAGCCCAACCGGCGGGAAAACGCACACCTGCGAAGAACTGGAATACCGTGACGGCGGCAAGAGAGAGACCGAGCATGGCGCTGAGAAGGCCGAGATAGATCGAATAGCGTAGCGGTTTCTTGCTGAACGATGTGATCCCGAACACTGCGAAATGAATCATCCGAGATAGTGAGTATTTGGTCGTTCCGCGCGCGCGGTGCGGGGCGTCGAATTTCACGTAGGCCTGCCGGAATCCAACCCAGGAAAACAGCCCCCGGAGGAACTGGTTGCGCTCGCGGAGCTGCGTCTGAAAGACCGCACATACACGACCGGAGAAGAGCCGAAAATCGGCGGCGTTTTCTACGATTGGCGTGTCGGAAAGCGCTTGGATCAACCAGTAGAAAAGGCGGGAGGAGGAGCGTTTGAAGAAGCCTGTACCAGTTGGATAGCGCCGGATGGTGTGGACAATTTCCGCACCGCGTTCGAATTCCTCGATCAGCCTCGGAATGACGGAGGGCGGGTGTTGAAGGTCGCAGTCCATCATTACGACCACATCGGCATGGGTGTGATCAATGCCCGCAGCGAGTGCTGCTTGGTGGCCAAAGCGCCGGGAAAGAAACAACACTTGGGCGCGTGGGGTTGAGTCCGCGATGGACTGCAACTGCGCCTCGGTATGGTCCTTTCCGGGATCGCATACGTAGAGCACGTTGGTTTCGTAGCGGGGATGCAAACGGTCCAGTTCCTCAAGCAACTGTGCGTGGAATTCAGCGATGAGGTCTTCTTCTTGGAAAACCGGGGCGATCACAGTCAGGCGGCGCATGATGAAGCGAGGTGTTGTCGAGTGATGATTCCAACTATGTCGGCGGTCAGCGGAGTTGGCGCCCATCCCAACAGTGTTCTGAGAAGGGCCGGCGATCCGAAATGCTCAGGGCTGTCGTTGCGGCGGTTCTCATCGATCGTGGATTGCACTTGGACTGGGAACGGCACCGCTGAAACCATCCATTCGACGATTTGGCCGATGCGTAGCGGGAGGCCAGAACATAGATTGATGATTTGACCTTGGGCATTCGGCTGATTGGCCAGCTCCCACCAGGCTCGGACTGCATCGTCTATATGTACGAAGTCGCGGCTGGTCTGCAGGGTGCCAGTTCGCAGGATGCAGGGAGGGGTGACGGTGCGCGTCGCCAATTGCCGCAGAAAGTTCCCCAGCGCTAAACGTGAGGGCATTCCGGGGCCGACGATGTTGAAGGGGCGGGAGAGCACGACACGATGACCGGCTGCAATTGCCAGCTGCCCGATGCGCGTCTGGATGGTCTTGCTCATGCCATAGCTGTCGACCGGGTTCTCGGGTCGGCTCTCGTACAGTGGAAGGTCGGCGGGGGTGATCATCCCATACTCCGCGGCCGAACCTGTGAGAACGACGACTGGGTTCTGTCGGGTGGCGCGCAATGCCTCGAAGAGGGCCGTGGCGGTAAGGACATTGGTAACGAAGAGCTCAGGTGTGGAGGAACTGTCCGTTTGCCCAACGAGGTGGAAAACGTAATCGATGCTTTGGGAGGGGAGATGCGCGGCGATTGTGGCTGCGCAAGGGCGCGTGGCCACGCTGCCGGCCGGATAGAAATCGGCACGTCGCAGCGAAACAACCTCCACGCCGAGGGCGATGAGGTACGCCACCATGGCCCGGCCGCAGAATCCGTTGGCGCCTGTGACAACGGCGATCATTGGTCGTCCAGTGCTGGGAGTTTCAGTTGGCCCGTCTCCATGAGTTCATTCGCCAAGCGGTAGTCCTCGGGGCGGCCGATATCGAGCCAATAGCAATCGCTTTGGAAGCAAAGCACCTTCTGGCTATCTGCGACCAATTGCCGCATCAGGTCGGGGGCATCCAACCGGTGCACGGGCGTGACGAACGGCCGGATCGCGCGGCGATTGAGCATATAGACGCCCATGCTGACGTTGTAATGGAGACTTGGTTTCTCGTCGTAGCCGGCGAGTTGACCTTGGCTGTCGGCGGTGACCACCCCGAAGTCGATTTTGACCTCCCTTGCGTGGATGCCGATGGTCGCCGCTGCGGTTGCGCTCTGGTGGTGGTGGATCAGGGTGGTGAAATCCATGGTGGTGAGGAGATCTCCGTTCATCATCAGGAAATCCTGCCCCAGCCGGTTGATGGCCAAGCCGATTGGTCCAGCCGTGCCGAGCGGTGCTTGCTCCTCGACGTAGTGGATCTTCATCTTCCAGCGTTTTCCGTCGCCGAAATAGGCCCGCAGTAAGTGGGCGAGGTAGCCTACGGCCAGCACGACTTCCTTGATCCCGGCGGCCCGCAATTGCAGCAGCAGAATCTCAAGGATTGGGCGGTCTCCGATCGGCATCAGCGGTTTCGGGATGACGGTGGTATAGGGGTGCAGCCGGGTTCCGCGACCACCGGCAAGGATCAACGCTTTCATGGTATCAGGTCTGGTAGCGGTTGGGACTGTACAGTTGCTGGTTGGAGCGCATCCACGCTATTGTGCGGTCGAGCCCGTCGTCAAGGTCGACGATCGGCTTCCAATCGGCGAGACGCCGCACCTTGGAGTTGTCGCTCAGCAGCCGCTCGACCTCGCTGGCCGCAGGCCGCAGACGGCCAGTATCGGTTTCGATTGTGAGGGCAACGCCTAGCCGGCCGGCGATGCGGTGCGCAAGGTCACCGATGGTGATCTCGCTTTGCGTCCCCAGATTCACGACCTCACCCTGGCAGCGTTCGGACCCGGCGACAGCAATGAAGCCGGCGACGGTGTCCGCGACAAAGGTCAAGTCTCGGGTAGGGGCAGTGCTCCCGAGTCGTATAGAGGTGTGGCCGGCCAAGAGCTGGCTGATCACCGTGGGGATAATGGCACGAGCCGACTGGCGAGGACCGTAGGTGTTGAATGGTCTGATGATTTTTACGGGGAGCTCGAAGCTGCGGAAGTAGCTCAGCGCCAGCTGATCGGCCGCGACCTTCGTTGCGGCATAGGGGGACTGGGCATTCGCGGGATGTTCTTCGGTGATCGGGACAAACTGGGCGGTCCCGTAGGTTTCGCTGGTCGAGGTCACAACGACATTCCGGCAGTCGTGCGCCCGAGCTGCCTCAAGAATGTTGTAGGTGCCCTCAATGTTGGTACGAATATAGGCGATCGGCGATTCGTAAGAGTAGGGAATCCCAATCAACGCGGCCAGATGCAGGATGGTGTCGCACCCATGTGCCGCCGCCTTAACGGAATCGAGGTCACGGATGTCGCCCCGGTGCAGTCGGAAGCCGGGATGGTCGACCACCGCCTGCAGCGACGGGTAGTTGCCGGTGGAATTGTACCGGACGAAGCCGGTCACTTGCAGGCCGAGGGCGAGGCATTGCTCGACGAGGTGGGACCCGATGAAGCCGGCCGCGCCGGTAATGAGGACTTTGTTCACAAGCGGTGGAAAAGTACTATCGTGAAGTGTTGCGGAGGGATGCGGGGCCGGCGGCTCATGGGGCTCAGTTTGCGGTGTAGCGATAGATCGCGGCACCGGAGTCGACCTTGTTGATCGTGATCGCTCCGAAGAGGGCGAAGGTTGGCAGTTTGATCGATGAATCGATCAATGCCACTCGCTCGAAGTTGGATTCAGGAAAGAGTGTTTCGCTCGGTTCCGGGGTAGCCGAGGGCGAGATGCAACGCATGGGCTGGTGTGGTAGTCCTTGAATTCGCTGCTTGAGCACAAGTACCAGATCGCCTCGGTGGAAGGCGGGCTTCACTGCGCGGGTATTTATCGGTGCCGGCCGCAAGCCGAGCGTGGCCAGTTGCGTTCCTTCCACGGGAGTCTGCAAGTGAAAACACCCGCGGAGCAGGACGGCGGTTTGCTGGACGGCCTCATGGCCGGGGGGGAAATTAGCGAGGTACAGCCGGGGCTGCCCTGAATGTACTGGGTGGGTGAGTTTCTCCGCGGCGGCTTTTGCGGCGAACGCATAGGAATGGGAGACCGCGCGTTGTGCTGTGGAGAAATACTGGAAATTGCCGAAGTTGATCAGGCCGGCATAGACAAATAGCGTAAGCAGCACAGCCCGGGTCGCACGGCTGAATCCCGTGTCGGAAGGAATCAAGGAGAGGGCGAAAAGCGCTGAAAACGCGAAGAGAATCTCGGGGATCGAGATGTAATAACACTGGGGCCATTTCCAAAGTAGGAGCCCGCAAAAGTAGGACAAAGCTGCGGCTAGACAGGCCGCGCTTGGTGCGAGTGTCCGTGCGGGCAAGCGGCAGCGCAGACACCAGCCGATGGAGGCGAGGGCGATGCCCCCTGTGAGAAACAGCGTTGGAGAGGACCGCCAGTATTGTGCGAGATTATTCCGGAGCAATTCAGGCGTGATCGTGTACTGAATGTAGGTGGCCGCACCGATTGAGGGCTGGGTCAGTACCGCAGTAATGATCTTGGCGGCGGCCAGCCCCAATAGGCTCCCGATGCTCAAGCCCCAGTTGGGGCGGGCCTTCTCGGGAGTAGCTGAGACCGAGAAAAACGTGATCGCATTGAAGACTAGAAAAAAGAGAACGAGCGCCGGGGCTGTTTCCTTTGTCCACTGCAGCAGCATGGTGGTGGTGCCGGCGAGAAGGGCATTGAGGGCGAAACCGTGGGAGCTGGGACGGAATACGATGGCGACTGCCAGAAGAAAGAAGACGATGGCGATGGTTTCAGATTTCCCCGCTGTCGCGTACAGGTCTGCAGCACTGCATGGGAACAAAGCTAGAAGAAACAAGGGAATGTATCCGGCTGCGTTGGGAATCCGTCGTAGACGCCAGAAGAGCAAGGCAACCGCGGCGAGGATAAAGAGGGATTGAAGCAGGAAGAAAGAACGCGGGCTCGGTCCAAAAACGAATTGGGCGAAACCGTGGAAGAGTTGATAGAACGCGAGGTGGCGGCCTGATCCCGGGTTCGGCAGCAGGAGGGCCCATTGGAAGGGGAAGAGCCCCTTCATGGTTGGTGTATCGAGGAAAAACCAGTCGTTGGGGAGGCATTGCGGCAGGAGTGCAACTCCCCCAAAGACCGCGATGGTGGCGAGGATTAGCCCAACGCGCAGGCGCGTGGAGGGATCGAGGGCGGTTGGGACGCGATGAATGGTTGCACTCATTTGATTTCGGTGACGGTGCCAGGGGAGTTGGAGGCATGAGAGCCGATTGGTCTATCCTTGGTCCGGTGTGGCGTTCTAGCCGTCTGGGGCGACGGGGGCTTGGGATAGTCGGAGGCCATGATTTTATTGTAGAAGCGGAGTGTTGCTTCGGCCGTCTGGTCCCAAGTGAATGACTTTGACCAAGCCAGTCCCTTTTGGCGCAGCTCCGCGCGAATCGACGGGGCCCTTTCGAGTTCGTGCATCGCCGTTGCAATCGATAATGGGGCGTTCGGGTCAACATATACGGCTGCGTTGCCACCGGCTTCGCGCAGACTTGTGTTTCCGCTACAGATAACGGGGCAGCCACAGGCCATGGCCTCGACGATCGGGAGTCCAAAGCCTTCATACCAACTGGGGAAGACGAGCGCCTGCGCGTCGGCCATCAAATTGCCCAGTTCTGAGTCGGGAATATATCCCAAGTAGCGGACTTCACCGCTGGTCTCAAGGTGGTTAATGCGGTCTTTGAGTTTCTTCGATCGCCACCCGGGACCACCGGCGATCCAAAGTGGAGTTTTGTGCTGGGTGGTAGCCCAGTAGAGCTCCAACGCGTCCAGCAATGCTTCGTAATTCTTGCGCGGCTCAAGCGAGCCGACAGCGAGAAAGTACCGGTCGCCCGTTTTTATCAGTGCGGGGTGCGGGCTGATCGATTGGCGCGGCGCAAGCGGGGTCACAGCCCAAGGGCGTTTGTTGGTTTCCAGCCAGTCGGGGAGGAACCGTTCGAATTCGTCACGCGCGCTTTGGGAGATGAAAAGGAACCCATCGGCGTTCTGCAGTGCCTGCAGGTTCCCCGCTTGGCACGCGAGGCGGTTAGCCTCGGTGGTGAACTGGGGAACCGCCCAGAAGGAGACATCGTAGACGGTGAACACCAGTTTGGCCCCAAGAACTTTGGGGGAGCGGAATGAAGTGGCATGGACGATGTCCGGAGCCCCGGTCTTGATCAGAAGTTCGGGCGGGCTTTGCCAAATCCGGGCCGCTTCATGTGGGGTGATGTCGGTGAATGTGTTGGTGACGTTGGGCGCACTGATCATGGTGCCCGCTTGGGTCGAAGGATTGATCCAATCACCGAATTGGTGGTACAGAAAGAAGTCGTCCTTGGGTGCCAGCTTGACCATTGCCCGGATTAGTGAGTCCGCGTACCAAGCGCATCCGGCGCGTTCGCTGCAGGTCTGGGCAACATCGAAACCGATCTTCATGGTTGGTAAGAGGTCGTACTCAAGAGTTCATCGAGCTCGGCCAGCAGTCCCTCGTCAACGGCGATCCGGTACTGCTCGGCATAGGTGAGGACATGGCGGCAAAATTGCCGGACGTGCGCGGCGTGGGTGCGGGGATCGGCCGACGGGTGGAAACCGTCGTCGCGCGCCCGCAGACTGGCGAGGTGCTTGAGCCATCCGTAGCTCTGATCGGGGCGGTTGGCGTATTGCTGGATCACTTGCAGGATCTCGCGGTGGAACGGCACCCGGTGGCGAAGGGTTTTGGTTTCGCCGTGCAACCGGGAGCCGGCGAGCACCCATCCTGCCAAGTGGTGCAGCGGTTCCCGGGCGCCGACGCGCAACCAGAACTCATAGTCCATCGAGTAGTGCAGGGTCTCATCGAAATATCCGAAGCGTGCCTGCAGGCTTCTTCTCCAGAACGCCGCGGGCTGGCAGATGTAGCAGGTCTCGAAGAGCCGGTTGTAGTCCCATGGCTGCGTCGGGTAGGGTTCCATGACCGAGCCGTCCGCATGCAGGTGTAGGGCGTCGCCGAAGAGGATCTGGCATTCGGGATGGGCGGTGAAATAGGCCGCCACCGTGGTGAGCGCGTCCGGCAGGTAGACGTCGTCAGAATTGAGATAGGCGACGATCTCGCCGGTGGCCTCGCGGAGTCCCTGGTTGATCGCATCGGTTTGCCCGCGATCTCGCGCGGAACGCCACCGGATACGGTTGCCGAACGAACGGAGGATCTCGACCGAGTTGTCGGTGCTGCCGCCGTCCTTCACGATCACCTCGGTGCCCACGTACGACTGATCAAGGATGCTGCGGAGGGTGGCATCGAGATACAGACCCTGATTGTACGAGGGAACAATGACGGAGATCTTCAAGAGCGACGGGGGTAGACGACCAGTTCGCCGGCGGTCGTGCCGATGGTGATCGATCCGATGAGCACACCGTGAGCGCGGTGGTCGGCCGGGTTCAGGTTGGCTGCGTCGGGGATTTCGAGCAGCAATGGTTCACCGGTCAGCTCCATCTCGACGCACAGCTGATGCGGAACGCCTGCGGCCAAGGCAAAGCCGCCAAACGGTGTCAGCCCGCGGGAAAGGCGCAGACGACGATCCGCCGGCATCGGTGCGATATTGACAGTGAGCTGCGTGACGCCGCCCTGCGCAGGGAGCGCTACCACCGCATGGTGCTCGGTCCAGCCGTCGATGTGGATTCCCTTCGACCAGAGGCGGTCGGAACGGCGCGATGCGACTTCGCGGAGGACTTGTTGGAAAGCGGTTGTTTCAGTGCTAAGCGAAAAATCGCCGAGCCGAGTCTTACCCGCGGCGACGAGGCGCCTGCGGAGATCCTGATCGGCGGCGATCTTGACCATGGACCGGGCCCATTCGTCCGGCGCCCGAGGATCGGAGAAGAGGACTGCGTCGCTGCCGATTTCTGACAAAGACGTATCGGGGCTGGAGAGGACCGGAATCCCGAAATGCATCGATTCGAGCAGGGGGATTCCGAAGCCTTCGTGGAGGGAGGGGAAAACCATTGCTCCCGCGTGGCGCCAGACGGCGGCGAATTCGGTGTCCGAGAGATGCCCGAAGAAACGAACATGTTCGGCGATCCCCAACGATTGGGCGGCGGCGAGCACGCCACGCATTGCATCGTCGTCGTGGCCGGTCAGTACCAGCTCCCAAGCGCCCGGGCCGGCGAGGTGGCGGTACAGCCGGTAGGCGACGAGCAACGTCTTGTGATTCTTGTGCTGCCAGGCGTTGGCGGGGAAGAAGAAGTACTGTTCGGGAATCGGGCGATCACCACTCGCTTTGGTGCAGTCAAGTCGCTCTTGGATAACGATGTAGGTGCGAAAAGCGCGGGCGGGGTCGACGCCGAACAGTTCGATGAGGCGACTGGCCGTGTGGGAAGAGATGCACTGATACCGGTCGGCGACCTTGACGAGATCTTGGAACACCGACTCGCGATGGGCTACCACGTGTGGCTCAAGGGTAAGCGGGTAGTCGCGATGCAAGACGTCGGCGACGGTTACAACCAAGGGCACCCCGGGGCAGGCGAACTCGGCGGATCCCAAGGGCGCGTAGAGGAGCGATACTTTCAACTGCACCAAGAGAGTGGGGGGCGGATTGAGCCAAAGCACCTCGCCTTCACGCCAGCCCGAGACTTCGGAGAGCGGCGAATCATCGGTATGGCGAACGCAGACAAGTTCGTCGTGAGGTCTCGCCAAGGCGCGCACTTCGTCGTGGGAGCAGGACCACGTGAGGAAGACGAACGTGACGGCTTCGCCTTCGATGCGAGCGAGTTCCCGAATGTACTCGAAGGCAAAGGGCTTGATGCCGCCGTTCTCGCCCCGCGGACGCAACAAGGATAAATCGATGGCGATGCGAAGGCTACTCGCCGGCGCGCGGCTGTGCCGGAGCGGGAGAAGGTTGGGGTCGACGGAGGGACCGAACGTTGAGCTCATGAGAAAGTGAAGAACGGAGTGGCTTGGGCGGAGCCGTCGGGACCAACGTAGAGGATACGCCCGCCTCTGCTCGTGCCTTCGAACGACCGGGTGGAAAACTCGAAAAGGAACCCTAGATCGGACAGCTCCCCAGTTTTGCCGGTGCGCGAAATCGCGGAGGTGGCGACGTCGGGCCGATGGATTCGCTTTCCGGCGACGGCGTGCCACTGATTTCCCACCTGCAACACAAGCACCGGCCGGGCTCTCGCATGGGGGACGGAGTCGTTCGGAATAAACCATCCGGACACCGTTCCATCTGCCAAGGCCATCTGGGCTTGTTCGATCATCCAAGCGACGCCCGGTGTCGCGGGAATCGTAGCAAGATGTGCGGGCATGGGCACTGGCTCATCCCGCCGCGGAGCGGGCGGTGTTTCGGTCGCGAGCAGGCGAGTGGCCAAAGATGCTTCGCGCCGCGATCGGCGAAGGTCCGAGTTGAGCGCCGCGTCCGTCAATGCGTTTGATTCTGTGTCGGTCAAACCGGGATTTCGTGGGTCCTGCTGCATGTGGGGCGAGAGTATTCTGGGAACGGGCAGATTTCAGTCCGCTCGACGGGTTGGAGTTGGTCGTAGTAGGCCAACCCGGCGGCCGAAACGCAGGAGGCGTGCCCTTTCAAGGCTTTCAAGTTGTTCCTCCAGTACTCGAAGTTCTGACTCGCGGTCATGCAGCTCCGATTGCAGCTGCTGGTTCTCGGTGCGCAGGAGGTCCAATTTTTGCTCAGCTTCGCCCAGCCTCGTTCCCAGCGACGCGGAATGCCTTTCCGCGGACTGATGTGCATGGGTGAGTTCAAGGGCCGCTGCGTCTCGCTCCTGGAGCCAGCGGGTCAGTGTCTCCACTTGTGTGTGCTGTTGACGGTTGTCGTCGACGAGGGATCGGACGGTATCTGTCAGGTTTCGTATCTGCTCCAAACGAGCGGTCCCATCCTGCGCGACCGCTGCCAAGAGTTTGCCGAACTCCTCGATCTGGCGGGAGCGAGCGGTGGATTCCGCCTGGGTGGATACTAGCAGCCTCGTCAATTCGTCCACTTGGACGGAGCGGGCGGTGCTGTCGACTTCGCGGGCCTTGGCAAGAGCAGTGAGTTGCTCGATCTGCGCGAAGGCGGTGACGAGCGTGGCGTCGCGCGCCCGCAACTGGACATTCAGTGCCGTGATTTGCGCTTCGAGTCCGGCAATGCGCTTGTCCGGCGCTTTGGCGAGGGCGGTGAGCTCCTCGATCTGGCGGGAGCGTGCCGTGGAATCGGTCTGGGCGACTTTGAGCAGCGCGGTGAGTTCGTCGACCTGCTGGGTACGGGCGAGGGTGTCGGCTTCGCGGGATTTTACGAGGGTGGCGAGCT
Source organism: uncultured Verrucomicrobiota bacterium (assembly GCA_903960515.1). GTDB lineage: Bacteria > Verrucomicrobiota > Verrucomicrobiia > Opitutales > Opitutaceae > CAJCBL01. Next base: position 12,315 of record CAJCBL010000091.1, read on the forward strand.
GCTCGACTTGGGCGAGTGCGGCAGAAACGGAGGCCTCACGCTCGCGGAGC
>CAJCBL010000092.1 GCA_903960515.1 uncultured Verrucomicrobiota bacterium
CTGAAGCTCGGTGATCATGGGCCTGCGCAAAGGCCCGAGCTTCACCGCTCACGCAGACCAACGAGCCAAAAAAGAGGCCGCCGTGATGGCGGATTCTAATTGTCGTCAGTGGCGGGTTCTAATTGTCGCGCGGGGTTTTGGTCTCTGATCTCTTCCACGAAGTATTCCTTCGCTATTTCGTCTCTATCGACGGATTCACAGACGATCAAGTTGCAGAGGCTAAACCATTTCTTTGATGATGCCCCAACAGGCCTCCGGAAATGGGCACCGCCTGGCCCAGCGAAAACTTGTATTCACTCCACTTCCTAGTTCGCAAACGCGTGGCATTCTCTTTCGCACGGAACGCAATTCCAAGACTATCACCCGGGTGTCCGTTGCCCGAACTCGGGCCGTCAGAGAAATCGAACAGTTCGTCGAGCAGTTCCAAACTGAGCGGCCCGTACAGCGTGTAGCCCTTGAGTTCGCCTCGCATTACATATCGATAGAATGCGATTATGACTTCGGTCTCCCAGCCCGGATGGCGTTGAAATATATCGACTGTATGCTTTTAGTATACGCCTTTTCGCCTTGAATCAAGTGCAACCTCGTTGAGGTTTTTTCGCGCGAACTCCACATCATTCGCGCCGTGTGGGGTATCGGAGTCATCGATCGCCAGGAGTGTGCGCCAATTCGCATTCTCGGCGTATCCCATGGGCGCTTTCCATGCCGACCTGACAAAGCCCTGGCAATCCCGTGCGAGGTTCTTCCGTCCATAGTCCGGTTTGTAGGGACCCGAGAAATCGAAAACAGCGAAAGTGCGACTCCTTCCTTCGGACTCGCCGCGATGGGTCGCGGAGTGGCGTCGACCGCACCCTGGGGAGGCCTCAAATTGCCCCTTTTCAATCTCGAGCCAGACGGCTTCCCGGTCGAAGCAGTCTTCGTACAGGTGAAAATCGCGACCGCGGGTGAGGTGGCTTTGGTTGACATGAATATATTGGTTTGAAGGTTGGTCAGGGCAAGAAGGGAGAGAAGTTGGGGCCATTTCAACGCGCTAAATCCGGACATCGGAAAGACTATCCGCTTCGCCGGGGAGCGATCCCCGGGAGATCACGGTCGCGGCGCCGTTTTCGAGCAGGGCCACGCACCCTAATTGCGCATCGAGGCATATATTAAGGGACCTCAGTTCTCCGCCGGCGAAGACCTCGCCGGCGGCGACATTCACTCCATAGGCTCGCCAACCAACACCGTCCGATCCAGCACCGATCCAAACGACCCGAAGGCTGTCCGCGGGCGTGTGGCCAACGATCTGGTGGAGGCCGGCGGTGGATTGAAACACCTTCGCCCAATCGAGTCAGGTGATTCCTCCGACGCGCGCGGAACCACCTGGCGCATATCCGACTGCGAAAAGCGCGGGCCGCTCCCCTGCCCCCAATTCCCGCAAACCATCCTGTGCCATTTCGACCAACTCGGCCGCCGTTTTACCCGCAGAATGACACGGATTGAAGCCGGCATGCGAGAGCAGTCACCCATCGACCTCGATCGCAGCGAGGAACCGTTCTCGGGGCAGGCGGTCGAGGACTGGCGCGGCAATCAGCATCTTCATGTCCTCGTACCTTAACTGGTCTGAGCGCGTCGCAGAAGCGTGTGCTGGAGCGCACCCTGCGCTTGATGGCGAGTATCGGGCCCGCCTGGAACGATCGCGTGCGAATCTGTCGAGTGATGCCTGACTCCGAGAGCTTGCCGCCCGCGACTCGGAGGCGGGCCCCGTTCATCGCCGATATGGCGGAAAAAGCGGCTTATAAACAACCATTAGTGGTTGCTAAACCGCGCTCATTGGCCAATAAACGACCAGATGTTGACGCTAACAACAGGTCCAGACGTCACCCGGGAGGCCGCCGAGGCTCTCCGCACCCGGCGACTCGCACTCGGCTTGAGACAGGCGGATCTCGCGACGCGCAGTGGTGTTCCCGTAAATACGATTCGGCGTTTTGAGCGGTCGGGAAAGATCGGTTTCGAGCGGTTCGCCAAGTTGCTCGCCAGCCTCGGACTCGCCGATGCGGTTCTCGCTGCCCTGGCCCCGCCGCCACAGGCCCCCGCAAGCATCGAAGAATTCCTAGCCGTTCCGAAAACCCGCCAACGGGGGCTTCGCCGCCCCCCTCAGTAGTCGATGTCGACCTACGAGCCCAACCTGCTGACCATCCGGTTCCAAGGGGCGCCGATGGCTACCTTGGCCTTCCGCCCGGATCGGCAAGAGCATGCCCTTCTCTTCGAGCGCCAGTTCGTGGACCTCAGGCACGACCTCTCCCCGGCGCACCTGCCCCTCGCGCAGTTCGGACTCGGCGTGCATATCTTCCGCCCGGGGGACTCTCCTTTTGTCGGCGGGCTTCCGGGCCTGATCGCCGACTCATTGCCTGACGCCTGGGGCGAGCGAATGTTGCGCAAAGAAGTGGAGGGAGGGCTGAGGACTGTTCTTGGCAAACTCGCCGCCATCGGGCTCCGAGGCCCCGGCGCACTGACCTTCGAACCTACGCTCGGGGCTGGTCGTGATGAAATAGTGACAACAGAACACCTCTCGGACCTGGCCAAGGAGGCCGATGCCCTGCGCTCCTCGCCTGTTCCGTTGGGCTCTGGCCCTGTCGCCGAAGCGTTGGCACGGGGCGGAAGCTCGCTCGGTGGAGCGTTCCCGAAGACATCGGCACACCTGCCGATGGATTGCGCAATCCTCGAACGGTCGGAAATCCTCATTGGGGGCCAAACGCCGCAAGGTTACTCCCCGTGTATTCTAAAGTTCGCGCGGACCGATGAAGCCGAGGGGGCCGTCGAGTTTGCCTTCTGGCAGATGGCCAAGGCCGCCGGTATCCGTGTCCCGAACGCGTGTCTTGTCGTCGATGGGAAGCAGCGCCATTTCGCGAGCGCCCGGTTCGATCGCGTGCCACTCCCCGCCGGAGGCTGGGGCCGGCGCCATGTCCACACACTCGCCGGAATGCTCCACAAGCGCGCCGCCGATGGTGCGATCGACTACGGCGAATTCCTGCGTCTCACCCAACGGCTTTGCGGCCCGGCAGAGGCGCACGAGTGTTTCCGCCGGGCGGTCTTCAATCTGCTGGCGACCAACCGCGACGACCACGGCCGCAACCACGCGTTTCTCTACGATGAGGGTTCGCGTTCGTGGACACTCACGCCCGCCTACGATCTCAACCCGAACGTGGTGAACGTGCTGATCGGCCTCTCGTGGCTCGATAGCATGGAGATCCCGAAGCGGTTCGATGAATTGCTCCGACTGGCGGAGGTCGTCAGCATCGATGGCGGCCAGGCACGAGCGATCTACGAGGAAGTCGAGGCCGCTGTCGGGGGCTGGCCAAACTACGCCGCCATGGCCGGCGTGCCGGCAGAGATCGCCACCTACTGGCAGCACGAAATACTGACGCAAACCGCGGCTTTGCGCGCCTCGGCGCGGCACGCTCAACCCCATGCCACCGTTCCTCCTCCTCCACGTGGCGGCCGGAAGCCGTAAGTTAGATCCGGTTACGCCGATGGCGCTTCGCTTTGCGGATCCGTGTTCGTCGCCGCCACGCTGCATCCATCGCTCGGGTACTGCCCCTTCGAACATGCTTGCCTAGAGGCTCAGCCATTCCCGTTGACCGGCAGCCCCGACGAAAACACCCTCCGCAGCGCCCCTTCCCCACCGCCCCATGGTAGTCCCGTCCACTTACCGCAAACCTTCACCGCAGGCGCATCTTCGGCCGGACATGGCCGAGCCTGCCGAGCCCGACGAGCCCACCCCCGGCGGCGCACGGCGGCGTTTCACGCCCACGGCCGTTGCCATGGCCAGCCAGTGCCGACTCCGGGCCCTGTTCACCGTCCTGCGTGAGCCCAAGCTGCCGCCTACGCCGTTCAACAAGAACATCCTCGATGACGGGAAGGCCTATGAGGCCCGGCTCATGGAACCGGAAGGGCGCCCCATATGGATTCGCGCTCTGGCCACCGCCGCCGGGTTCCCGCTCCCCGAGGACGTCGAGGTCGTGACGATGGCGGAGCAGAGGCCCAGCGTATCGGAATCATTTGAGTCGTTCGCGGGGCGGGTGCGCAGCGCGTTTCTTGCGGTCAAGGTCCTACCCGGCAAACCGCTGGTGCTCGCCCAGGTCCCGTTGGCGGCCCTGCTCCCCCGGGGCTTTCTCCTCTCGGGCATTCCCGATCTCCTGATCTGGACCGGCGAAAGCTGGTTCATCGCAGACATCAAATGCTCCGAGGAGGCCAAGCGGCCGCACGGGCTGCAGATTCTCTGCTATCGCCATCTGCTCAAGACGATGATGCCCCAGGCACTGGTGGAGTCGCGCGGCGCCATCATCCACTGTGCCCCGGGCTTCCGCTATTCCCATTCCGGTAGCGATAAGGACAGGACACAGTGCCTGCGGCATACCCGCGTCACCGTATTCGAACTCGAAGCCCTAGCGCGGCTCCATCGTGAGCTCCTCATTCTTCTCGAATCGGCGGAGGACCCCGGGGTGCTGGAGCGAGCCATCGAGGAGGCGGTGTTTTCCCGCGCCTGCACCGAGTGCGAGTTCCGCCTCTCTTGCTATTCTCGTTTCTTGACTGAGCCGCATGCCTCGCTGGTTCCCCTGATGACCGCAGAACATGAATCCCTGCGGACTCTCGGGTTGAAGACACTCGAGGATCTGGAGCGCGCCTGCACGACCCCCTCCGACCCTGCTCATTGCGCCCTGCTCGAGCTCAAGGAGGGCGCTCGCATGCACCTCGACTTCCTGCGCCAGCAAGTCGCCGCCGCCCGCCGTGGCGGGGGATTCTGCCAATGGCGGGTCGCGCCGGACCTGCTCGCCTCGCCCTGCTTCTTCGCGGCGTCCGCGGGGCAGGCAGGGGAATTCTCGGCGCTCGTCGACTCGAAAACGTCCTGCCTTATCGCCTACACGGCAGCGGAGTTGCGCCATGCCTGGGCGCGCCTCAACGCGAAAGACGCAAAGGACGGAACCCCGTCGCGCTACCTCACCACCTTGGTGCTCAGCGAGGAGTTGCCCCTGCTCCTGCATTTCCCCGTGCCGAGTTTTACCCTTCGACCGCTGCGCGATTTCCTCAAAAGGATCGCCCCCGGCGGCACGCCCGAATTGGCGCGGGTGCAGGCGTTCTACTCCGACGCCCCCCGACCCGAATCCTCCAAGGAGGACAAGGAGGCCTTCGCCGCCGATTCCCTTTCAAGTGCGGAACGTCTTGCCGCACTGCGGGAGGTCTGGGGCATCGTCAACGCCTTGGCCCAGCATCAGAAGCTGCAACTGCCGGTCTCGCCGTCCCGCCCATGACTCTCATCGCCCCACTCTCCTTCAGCCATTTTCTCGAAGTCGCCAGGCGCGAGAGCCATGCCGAGCACGAGGCCTACGAGGAAGAGGGCCGTATCCCACCCGATGACCAGCTCCGCCTCGGCATCGCCGCCGGCCCGCTGACCGCCCAGCGACTGCCGAACCGCAATGGCGAATCGGCATGGCAGTTCGATGCTCTCCCTGGACTGCCGTTCGATGCCGGAAAACTCGACCTCACCAGCGAGGTGGCCGTCAAGAGCTTCGGTGAGGTGATGACCATTCGCGCAGGCACGGAGGGGATTCAACTGGCCAAGAAATCCGGCCCGCCCCCCTTCGAGGCTTCCACCACTAAGCACATCCCTGAGGGGCCGCTGGTGCTTTTCCGCTCCTGGATGAACTTCGCCAAGGGCGTCGTCGACTGCTTGGAAAAGCATGTCGCAGCCGCTGCACTCCCGCAACATTGGCCGCAACTGCCCCTCGCACAGAATCCGCGGGCGACACGGGCGCCGACGCAGAGCGCGTTCGACCACGCCTTGGCGGCTTGCCTCAATCCTGCTTATCCGGCCTTCTCCGTGAAGGGCCCCCCGGGGACCGGCAAAACAAACCTGCTGGCCACTGTCGCCATCGCTCTCGCGCGGCAGGGCAAGCGGGTGGCCATCGTCAGTGTCGCCCACGCCGCCGTGGACAACGCATTGAAACAGGTTTCCGCACTCCTTGCAGCTCAGGCGCGCAGGGACGCCACGCTACCCGCCCTCCACTTGGTCAAACATGGCGCCCCCGGCCGGGACGGCCTTCCAGCGGAGGTTAAGGTCTGCAAACTCAAGCACGCCGAGCCCTGGCATATCTTCGGTACCACCGCGGCCGCCGCGGTCTATATGTTCGATCACGCGCGCTGCTTCAACCACAGGCCACTCGATGTGCTGCTGCTCGACGAGGCGGGGCAAGTCGCCGCCTGCGCGGCCGCGGCTTTAAGCAAACTGGCTCCCCGCGTGATTCTCTTTGGCGACGAAGACCAACTGCCCCCCATCCCGAAAGCAGTCCATGAGCCCGGGAGCTTTGGCGACGCATCGGCGATGGAGTATTTCGCACGCGTTGCCGGTGAGGGTTGGGTGCTGCCTCTCGAGGTCACGCACCGCCTCAACCGTTCGATCTGCGAGCTGGTTCAGCGCCATTTCTACCCTGTCATTCCCCTTGCCCCCGATACGAACGCAGACTCCGCCGTGCTTGTCGCAGGCGTCCGCCAGCCGGCCCTGCGATTGGTGGACTGTCCCCACCGCGGTCCCAAGCTCTCGCGTTCCGCAGAAGAGGTCGAGCGCATCGTCCTGCTCGTACGCGAAGCGCTGGGGCGAACCGTCTCGCTGGGCGACGAGCTTTCAACGCTCACCACGCCCCGCCCGCTTCGCCAAACCGACATCGCGATCCTCACCCCTTTCCGCAGTCAGGTGGCGGCCATCCAAGCCGCCCTGCTGCATCATGGGTGGACCGAGATCACCAAGGTCGGCACGGTGGACAAGCTTCAGGGGCAGGGTGCCGCCCTGGTGATCTACAGCCTGGCCGCCTCCAGTCCCGACTATATAGGAGCGCAGGCGGAATGGCTCTACTCGCCCAACCGCTGGAATGTCGCCCTCTCCCGGGCCAAGGCGCAGTGTATTGTCGTCGGCCACCTAAGTGCCCAGCACTTGGTTGCCCCCGCTGTTCTCGATGGAATCGGCGCCCACCGCCGCATCATCAGGCTGCTGGAGGATCCGATATGGAACCGGGAAACGTGACGAAACTTTAGCGACAACACCTTTCGCGTCGCCGACCAGCCTGATTCAATCCCATCTTCAACGAAAAGCACAAACAGAGAACAACCCCAAATACATCATTCAATTCCCAATGCCAAAAATACAACGCATTAATGACAAATTCACAGGAGCCCCTAGCGCATACAATGTTATCATCGCAAAAATCCCTTGGGATCAGATCGACCACAATAACGAGCGTACTAGAACATTCACGGCCCCTCTGGATCCCAAGGCGGCCGCGAGGCTAAGGATGGAGTTAATGTCCGGCGTCTCCGACCCTGTCAAATTCGAATGTCTCCACACAAAGAAAGATGAGACTATCAGCAAGATTGAGTTTATATATTATAGTAACCCTAACCCTGACGAACGCGACAAATCGTGGCTAAAATGCACTTTCCCAAACGCGCCTGAGGACGGTTTTGAAAGTCCAACAACATTCGCCGATTTCATAGCCGCCCTTCCCCAAACCGACGATGAAACTGCCGCTGGACCTCCGCTCACGGGTGAGGACGAAACCGCCGCCGAGGCGAAACGCATCGCGGACGAGGACGAAGCCCAGCGCGTTGCCGCAGCCGAAGCTAAACGTATCGCGGATGAAGCCGTCGCTCAGGCTGCCGCGGACGCCGCACTCAAGGCCGAAGCCGAAGCTAAACGTATCGCGGATGAAGCCGTCGCTCAAGCTGCCGCGGACGCCGCACTCAAAGCCAAAGCCGAAGCCGAAGCTAAACGTATCGCGGATGAAGCCGCCGCTCAGGCTGCCGCGGCCGCCGCACTCAAGGCTGAAGCTGAAGCCGAGACCCAACGCGTTGCCAAAGCCAAAGCCAAACGCATCGCGGATGAAGCTGAGGCGACGCGCAAAGCGGACGCCCTAAAAGTGCAGGCCGCTCTTCAAGCGGTTCTGCACGAGCTATCACCCGTTATCACTGTTCTCTTCAAGGATAGTGAAATCAAGCATCGCAATTTCATCCTCTCCGGCCCTCCGGGAATAGGAAAAACTCACAAGGCAATAGAGATTAAAAAACTACTCGATGAGCAAGGGGAAGGCACCGAATACTTCCGTCTTATTCAATTCCACCCGGCCAAGACCTACGAAGACTTTGTCGTTGGCCTCCGGATCGAACCCAAAGCGGCCACCACAGCCTTTGTAGCTACCGCTGGCGACCTGCTGGAAATGTGCAGTCAAGCGTGCGAAACACCATCGAAACTATTCTGCCTCTGGATCGATGAAATCAACCGCGCCAACCTGCCAGCGGTTCTGGGCGAGTGCATCTACGCGCTCGAATATCGAGGTAAGCCAGTCAAACTGCCCTATGAAAATATCAAATTCCAAGGCGAAGACAAAGCCGTGCCCTCGTTAACCATCCCCGACAATCTGCTCATCATCGGAACAATGAACACCGCGGATCGGTCCACCGGCACGCTCGACTACGCGATCCGGCGGCGCTTCGCCTTCATCGCGTGCAAGCCCGATATCCGTGAAGTTCAAAAGAAATATCAAGCCATCTACATGGATATCCTCAGGCTTTTCTATAATACGGTGAAGGAGATTGAGGGCGACAACCCCGCCCAGCTAAAAGTAAAGAGCGAATTTCTTTCGCCTGATTACGACCCGGATGATGTGGCGATAGGTCACACCTATTTCCGGAAAGGGGAAAATGTGAAGTTCAACTGGACCTATAAAGTCAGGCCGATGCTGGACGAATATAGAAAAGACGGAGTCCTGATCAAGAAATCCGAAAACGACAAGGATTTGCTAGAAGAGGCGATTAAAAAAATCGAACTTTATATATTCCACGAACCCGCGAACCAAACCCAACCTGAAAATGCGCGCGAGGCGGCCGCCCTAACCTCATGACTGCGTCCGACTGGAATATAGAGATCTTTGAACTGCAAGAGGAAATCGGGGTCGACCTCCCCCTGCTTCTGCGCTGCAAACGAATTCACGAGCATCGCGACACCAAGAAACTAACCGAGAACCCGCGCAAAGCCGGGCACAAGGTCGGGGCTGCGTGGTGCGAAGGTCAAACCGGGACGTCCGTGGTCGTAAAGCCGAAGTTCGACCATCTTAAACCCGTGGATATGCTGCTGGAGGCGTGGTCCGAGGTGCAAGTCTTTGAAGCCGCCGATACGAAAAATTGCGTTTTCAAACTCGATCTAGAAAAAGGGCACCCGATCCCGCTTAAAAAATCGGAGGCCGAACCGTTCCTGCTCTTTTTCGTCGCTCGTTATCTTCAAGAGATCCACCCCCTCCTGCCCCGGATGCGTAAGCGCGACTATCACTCCCAACAGGAGAACCTCCGGGAACGGGTGCGCGGCCGCCTCCTCGTGCCGCAGCATATCCATCATAACCTGGCCCAAGGGAGGCACGATCGCGCGTTCTGCGAGTTCGGAGTGTTCGACGAGCACAACCCGCTCAACCAAATCCTGAAGGGTGCGCTTCTCCGATCTCGTGAAATTCTGAGCGCCCTCCCAAAAGAATCCCGCCGACCCCTCAACCACCAACTGTCGACCTCGCTTCGCCAGTTGGAGTCTATCCGCCCCGAAACCGGTCCCGACCCTGTTCAGATTCTACGCGCCCGCCGCAGTGCGCATGGAGTATTCGCCCCCTTCCGTCCGGCCCTGGATCTTGCGCTATATATTCTTGGCATCAAACAAAACTCGGTCAGCCTAGACAAAGCCAATGACTCCGGGAACGGATTTGCCGTGCCCCCCTTCGCGATCGACATGGAGCGCCTCTTTGAGCTCTATGTGCGTGCCTTGGTCCTCAAATCATTGCCAACAGGATGGACTCACGCCGTCGACCCCGACGACAAAAAACCGATCGATGTTATTCCGCGGGAAGTATTCGACCCGAAATACCGGATCCCGTGCCGCCAACCCGATCTGCTTCTATCAAATGGCACCCAACGCTTCGTGGTGGAAGTCAAATACCGGGGCAATGATCGCTATGGTGACTGGTATTCGCAGTTCACGTGTGCTAAAGAACCCGACAATTCGGGTGGCAAGAACATCTACCGCGAAGACCTGCGACATGATTTCTTCCAGACCGTGGCCTACATGCTGTTGTTTAGCGCTCCAAATGCCGCAATCGTCTTTCCCTCTAGTACCGACTCAAAGACAGTATCCGGCGCTCTCGGTTATGATGGCGTCCGCCCCAACCGGCTCTCATTCGTCTCGGTGGGGCCGAAATCAAACTTCCCCTCAGACGTCCTCGCATTGATCCGCGGCGACGAGTCACAAACTCGCAGAGTCTTCAGCACGCCACCCGCTACCTCCGATTATCCCTGATCGCGCCCCTTCGCACGGCCCGCTTGTGGTTTCGCTTCGCCTTCAATATTCAGGGGGACTGATTGCGAGTTCGCCATCGGTCACCACAGTGAGTTTGCCGGCCTCAAGCAGGGCGACGCAGCGAAGGCGGGTGTCGAGGCAGACGTTGAGCGTATCATGGTCGCCAGAGGATAGGGTCAGGCCGGCCATGGCATCCTGCGCGAAAGACCGGCGGCGGAAGACGACTTCTGTAGGCTGCATGGAATTGATGCGAACGGTACGGGCCGGTGTATGGCCGACGAGCTGGTGTATTCCCTCCGTCGGAAGGAATTCCCGCTCCCAATCGCACCAGGTGATTCCGGCAACGGGCGCCCGCCCACCTCGAGCCGCTCCCACCTCGAATAGCGAAGGGCGTCCCCC
>CAJCBL010000093.1 GCA_903960515.1 uncultured Verrucomicrobiota bacterium
CTTTCAACTGCTGTGCCGCCGCATACAGCCCGTGGAAACTCTTGCGCAAATCCACCGGCGGCACCGCCAATACCACTCTCAGATTCTGATTCATGTGAAACATCGTCAGGCAGTCGAATTCGCTGTCAGAATTCGCTTGCACCATTTTAGGAACCGTCTATAGTCCCACCAGTTTTGTCGACTCAGAGCCGATAAAAACGGGGCGTGGCTCAGCCTGGTAGAGCGCTTGGTTCGGGACCAAGAAGTCGCTGGTTCAAATCCAGTCGCCCCGACCATCTTATTGGTCGCTCTTTCGATATTTCCGGGCTCTCCACCAAAAGAGGGGGCAGGGATGCACCTCGTTAACCGCAGCAGGCTCTCACACGGAGCCTATAGTTGTCAAAATTCTTAAACCCAAACGCTCTTCGGCTGATCATTTCCATTTTGGTATGGAATCCTTCCGTGATGCCATTGTTGCGGCTGAAGCGCCACATGCGGGCAATTTCCTCCTGCCAATCTTCCAAGGTCTGTCCGCGACTGGCCAGAGAAGCAAAGGACGATTCCTTGAGTTGCCGGATGCAATCGAGGAATTCGCGAATGCGAGGTCGGCAGGCGACTGGAGTGAGGCCATGCGGGCGCAACAAGTCCCACAGCCTTTGTTTGAATTGGTAGAGGGAGGCAATGGCCGGATGGGCCTGCAGATAAACGTCCAACTTCTCTCGCTGTTCGGGATCCAGGCGGTCGGCCCGACGTCGGAGTAGCGAAAGCAATCCCCGATTCCAGCGGTGGGAGGGATCGATCTGCCGCCAGAGCTGATGAATGTGATGTCCAATGAGGCGAATCACGTGAAACCGATCCGACACGATCAGGGCTTGGGGGAAGTGCTTGCGCACGATGGCCCGGTAGGTGGAAGACAGATCCATGCACACAACCCTCACCCGCTCCTTGCCTCCCAACCGAGTCAAATACCCTTCCAATGAGGCTTCAGACCGGCCCATCACCACGTCAAACACGCGGTGCCGCCGTAAGGCAGCACTCATAAATAACATTTACATATAAGTTCATTGGTTCTATGGTTGTGGCATGAGAAACAACCACCGGATTCTGCGGGGCAAGCTGGGTAGCATCTGGCCGATGCTGGATGAAAGGGCGCGGCGTTTGGTGGCGGCCAACGAAGCGCAAGCGTTGGGACACGGCGGGGTGAGCGCTGTTCAGCGTGCGTGCGGGATGTCGCGCGTGACGATCACGAAAGGCCAGCGGGAGCTCGCACAGGGCATGCCACTTCCCGCAGGGCGAATACGAAAGGCCGGGGGCGGGCGCAAGCGGATCACGGAACGGGATCCGGGACTGCTGGGCGCCTTGAACCGGTTGATCGAGTCGGGAACTCGCGGGGACCCGGAGTCGCCTTTGCGGTGGATCTGCAAGAGTACGCAGACGCTGGCCCGGGAATTGACGAGCGCGAAGCATCCGGTCTGTGCTGTCAAAGTGGGGCAGCTACTCCATGACCAGCAGTACAGTCTCCAGCGCAACCGCAAAACGAAAGAGGGCGCGGGCCATCCGGATCGCGACGCCCAGTTCCGCTACATCAACGGACAAGTGGAAGCCGCGCTGGGCGCGGGCATGCCCGTGATTTCGGTGGACACCAAGAAGAAGGAACTATTGGGCAACTACGTCAATGCGGGGCGCCAGTGGCGCCGCGCGAAGGATCCCCTCCAGGTGAACGGCCATGATTTTCCAAGCCCCGAGGTGCCACGAGCCTATCCCTATGGCCTCTACGATATCGGGCGCAACACCGGCTTCGTCAACGTGGGGACCGACCACGACACGGGGGCGTTTGCCGTGGCCTCGATTCGAGGTTGGTGGCGCGCGGAAGGGCGCGGACTGTATCCACAGGCCACGCGGTTGCTGATCACGGCCGACGGGGGCGGCAGCAACGGGTATCGTCTGCGCCTCTGGAAAGTGGCCCTGCAAAAGTTGGCGGACGAGACCGGCTGGGCGGTGTCCGTCTGCCACTTCCCGCCCGGCACCAGCAAATGGAACAAGGTGGAACACCGGCTGTTCTCGTTCATTTCCTCGAACTGGCGCGGCGAACCCTGGCGCGATTACGAGACGGTCGTGAATCTGATTTCGCGGACGACCACGACCGCCGGACTGAAGGTCAGTTGCCGCCTCGACCGACGCAAGTACAAGACGGGGCGCCAAATCACCGACAAGGAAATGACCAAGCTCCATCTGCTGCCGGCCTCATTCCACGGCGAATGGAACTACTCCATTCATCCCGCCTCTGCACACGTGCTGTAAATGTTGTTTATGAGTGCAGCCTAAGCGTCCGAAGGGCGACCGTCTTCCCAGATTCGTGGGGCTGAGGCATCGTGGGGTCCTACAGAAAGGGCCTGACGATGTTTCACATGAATCAGAATCTGAGAGTGGTATTGGCGGTGCGGCCGGTGGATTTGCGCAAGAGTTTCCACGGGCTGTATGCGGCGGCACAGCAGTTGGAAGAGTCGCCGGAGAAGGGGGCGTTGTTTGTCTTCTGCAATCGCCCGCACAACCGGGTGAAGGTGCTGTGCTTCGACGGCACGGGCTGCTGGGTATCGACGAAGCGGCTGGAGCAGGGCACGTTCAGCTGGCCGAAAAGCGCAGATGCGAAACGCGAGAAGATGAGCCTGAAACCCGAAGCACTGGGCTTGCTGCTCGATGGCGTGGACCTGCGCGGCGCGAAAATGAGGGCCTGGTACGAGCGCTGAAAAATAGTTGAAATATTTATGGATTTTCCCCAGCAATTTTCCACGCATGCCGTAGGGTGTGTGGCGTGCAAATGACGGTTGAACAATTCCAGGAACTGAACGCGCGAAACCA
>CAJCBL010000094.1 GCA_903960515.1 uncultured Verrucomicrobiota bacterium
GGAGACCCGACGGGCGACGGCGCGGGTTTACAGGAGCGCCACCTCGTGCGCGATTCCTCGCGCATCGGCCGCCGCCGGCGGGGATGGTGCTTACCGGACGGAGCGCAAGCGGAGGAGGATGCAGGGCTCGTGCTCAGCGCCAAGGAGTCCGCGACGCCGGCGCTGGCGCGAGACGTGCCGCTGGATGCTATTGCTGCCGCTTCCGGCTATTCTTTACCTGTCCCCTCCCCTCCGGAGCCTATGTGTAAACCATCACTCCGGTCAAAGTGTCAGCAGTCTCGCCGGATCGAACCCCTCCTGTCCCCTTTAGTTCCCCTTCCTTCGTTCAAACTGTATCTCAAAACGCTCCGCGAGTAGTTCAAGCGAGCGCTGCTTTTCAGCCGAGGCACACCAACAATCCAAATATTCACCTTCCCAATTGTGAGCAATGAAGGTCGGGCCTGTGGAAATCAGCGTAGCACTCCACCCAAATCCAATCGTCAGTGCGAAAAGCCCGAGAGCTATCTCCGTTTCGTTAGCATCAAACACATGCTCTGGAGCATCGATAAGTCGACGCTCCTCGCCCCATGAAAGCCGTAACGCCTTTACCGTCTCGAACTCCGTTTTGAGGTATAATGGCCAATCCTCGATAGAAACGAGGAGCCCTACCTTTCCCAGGTCGTCACCGAGGCTATTTTCAAGAAAAGCGATCTGTTTGTGGAGATTCTGCGGCAGGGCCAAGCAAATATCCCAATCACGAACACCGAGTCGGGACTGTAAAGTCTGCCCAACTCCATTCTCATCCAGCCATTGTTGACGGAAACTTTTGGGGAAGCATTTCATATTACATTTCAACCATCATGAATTCTTGAATCTCCTTCATGACTTCAATGTAGGATTGCTCCGGCGGATTGTCTGAGCACTTCGAATTGCGATAGTGGCCATAAACGCGAACGTTGACGGCAAAGCCGCCCGGCGCGGTAACAGCAGGAACGCCCCACCATTGCCTAAACCGGCTCGTATATTCGCCGTGCTCTGACATCTCCGATACGATTGTTATCTGGCAGCATCCACAGCATTTCCCTCCGGAAGAGCCCGCCGCCTGACTCCGGCAACTCTCAAGTGCGGCATCGATTCCTTGCGTTAATTGGTCATTCGCTCGTCCGATAGTTGCTGCCTGGGCCTTGTTCCCAAGCCACGCAATAGCTGCAACAATTCCAGCACATCTCACCGCTCGTCCACAAGCGATTCGAATCGGTTGCTGTCTCGGTCCTCGATACCCGTGAGCCTGTTGCTTAGAAATCGGATTGCCCCAACGGTCGAAGCGCTGTCGCGCGCCATTGCCCATATCGATGTCCCAATGACTGTCTTTAGCATCCCAGTTTCCCGATTGGCGCCCGTTAACCCACGTTCCACCCCGCGAATTATTTGGATCACTTGCCCACGTCCAGTTTCCGGCGATCGGCGGAGGGATACCGGTGTCCATCGGTTGGGAAAGCCCCGCTAAACCGACTGCATCGACCACAGATATCGGATCGTTCCCGACCATCCCATACAGGTTCACTCCGCCCCGTTCCTCGATCGGGTCTCTGGATAGCCAAAATGGGGGACCCGATGCGGGTTCGTAGCGGCGAGCCGTGCAACCGGACGCAAGATCAGCGACTTGCGGGCGGCAAACCCGACGCGGACCCGGTGGGCGGCGGCC
>CAJCBL010000095.1 GCA_903960515.1 uncultured Verrucomicrobiota bacterium
GCCATCTCCCCGGATTGGGCGCCTTGAGGGACGGCGAATAGCTCAACGCCTCCGTTTCTGGCTTTTCCAATGGCAGGTGCCAGCACTCCGCTAGGCGGCGTGGCCAAACTCCAGATCCTTTACGCCCACGGCTTGCGGAGTAGTTCGCCCATGGAGAAGGCATTGAGGACGGTGGAGCAGGTCTCCCATTGGGCGTCTTCGACCTTGCTGTATTTGGCGTCGAATGGGTTTTGGGTTTCGGCGGTTCGCTCGATCAATTCGTTGGCTTTTGCTTCGTCGTTTTCTGCGATCTGTACCCATACATCCTTTAGTGTATCGGGGATTTGGCCGAATAGTGTGTGGATCGCCGCCAGACGACTGGAGAGCAGATTATGGACACGGTCCTCGACCGAACCGAGGTAACGGAGATTGGCGATCCATACTTCCTCGCGAAGCTGGCCGATGCGCTGGATGCGGCCTTTGCGTTGCTCCAACCGGGTCGGGTTCCAGGGCAAATCGATATTGATGAGGGTCCCGAGGCGTTGAAGGTTGAGTCCTTCAGATGCGGCATCGGTGCCTAGGAGGATCTTCAGTTCCCCCGCACGCACTCGCGCCTTGAGCGCATCACGGTCGCAACGTTGGAAGATCCCTGCGCGCCAGAAGCCGGAGCGGTTGCTGCCGGCGTAGAGGCCGATGTCTTGAGCGGCGAACGCCTCAATTTTGGCCAACTCAGCACCGAACCAGCGGACGGTGTCGTAGTACTGGGAGAAAAGGATGCACCCCAGATCCATCCAGCGCTGCTCCGCATCGCGCCGGTGACCAAGCAGGTACCCGAGAACCGATTCCAATTTGGGATCACGGTTCCCGCCGTGCTTAAGCAGGTCGCGGACTCGTTGCAGTGATTCGATTTCATCCGTCCCGAAATCTCGGAACGCACTATCGCCACCCGCTGCGTGAACAGGCCAGAGCTCCGTGTCTGCCTCCTCATCGGCATCGGCGTCCTCATCCGTCTCAGCCTCGGACAGGTCATCTTCACCGAGCAGCTTGCGCACGGTTTTCAAACCGGACTCCATCGAACTTCCAATACGGCGCAGAAGCAGCGTGCGAAAGAATCCCGCGCTCCTCACTCGCTTCTTGAGGAGTTCGCAAAACTTCTCGGCCTCCTGGTAGGCTTCACTAAGGTATCCACTCAACACGACGGAGCTTTCCGGGTCCTCCCCGAAGAGGCGGACCGAAACACGGGGTAGATAGTAGCTTCCTGTCGCCGGATTGATCGTGTCCTCCAAATAGCCACGCGTGCGGCGGACGATGCAGCGAAGAAGCGGATTGAAACGAGTGCCGTAGCCAGGGAGCACGCCGTTCTCAAATTTCACCCGGCGAATGGCGAAAGACATCCGGTCGAGTGTTTCCGAAGTGAACTGCCAGGCGGAATCCTGCACGCCGAGGTGACCGCGTATCTTCTCGAATGCTTCATGCTCGGAGCGAGAGGGCAACGGATCGCGGACATACTCCCAACCAGCGTGTGCTTCCCCGGGCACGGCAAGGACTCCAGTTGCGATTTCGAGACAATGGCTCGGCTGGCTCCACCGACTTGTCCGCGTCGCGCCGCCCAGGACTCCGTCGTTCCCCTGCGCGAGGATGTACAGCAGATCCCACGCCTCGACCGGGTGGAGCTGCACGGGGGTCGCCGTCGCGAGCAACATGCTCTTGGTGCGAGGCCCGATGCGCCGGAGAAATTCCATGAGCTTGTTGGGCTCGGCAGGGGTGTCGATTTCGTCGGCGGAGGCATCGACCTTGGGCAGGGTACGCCGGCGCGCGCGGTGTGCTTCGTCCACGATCACACAGGTGTACGTGCGAGAGAGCAGCGACTGAATCACCTCCGTTTTCCCACGCACGACCATTCCTTGAGAGACGAGGCCGATACGGCGCGGGCATTTACCAAGGGATCGGGCGTCATCGGCAGGATATTCGATGTTGTTCTCATCTACCCAACACTTCCCATTCCAACGAGCAGACGGGAGCTGCAGTAGCTCCATCAGTTCACCCTGCCATTGCTGCAACAAAGGCTTAGGGGCCAACACAAGAATCGGTCCGCCATTCGGCTCGTCCAAAGCCATCAATAGGGCGGCCATAGCTAGCTGAACCGTTTTCCCAAGACCCACCTGATCGGCAAGAACCAGGCGAGCGCCCCCTAACCGGTGGCGTTCGAGTGCAAGACGCGCGAAATATTTCTGATGGGGCCAGAGGCCTTGGTCGCGTCGATAGACGGGCGTTTCCACAGCCGCAGCCGCGGCGGCTTGCTCGACATCAACCGTCTCCTTCCACTCGGCGGGCTCCACGATGCGGCGAGAGATGATGCGTTGCACGTCCTGCGCTATGAAGGGGCAACAGGAGAGATCGACCGCTCGGGGATCATTCCATAGCGCGTTAAACTCCTCGGCGACCCACGCTATAGACTCCGGGCTGTCGTCCTCCCAAAGAAGTTCGTAGTTCAGGTGCCACGCGGATTTGCTCTCGTTTACGCTCCCAAGGAAAGCGGTGGCGGTGCCATCGGCACGGTGGATGAGACCCGCCTTGCCATGGATCAGCCCAAAGGCCTCGTCGGGAAGCACTCGCACAGTGAGTTTGCCGCCGGTGAGCGCTTCGTAGAGCGCACGATAGCGAGGGATAGCGCTGGGCGGGGCATCCTCAGGCCGGCCTTCACACCAGCTGCGGCGCAGGGCCGCTTGGGCGGCCGTGGCTGTGGCGAGATCCTGCGGATCGCAGTCAGAATTGCAGATGATGCGGATGGGACCGTTGACCCCGGCGAGGGCTTCGCCGGCCACCTCAAACAGGCTGCTGCGGAAATACCCGGCGATTCGGTCGTAGCTCACGGCGCCCACCAACCGCTGCTGAAGCACCTCCTTATGAAGCCGGGTGCGACGGCTGGAATGGCGGGCAATAGACATGGTTATGCGGTACGCAGTTTCCTGAGCCCGCTGACAAACACCTGGAAGCTTGTGGAACGATTGCCTGTGGGCTGCATCTTTTGTGCGATCTCCACGGCCCTCGAAATCTTGGCCCCGGTGCCCGTCAATTCACGGATCAAA
>CAJCBL010000096.1 GCA_903960515.1 uncultured Verrucomicrobiota bacterium
ATCCGGAAGTATTTCGCCCTCGGGCGTGGGCGTAACCGTTCCGCCGCAGGAGCGTGCTTGCACGCGATCTGCGCTCTGCGTGGCGTGCAGGCAAGCTCCTACGACTGCCTGGTCACGGCATAGGTCTACAGCATCCAGCCTTCGGCTTTTCAGCGTTCAGCCTTCAGTCTGTTTCAACCCGCCTGCAGCTCGCGGATAGCCTCGCCAAGCCGGCGCATGCCCTCGTCGATACGGGCCTCGTCGGAATTGGAAAAATTCAACCGCAGATGCCGGTCGTCGGCCACGTCCACATAGAAGGCCGCCCCGGGCACGAAGGCCACCTTCCGCGCGATCGCCGCCTTGAACAGCGCAGCCACCGACACTCCCTCCGGCAACTGCACCCACAAAAACATGCCACCGTCGGGCTCGCTCGACTTCACGGAGGCGGGGAAATGCCGCTTGATCGCCGCCACCATCGCGTCGCGCTGCCGGCCGTAGAGCCCGCGCACCATCGCTATGTGGGCGTCGAGATCGTGGTCCACCAGGTGCTGATGCACCACCCGCTGCGAGAAGTAGTTGGAGTGAAGATCCACACCCTGTTTCGCCGTGACCATCAGGTCCATCAACTGGCGCGGGGCGCAGATCCAGCCCATGCGCAGGCCCGGCGCCACGATCTTCGAGAACGAGCCCAGCAGCACCCCCTGAGGGCAGTGGTGCTTGAGCGTGGGCAGGTGCTCTCCGCGGAATCGGAGTTCCGCGTACGGATCGTCCTCGACCAGCACCACCGACCTGGCGGCACACAACCGGCCCACAGCCTCGCGCTTGGCCGCCGAGTACGAGAGGCCCGACGGGTTCTGGAAGTTGGGCACAGCGTAGAAGATCTTTGGTTTCCGCTGGTCGAGCGCGGCCTCCAATTCGGCGAGGTCGGGGCCGTCGTCCTGGAGAGTCACCGAGGTGAACTGCGGCTCGTAGGCGGAGAAGGCCTGGATCGCCCCCAGGTAGGCCGGACGCTCCAGCAGCACCTGGTCGCCAGCGTCGAGCAGCACCTTGCCCAGCAGGTCTAGCCCCTGCTGGGAGCCGTTGGTGATCAAGATCTCGTCGGGGTCGACCCGCAGTTGGCGTTTCTCCCAATAGCGGCGGGCGATGAACTCGCGCAGCGGCCGGTAGCCCTCGGTGGTGGAATACTGGAGCGCGGTCGGGCCGGCCTCGCGCAGCACCTTCGCGGCCGACTCCGCCACATCGGCCACTGGGAAGGTGCTCGGATTGGGCAACCCGCCGGCAAACGAGATGATCTGGGGATCCTCGGTGACCTTGAGGATTTCACGGATGGCGGAGCGCTGCATGCGCTGGGTGCGGCGGGCAAGGAGGGCGGAGAAGTCGGGACCGGCGGAGCTCATATCAGGATTGGGGGCGCACAGGATTTCTTCGGTCCCCGGCAGCGTCGAGAGGAAATCGGGCCCCGCCGCTCGGGCCGCAGGCTCCGCCCCTAAAATCGCAACAGCGTGCCCGGCGACGCGCGAGGGCCCCGCGACAAAACCTCAGCCCTCAGTATTCAGCCTTCAGGTTTCAGCCTTCAGCGTTCGCCTTCAACACTCAGCCTTCAGCGTTCAGTGGTCAGCCTTCAGCCCTCAGCCTTCACTGCCAGGCCGGAACCTCCCCCAGCGCCCCGGATCGGGCTTCCTATTACGCCCGCGGGTGGGCTTTTTTATAGATGTCCTTCAAGCGCGCCATGGTCACGTGGGTATAGACTTGGGTCGTCGTCAGCCGCGCGTGGCCGAGCAGCTCTTGCACAAGCCGCAGGTCCGCCCCGCGATCGAGCAGATGGGTGGCGAAGGAGTGCCGCAGCTTGTGGGGCGAGAGGTCCATCGGCAGTCCGCACTGCGCGAGGTAGCGCTTCATCATCAACTGCAGAGTGCGCGGGGTGAGCCGCTGCCCGCTCGCATCCACAATCACCGCATCGTCGGCTCCCTTGGCCGGGGCAAACTCGTCGCGGAAGCGCACCAGCACCGTCTTGGCCACAGCCCCGATGGGGCACACGCGCTCCTTGTTGCCCTTGCCCAGCACGCGCGCCACGCCCTCGGCCACATCGATCATCCCGTAGTTGAGCGAACAAAGTTCGCTGATACGCAGGCCCGCGCCATAGAGCAGCTCAAGCACCAGCCGGTCGCGCCAGCCCACGAAGGGGTCCGCGCCTTCGGTATCCAGCTCCCGGGTGGGCGCCTCAAGCAGCGCATCGGCCTGTTTCTCCGTGAGAAACTTCGGCAGGCGCTTCTCCATCTTCGGCAGGGCGACTCCGGTGAATGGATTCCGCGTGAGCCGGCCCAGCCGCATCCAGTGCCGGTAGAACGCCCGCAGGCCCGACACATGGTTGTGCAGAGTGCGCCGGTCGTAGCGGTGCTGGGCCTCGATCACAAAGTCGCGGATCTCACGGGTGACCAACGCATCGAACGGCCGCGTGGCCAGCCCGCTGCGCCGCAGCCAGCGGTGGAAGTCCTCGAAGGCCTGCCGGTAGTTGCGCACCGTATAAAGCGAATACCGCCGCTCCAGCTCGAGGTGGTCCAGCCACGGCTGCAACCACTCGGCGTTGACCGGTGGCGGAAGTGGGTCGGGGGCAGCGCCATCCTTGGCCTCGCTCATGGAAATGCTGGGGACACGTGTGCTGTGGGTGGTGACGGTGGCCGGGGAGGAGCGGCTGGCGCCCGCTGCGCCGCGGCGGAGGCTTCCGCTCCGGGCTCAGCAGAAACCATTCAGGAGCGTGCTGGCGCGCGATCCCGAAGGCAGATCGGGTGCAAGCACGCTACGACGGACAAGTTCGTGCACCGCCAGGGCGCAAAGGGGTACGATTGCATGGTTACGAATCAGTTCAGGCCTGCTCCGGGGCGGGCGCCCGAGCCGCCGCAGCAACCCGCTGCTCCACAGCCTGCGCAACCCGCAGGGTCTCGCGGCGCAGGGCCGACTCGGGATCGATACCCGCACTACGGCAGGCGGCGGCGAGCTCGAAGATCATGCGGCCCGCCTGCGCCTCGGTGAGCCCGGCGGCGAGCTGCTGCACCCGGGCCTCGTCGATGGCGTCGCCAGCGGGCAACGACTTCTTGTGAACCTGTTTGTGCACCTCCAGGGCGTTGAGCAGCGAAGGCAGCGCGGGGGGCTGGCGCTTGAACACCCCGGCGGCGGCCGGCTGGGCGCCGTTCTTCTTCTCGGTGGACTTGATCTGCTCCCACTGCACCAGCACCTGCTCGGAGGTGTCCAGTTTCCCGGTGCCGAACACATGCGGGTGCCGACGGATGAGCTTGTCGTTGAT
This sequence comes from uncultured Verrucomicrobiota bacterium, assembly GCA_903960515.1. Taxonomy (GTDB): domain Bacteria; phylum Verrucomicrobiota; class Verrucomicrobiia; order Opitutales; family Opitutaceae; genus CAJCBL01. The sequence goes on from CAJCBL010000096.1 coordinate 3,281, forward strand.
CTCTCGTGCCACCGCTTCGAGGTCGAAGAGCCCCTGCTCCTCGGCGAGCTGGGCGTGGAAGACCACCTGGATGAGCACATCGCCCAACTCCTCGCGCATGTGGGGCATGTCGAGGCGGTCGATGGTATCGAGCAGTTCGGCACACTCCTCGGCCAGGCAAACGGCCAGCGACTGGTGGGTCTGCTCCTGGTCCCAGGGGCAACCTCCCGGGGCGCGCAGGCGGGCTACGGTACGGCGAAGGTCTTCAATTGCGCTCATGTTGCCCTACAGCAGAGACCGCCCGCAGCCCCGGCGCACCAAAAAACACCGGCCGGGTTGATCTCTCTGAACCAACCCAAACGCTCCGCTCGTGCAGCGTAGCGGAACGGTTTCAGTGCAGCGCTGCTCACACCGCGCGGAAGAGAAGCTCGTCCGCTGCCACCGATTAGGCCGATGCGAGTTTGCCGTCTCAGCCGTGCCCTTTCGGTCGAGAGCCCTGAGCACAGCGCCGAAGGCCTGATCACCGAGCAAGCCCTTCGAAGCATCCCGCTTCTGAGACGATCACTGGTGGTTCGGCGCTCGGCACTCGCCACCCGACTCGGGCTGAACCGTCACGGATGAGTTGCGTCAGTTCAGGCCAATGTTGGTGCACACCTGGCGTCCGGGCCGGCGGGGACGCGAAGAAGGGAAGGCTGAACGCTGAGCGCTCACTGCTGAAGGCTGCGATTTCGCTGCAGGTTCCTCACTCGTCGCCGGGGGCGCTAGTCCGATAGTGGGCTCGGAAATTGCGTGCGCTGCGCCTCGGCGAGGGCGGCGCGGCGGACCCAACGATGACTGAGGAACTCAGAGTGCGCCCCTTCCCCCAGTTCTCGTCGGGAGGAGCTCAAGCCAGGGCATTTCGAGCCGATGAGGGATACAACCCACATCCCTCGATCGCCAGCGGCCCCACCCACCCATGCATCACTGGTCCCTGAAATCCAAACTGCTAGGCACCATCGCAGCAGTCCTCCTCCTTACCCTCATAACGAGCAGCCTCGCCATCCTCGCCTCCAGCCGCCAGCGAGCCAGCGCCTACATCGCCTTCGACTGCTTGTCCGATGCCATCGAGGCGCGCGATGTCATCGCCCGCGCCTTGGCCACCTACCAAAGCCAAGCCGACACCATCATCAATCTGAAGGCCGACGGTGCTGATTTCGACAGATGCCTCTCCGCGCTCTCCACCGCCATCAAGCGCTTTGCCGAAGTGGGAGAAACCGCCGAGGTAAGAGCGTGGGCCGATGAGATGCAGAAGAGCACGGCCTCGCTTTCCGCGAATTATCAGCAGGAGATCCTGCCACGGGTGCGCAAATACATCGCCGCCACCGACCCCGCAGAGAAAACGCGCTTGCTCGACGAACTGCGCGTGGCCGACTCCAAGACCGACGCCATCCTTCAATCCATCACCGGCACGGCGGACAAGGGGGGCCAATCGTTGATGGCCCAATCCGGCCGCGCAAAAGAGGCATACTTAGCGGACGCAAAATCCGGCCAGGCAATGCAGCTCGCCCTCCTCTGCGGCGCCATCGTGCTCGGCTCCGCGCTGGGCTACCGAGTCGCCAGCCAAATCGCAAAAGCTCTCTCCACCATCGCCACCGACCTTAGCGCCGGAGCGGCGCAGACGGCCTCAGCCGCCTCCCAAGTGTCCTCCTCCAGTCAGTCGCTGGCCGAGGGATCCAGCCAACAGGCCGCCTCTCTCGAGGAAACCAGTTCCTCGCTCGAGGAGATGTCGAGCATGACCAAGCGCAACTCCGACAGCGCCGACCAGGCCAACCTGCTCGCCAAACAGGCCCGCACCGCTGCCGACACCGGCGCCGCCGACATGCAGGCCATGAATACCGCGATGGCGGAGATCAAGACCTCCAGCGACGACATTGCGAAGATCATCAAGACCATCGACGAGATCGCCTTCCAGACCAACATCCTCGCACTCAACGCCGCCGTAGAGGCCGCTCGCGCCGGCGAGGCGGGCGCGGGTTTCGCCGTCGTTGCCGAAGAGGTACGCAACCTCGCCCAACGCAGCGCAGTCGCCGCCAGAGACTCCGCCGGCAAGATCGAAGCATCGATCGCCCGGACCGCCAACGGCGTGCAGATCACCGAGAAGGTCGCCCACAGTCTCCACGAGATCGTCGACAAGGTCCGCAAGGCCGATGACCTCATCACCGAGATCGCCAACGCATCCAAGGAGCAAAGCCAAGGAATCACTCAAGTGAACAATGCCATCTCCCAGATGGACACCGTCACCCAATCCAACGCCGCCAACGCCGAGGAGAGCGCGAGCGCCGCCGAGGAGTTGAACGCACAGGCTGCGGTCATGAACGATATCGTGCGAGGCCTCGTCGCCTTGACCAACGGAGGAGCCCATACCCAACAGGCGAGGACCAATCCGGAAAGACCCGCCGCCACCAATCGCGGGCATCCCAAGGCTGCGGCTCGTTCGTCGCTTACCAAGTCCTCGGCCTCGTCCATGCTCTCTTCACGCCACTGATCCCATACCGCGTCCACGACGAGGCCCTAGCGTGTGCCAGCATGCTTCCAGAGGCCTCGGGATTGGTCTCAACTTGAACGCGGCGCCAAGCAACCTGATCGAGGCGCCGTAAACAGAGCCCCCCGAGACAAGGCGAACGAGCACAGAAGTTCGGAGAGTCCCCTCCGTACCTGACCAATAGTAACGCGGGGAAAACGGCCTGTTTCAGAGAGTCGATCCGATTGGGATTTGCAGGTTCGATACATAGCGCTCATGGCCCGGGTCCGTAGGGGGCGTTCAATTGGCGGGCGATGGACGTGCGCATGCGACGCCGAAGGGCCGCGACAGAGGCGAAGTGCTCGCCTTGGTGCGGTGTGCCGCCGGTGGCTACGGCCTCTGGCTTGGCCCCCACCCCGCCAGTCAGAGGCATCCAGTCACGGAGCTCACGCTCGCAGCGATGCTCAAAGAGGCTGGATACCGGCTACAGACCAAGAGGACGACCAACTTCCAAGTCTCCTTCAATATCAGGCGCTATCGCGTGCGAAGAGGCTTCTACATGTGCTCGGATTTCGAGTGATCTTGAAAGCGCCTTGGATCGGCGACCACCGGTGGGCAATCAGCGGTCCGCGGGAGGGCCAGTTGGCAACCGGCACGGCTTCCTCCTATGATCCGCTCATTAGCCCTCCTCGCATCTCGCTTCCTGGTTCCATTCCCCGGGGGCTGCGAACGAACGAACCGCCGCTGCAATCGCCCTGAGTCGTCACAACTCAGGGGGCGCCACACCGGGTGCGCCCGTGGCCGCGACACTGCGCCGAGACCCTGGAGCCTACAATTACACGTGCGGCTGAGGCTCTGGCATCCATCACCAGCCCGAGTTCGAGCTGCCAAACTTGATGATCGAGAAGGGCCCCGAGGCGCTGTTGCTCAGGCCGGTAGCGCAGTTGATGACGCGCACGTTTTCGAAGTCCGCTCCACCCAGCGCCTGGGGGCGGATGTCGATGCCCGGCCACGCCCTGTCGATGGTGAGGTTGCGGAAATGAACAGTATCCATGAAGTGAGGGGAGCCGTAGACACCGTCGCACTGGATGGAAAGCCCGGCAGTGATCGAGTCAGTGACCTGGTTGGAGTCGAAGGTGACGTCGGCCACATCGATATTGGCGTCCCAGGCGACTATGCGCAGGGCGCCGGCGGGACCGCCGGGATCGCTGGCGTGGCTGCCGCAGCGCACCAGGCGGTTGTCCCGTACCAGGATGCGCCCCTGCAGGGGGTAGGAGCCGAAGTTGTTGGTTACATAGATGCCGGAGCCGGAGTGGGTGCCCACGTCGATTAGGTCGTTGTTGATTATCGAATGGGAAACTCCGCCGTAGAGCGCGATGCCGCTGGCCAGCCAGGGCAGCTGCACGGTGTTGTTGCAGAATACATTGTTGAAGTTGGGCGAAGGGCTGCCGTTGCTGGGCGACCAGGAGGCGAGGCCATCGTCGCCGGGGTAGCGTACTAGGCAGTTGTCGGCCACGCAGTTGGAGCTGCCGGTGCAGAAGTTGACGGCGTCGGCCATCAGGTTGCGGAAGCGGCATTGCGAAATCACCAGATGGTCGGCCTGGTTCACCCAGAAGGCGCATTTCTTGTGCTCTACCCAGATTCGGGTGAGCGTGGAGTTGGCGCCGGGGCTGCCGTCGAAGGCGTTGTCGACTCCGCTGTTGTCGTCGCGGCGGCCGGTCTCGCCGAAGATCGCGAAGTCGGCGAAGTGCAGGTTGCTGCCCTGGCACTTGAACTGGGACAGGGGTCCTACGAAACGGGTGTGCCACAGGCCCGCGCCTTGAATACGTCGGTCGCCATACAGGGTGACACTGCCGATGCGGTAGGTGCCGGCGGGCACCCATACGGTGCCTCCGGCGCCGGCGGCGGCCAGGGCCTGGTTCATGGCTGGGGTGTCGTCGGTCACCCCGTCGCCCGCCGCACCGTAGTTGCGCACCGATACCGAGCCGGCCGGCTGCAGGAGCGCTGGGGCCACCTGCTCGAGGTCCACGAGGTCGATCTGGATGGGGAAGGAGAGGCCGCCGGGGTTGCGCAGGGTGAGGGTGTCGCCGGGGTTGAGGGCGATGAGGGTGTTGATCTCGTCCCAGAACTTGTGGCCGCGGCCCTCGGCGGGGTTGTTGCTCCAGGTGTAGTTGCCGTACACCCATGCGTACTTCGAGGTGAGGGTGAGGGTTTTAACCACACTGCCGTTTACGCGCAGCTCCACGGGGGCGGTGAGGCCCTGGCCGTCGCCGCTGTCGGGGATGGAGTAGCGCACCACCACGCTGCTGGCGGCCTGGGGTACTGCCCAGGACACGCTGGCGCCGCTGCCCAGGGTGACGTAGCGCCGGCCTGAGGACTCGGAGCCGAGTTGGTAGTAGTCGGCGTTCCAGTTGGAGGCGGAGGCGCCGCCGCCCAGGCTGCCGGCTTCGGCCTCAAGGCTTTGGTAGGGAAGCGGGAGTTTGTCCGGGACCGCTGTGTTTTGGACCAGGCTCCACTGGGCGCTCAAGTAGTCGCTGCCCACCGTGCCTTGTTGAAGGTTGCCGGACTGGTTTTCGACGTGGAGGTAATGGTCGCCCAGCCAGACGCTTTTGAGGCGGCTGTAGCCGTTGCGCGTGCTTTCCATGTACCACTTGGCGCTGTCCCACACCTGGCTGATGGAGCCGCACTGGGCCAAGCCCTGGTTGCCCTCGATATGGATGTAGTTTCCTGTGGCCAGGTTGCGGATGCGAAACCACCCGGCGGCCGACCTTTCGAATACCCACTTGTAGGTGTCGCCGGAGGGGGAGCTCCCGTAGGTGACGCGGTCGGCACTGGCGTACAGGTAGGTGCCCATCCAGCGGTTGACGATGTAGAAGGCGGTGGTGGGCGAGGTTTTCTGGGCAACCTGGATTTGGCGAGTGATGCCGCCGCCCTGCACGGTGATGGTGGCCGAGCGGGCCGAGCCGGTGTTGGGGGCGGCCAGTAGCGCGAGGGTGCCATTGCCGGCGGCGCTGGCGGGGACCACGCTCAGCCACGGCTGGTCGCTGGAGGCGGTCCAGTCCATGGATGCGCTCACGGTCACCGTTGCCGGGCTGGTGGCGGAGGCGAGGCTGAGGTTGGCGGGAGTGGCGGTGAGCGAGGCGTTGTTGCGGAAGCTCGCTGCGATCGTGTGATCGCCCTGGATAGTGGAGAAGGTCCAAGTGCTCACGGCACCCACGCTCTGGCCGTCCACTTGCACCTGGTCGATGGTGTAGCCGGAGGCTGGAGCAATGGTAAAGGTGCGGCTGCCGCCCTTGGCCGAGTACAGGGTGCCGGCGGGGCTGATACTGCCATTGGCACCGGCGGTGGCTGTCAAGGTGGCCACGGCCTCCAGGTGGGTGCGCTCCCAGTCGTTGAGCCCGGGGCCGGTGGACCCGGAGTCGAAGGCGACCACCCGCCAGAAGGCGCGGGTAATGGTGACGGCACCGGCCGGCCGTACGATAGCGGAGAGCTCAGCACCGGCACCCGAATACGCCCCTGGCAGCGGTGCCCAGGTGGCAAGGTCGCTGGAGGTTTCAACGGAGTAGTATTTTCCGGCGATGCCCGGCCAGCGCACGAAGAGGTTGCCGGAGGCGTCGGGCGCGGCGGCCGCGACCAGGCGGCTGGCCGGATTGGTGGGATCGGTGCCGGCCTGCGCCTCGGCTAGATTGGTCTGGCCGTCGCCATCGGGGTCGGCCGCGGGCGCACCGGCGGTGGGATACAGGGACGCCCAGACGTCGGAGATGCCGTCGGCGTTGTCATCCAGGGTGGCGGAGAGCCGCGGCGCGAGCAGGACGGCAAACACGCAGGCGAGCAGGGCAAAGCGGGGGAAGTGGTGCATTTTTGGGGGCCGAGCGGGGTGGCGGGGGAAAAAGGCAAGGGGCGAATACAGAAAGCGGGGGGCGCGGGGCCAAGCTGCGGGGCGGAGGGGCAGCGCGCTACAGGCACTAACGGCGTTATGGGGCAAAACCTTGAGGCGAATACCAGCGGCTTGGGCGCGGAAAGTCGAGCGCCCGGGCATGGAAAAGGCCGGACGGGGGACGTCCGGCCTTCGTAGGAAGTGGATGGGGGCGGACTGCGGCGGGCGTTACTTGCCGTGGCAGTTTTTGAACTTCTTGCCGCTGCCGCACGGGCAGGGATCGTTGCGGCCGGCCTTGGGCATCTCGCGCCGGACTACGATCTTGGGCAGTTGCGCCTCCTTGGGCTCCTCCTCCACCGGTTCGATCTCGTCTTCGAGCTCCGGCTCAGGAACGGAGAGCGTGGGTGCAGCGGGGGCAGCCGGCGCGGCGGGGGCGGCCGGGGCTGCACGGCCGGGTATCATGATATTGGCGGCAACGGCATGCGTCGCCGCCGGAGCAGGCGGCGGCGGGGTGGCGGGGCTCTCCATACGCAGGGTGCGCGAGAGGATCGCCATCATGTTCTCGAAGGAGTTGCGGTTGGTGGAGGTGCGGAACAGGCCGGTGCAGATCTGCAGGCGCACATTGTTCATCAACTCCTCGAAGTACTTGTAGGCTTCGCTCTTGTACTCGTTGAGCGGATCCTTCTGGCCGTAACTGCGCAGGCCCACGCTCTTGCGCAGGTCCTCCATCTCGGTGAGGTGCTCCTGCCAGTGGTGGTCGATGGCGTTGATGATGACAAAGCGCTCCAGCGAACCCAGCGACTCGGGCTGCTCCACGGACTCCTTGAGTGCGTAGGCTTCCTTGATACGCGTGGCGACGAGGGCTGCGGCCGCCTCGACATCGAGACCCTGCAGCTCCTCGGATTTGAGCGATACGGGGAAGTGCATACACACCCAGCCCACGAGCGCGTCGAGGGCGGCGGGAGCGGGGCCGTTCTTCTCGCCGAAACCGGCGGTCTCCGCGCGGAAGAGCATCTCCTCGTTGATGAACTCGAAGATCTGGTCCTTGCAGCGGTCCGACTGGATGGCGCCGTTGCGGATGGTGTAGATGACCTCGCGCTGCTTGTTCAATACGTCGTCGTACTGGAGCAGGCGCTTGCGGATGGAGTAGTTCTGCTGCTCGACCTTCTTTTGGGCGGACTCGATGGACCGGTTGAGCCACGGGTGCTCGAGCTCCTCGCCCTCCTTCATGGAGCCCTCGATCATCTTGGCCATCATGCCGCCGGAGGCGAAGAGGCGCATGAGGTCGTCCTCGAGGGAGATGAAGAACTTCGACTGGCCCGGGTCGCCCTGGCGCGAGCAACGGCCGCGCAGCTGGCGGTCGATGCGGCGCGACTCGTGGCGCTCGGTGCCGATCACGTACAGGCCGCCAACCTCCTTGGTGTCGGGGGTGAGCAGATAGCTGCGCGCCTCCACACTGTCGGAGTCGTACTTGCGGGTTTCGCCGGTATTCGCTTCCCGGAGCGTGTAGAGATACGGGCTGGCCTTGCGCTTCTCCGCGTCGGGCTGCGGCTCGCAGGTGACCAAGAAGCGCACACCCTCGCCTAGTTTGATGTCGGTGCCGCGGCCGGCCATGTTGGTGGCGATGGTCACCGCGCCGCGCTGACCGGCGCGGGTGACGATCTCGGCCTCCTGCTGGTGGTACTTGGCGTTGAGCACCGCGTGGATGATGCCGGTGCGCTTGAGCATGCGGCTGAGCACCTCGGAGGACTCTACGGATACAGTGCCCACCAAAACCGGCTGGCCCTTGGCGTGGGCCTCCTGGATGGCCTTGATCACCGCGCCGAACTTCTCGCGACGCGTCTTGTGGATCACATCGTTGGAGTCCTTGCGGATACAGGGCCGGTTGGTCGGGATTACCGTTACGGAGAGCTTGTAGATGTCGGTGAACTCGAGGGCCTCGGTCTCGGCGGTGCCGGTCATGCCCGCGAGCTTCCGATACATGCGGAAGTAGTTCTGGATGGTGATCGTGGCGTAGGTGCGTGTCTCGCGTTCGATGACAACGCCCTCCTTCGCCTCCACCGCCCCGTGCAGGCCGTCGGACCAGCGGCGGCCGGGCATGATGCGGCCGGTGTTCTCGTCGACGATGACGATCTTGCCGTCGGGGGAAACCACGTACTGGACATCGCGCTCGTACAGGCCGTAGGCGCGCAGCAACTGCGATATGGCGTGGATGTCCTCGGATACCTGTTCCTGGAACTCCTGGAGCTTGAGCTTGGCCGCTTCCCTCTCGGCGGGGGCGAGGGACTGATCCTTGTCGATCTCCATGTAGCTGGTGGCCACATCGGGCATCATGAAGGCGTCCGGATTGTCGGGACGCAGGAAGAGGCGACCGCGTTCGGTGAGGTCGGCCTGATGCTGGCGCTCGTCGATGGTGAAGAAGAGCTCCTCCTTGAGGTGGTAGAGCTCGTCCTTCATGAAGTCCGTGTTCATCTCAAGGTCGATCTTGTCGAGGAACTTGCGGAACTCGGAGTTCTCCATCAGGCGCAGCAGCAGCTTGTTCTTGGGCATGCCCTGCTTCACCTGGAGCATCTTGAGCTGTGCCTCGCGTATCTTCTCTGTGGTGCGCGCGGGGTTCTCGAGGATCTCCTTGGCCTCGCTGATGAGGCGGTTGCAGAAGCGGGTCTGCTCGGAGTAGAGATTCTCGATACCGCCCTTGTGGCGGGTGAAGGGCTGCTCGCGCTCGATGGGGGCCGGGCCGGAGATGATCAGCGGCGTGCGCGCCTCGTCCACCAGGATGGAGTCGACCTCGTCTACGATGCAGTACCAGTGGTTGCGCTGTACCTGGTCCTCCTTGCGGGTGGCCATGCCGTTGTCGCGCAGGTAGTCGAAGCCGTACTCGGAGGCGGTGCCGTAGGTGATGTCGCGGGCGTACATCTCGCGGCGCAGCTCGGAGGCCATCTGCTGCTGGATGCAGCCCACGGAGACCCCAAGAAAGTTGTACAGATGCCCCATCCACTGGGAATCGCGGCGGGCGAGGTAGTCGTTGACGGTGACCAGCTGGGTGTTCTCGCAGGTGAGCGAGTTCAGGTAGAGGGGAAGAGTGGCTACGAGGGTCTTGCCCTCGCCGGTGGCCATCTCCGCGATCTTGCCCTGGTGCAGGGCGATGCCGCCGATCAGCTGCACATCGAAATGCACCATGTTCCAGACCATCTCGTGGTCGCAGACCACGACGGTGCGCCCGCACAGGCGGCGGGCGCCGTTCTTCACCGCGGCGAAGGCCTCGGGCAGCAGGGCGTCGAGTGTCTCGCCGGCTTTAATACGGGCGCGAAACTCGTCGGTCTTGGCGCGCAACTGCTCCTCGGTGAGCGACTGGTATTGGAGCTCAAAGGCGTTGATCTTCGCAACGATGGGCTGGCATGAGAGGACAAACTTCCGGTAGTGCCGGCCGGCGAAGCGTTTGAAGAACCAGGAGATCATGATTAAAGGCCGAACGGTTGGAGTGGCCTCCGTGTTTGGCAACGGGCAAATGCCCAAGCCGGCACGAAGGCGCAAAGTTCGCGCTGGTCCGCCCTCCCCCGCCGGCCCCGACTACTGCCCCGGACCGCGCACGCCGCTGGCCCCCGCTGCCACCCCAGATCATCCACGCCGGCCTCCCCCGCCTCCGCCCCGGGTCCGCCCTTCCCCACCGGCCTCCGGCGGCTCCCCTGATTGCCCTCCGCTGCCGCACCCGGATCACCCGCACCTGCGTGCATGCAGCACCTGGAAACGCTGCCCAAGCAGTCCGGGATGCAGCAACTCCTGCAGGCGCGAACGCCTCGGATCCGGCCCGGGCGGCGCACTGCGTGCGATACGCTCGGCGGCCGGCCCGGCGTGTCGCAACAGAAAGGATTCCTGCGATTCGAGCCGCACCTGGCTCCAACCGGCCGCGGTGAGCGCCCCGCTCAGCCAGTCCCAGCAGATGTGGCAGGTGAGATCCTGCCGGCCCGGGGCGGCGAGCAGGTCCCGCTCCTGGCGATGCCGGCGGTAGGCGCGCGCAGTGCCGCCAGGGGTGTCACCGGCTAGTGCGGACCAAGTCTTGCCGTAGTCGAAGGCCACGAACAGGCCGTTCCAGCCGGGCTGCGCAAGCCGGGCGCAGAGCGCCTCCGCGGCCAGCGGCACGTCCAGCCGATAGCCGTCCTCGGCCTCGGCCGGCAGGCGGCCGCGGATGGCTTCCACCGGCGGGGAGAGGGAGGCCAACTCGACCTCGACAAGCGCTCCAGGCCGGCGGGCTCGCTCCAGTTGCCCACCACATCCGTGCAACTCCTGCGGCCCGCCCTCCCCGGCCAGCGCCACGCCGAGCTCACGCCACGCACCGGCCCGGCGGAGCAGGCGGTGGAAAGGCTGGGCGTCGAAGAGCTCGTTGGAGAACACCACACTGTCGCCGGCGATGTGCAGCTCGTCCCCCAGGCGCAGCGTGCGGCATTCACGGAATGGATGCCCTACCCCGGCCAGCACCCCGCCCCCCGGTTCGGCGCCGATCTCCACAAAGGCATGCTCCTGCGGCTGGCCGGGCCCGAGCAGCCGCGCGGCGGCGGCGGCCACCAGCTCGCCAAACACCGTACCGGTGCTGCTCGCCGTGTAGAAATCCGCCTGCGGCGCAAAGCCCACCCGTGGTCTCGCCTGCCGGTAGTATCCGAACTGCGGATGGTAGAGGGCCAGGTCCATGAACTGCGCAAAGCTCGACGGGCCCGGGCCGAAGGCCTCCCGAAAAGCCTCGGCAAACCTCTCGTCATCGCTCTCGTTGAGGCCGGGTGGAACCATTGGACAAGGACACGGTTTCTTGCAGAGTCGCGCCCATGTTCAAACGCATTCTCCGGATCGCGCTCGTTGTGCTGCTCTTGGGCAACGCCGCGTTTCTGGTTGTGCAGGTGGGCGAGCACCGGGGCTGGTTCGGCTTCGGCAGCGCCGAGCGCCAGACCCAGCGTTTCCGGCAAGTGCTGGAGGTGGTGCAACAGCTCTATGTAGACCCGGCGGCGGCCACCCCCGAAAAGCTCACCGACAGCGCACTCACCGAGATGGTCCACGCCCTGGATCCGCATTCCGAATTCCTCACCCGCCGCGACTACACGAAGGTGCAAAGCGACCTCAAGAGCGAGTTCGGCGGCATCGGAGTGCAGATCGAACTGCTCGAGGACAAGGTGGTGGTCGTGGCTCCCATCGCCGGCACTCCGGGCGACCGCGCCGGCATCCTGCGCGGCGACCGCATCGTAAAGGTCGACGGCCGCGCACTGGAGGCTCCACTACTTCGCAACGCGATCGACCGCCTGCGCGGCGCCCCGGGCACCAAGGTGGGCCTGGCGTTGGAGCGCTCCTCGCTCGCCCATCCGGTGGAGCTGGAGCTCGTGCGCGAGCTCATCAAGGTCGACACCATCCGGGCGGTCTCGATGGTGGCTCCGGACATCGGTTACATCCAGATCACGCAGTTCACCGAGCGCACCGCCGCGGAGTTCAAGGAGTCGCTGGCCCGGCTCGAGGGCTCGGGGCTGCGCTCGCTGGTGATCGACCTGCGCAACAATCCCGGAGGCCTGCTGAGCGCCGCGGTGGAGGTGCTCAGTCCATTCTTTCGCGACGGCGAGCTCGCCGTCTACACCCAGGG
>CAJCBL010000097.1 GCA_903960515.1 uncultured Verrucomicrobiota bacterium
AGGTAAATTGCAGCGACAACGCGCCCGATGCGAGGACTCAATCGGTTTCGGTTCCTCGGAAAACGGTTTTAGGCCAATAACCGTGAAAATATGGGTCGCACCGACGGCAGGGCTGATTTCTCAGTCCGACAGGCTCCTAGCGACGCCTAGGCCGTCCAGCGACGACCAAGCCGACTAGCGACGACCCGACTGGCCAGCGGACGCCGGCCGACCAGCGACGATATGGCTGACTAGCGACGCCTAGGCCGACCGGCGACGATCTGCCCGGCGGGATCTCTCGCCGCTCACGCGCTCACGTACCGGGCGCGAGGGGCAGGGTGATGCGAAAGGTCGTGCCAGCCGGGCCGGTGGAGAGCAGTGAAATGTCGCCATGGTGGCTTTGCACCAGGCGCTTCACAATCGCCAGCCCCAGCCCGGTGCCGTCGGTGCGGCCCATCAGCACGGAGGCGAAGAGCTTGGACTGCAGATCAAAGGGGATGCCGTGGCCGGTGTCGGCAAAGTCGAGCACCACGACTGGCTGGCTGTCGGGGCGAGCTTCGCGGGTGGTGCGCAAGGTGATGCGCCCTCCCTTGGGCATGGCGTGGGCGGAGTTGAGGATGAGGTTGAGCAGCACCTGCTGGATCTGGCCCTTGTTGACTTCGATGATGAAGGGCTCGGAGGCGGGCTCGTAGCGCACCGCGATTTGGCTTTGGTGGAGTTTGAGGCGCACCAGTAGCAGGGTGTCGGTGACGATCTCGTCAAGCGGCCAGCGGGAGTGGACCGCGCCGGGGGCCTTGGCGAGGTTGAGCACCCGGGAGACGGTGGCCTCGAGCTGGTTGAGCTTCTCGCCGATGATGCGAGTGTCCTTGATTCTCGGATCGCCCGGGGGGAACTCCACATTGAGCGAGCTGTAGAGCAGTTTGATGACCGTGAGGGGATTGCGCACCTCATGGGCGATCTCGGCGGCGAGCAGGCCCAAGGTGGTGAGGGTCTCGTTCTTGCGCAGTGTGTCCTCGCTTTGGAACACGCGGGCGTAGAGCCGGGCATTGGCGATGGCCACGGCGGCCAGATTGGCCAGTGCGCCCAGGAGGCGTTTCTCCTCGTTGTTGTGGCGGTGGGGGCGCTCGGAGTAGCTGGCCAGCACGCCGATCACCGCGCGTTCGACCACGATGGGGGCGAAGAGCGCGGCGCGCACCGGGGGCTGGAGGGGCACATCGCGCAGCTCCATGACCTCGGCGGAGTGCAAGTGGGCGTATTCGACGATCTTGCCGGTGCGGATGGCGGCCACGGCCAGGCAGTCGTTGCCCGGCCAGTCCTCCTTGGGCGGGGGCGTGAAACCGTCGGGCCCCGACCAGGACTCCGCGCAGAGGGTATCCGTATCGGAGTTGTGGAGTAGGATGGCGCCCAGTCGCGGGCCGAAGATGGTGCGAGTCTCGCGGGTTACGGTGTCGAGCAGCTCCTGGAGTTGGAGTTTGGTGACGAGGGACTGGCCCACCACGGTAAGCGTCTCCAGTTGCCGGGCCTTCTCCTGGAGCCTGCGCAGCAGCCAGATGCGCTGGAGTGCGCGGGCGGCCTCGCCGGCGAGCTGCACGAGATCGATGAGATCGTCGGAGGAAAAGGCTCCGGTGGAGCTCGAGTCCAGGGTGATGGCCCCGAACACGTGGCCGTCGGCCTCGATGGGGGCGGCCATCTCGCAGCGGATGCCGGGCAGGATGGCGATGTAGCGCGGGTCGGCCTCGACATTGGGGGCGAGGGTGGGCTTGGCGTGGAAGGCCGCCCAGCCGGTGAGCCCCTGGTCGAGGCGTAAGGCGTGCTCCATTACATCATCGGGCAGCCCGTGCTGGGCCTCGATCTGGAGCCGGTTGGTGTCGGGATCTAGGATGGCTATGGAGCCGGCTGTGGCCCGGAATGTGGTTACAGCTTCGCGCAGGATCGTGGCCATGGCGGCATGCGGGTTGTCCGTGCGGCCGGCCTGGCTGGCGATGGCGTAGAGAGCAGGAGTCAGGCGGTCCATGGGGCGCAGTGTGGGCGGAGCAGGCTGCGGGACCAACACGAAAGGAGAGGCGGGGGGCCGCTACTTCTCCCTGCGGGCCGAAGCGCGCCGGGGGGGCTCGCCGGGCAGAATGGGCGGCGCCACTGGAGGCGGCCGGGCGCGAGCAGGCAACTGAGCCGTAACCACGCAAGCGTACCGTTTTGCGCTCTGGAAGTGCACGAAATGCGGTGTCTGCCGTAGGCTCGCGCGTGCATGCGATCTGCGTTCCGGTGTCTGCCGTAGGAGCGTGCTTGCACGCGATCGGCGCTCTGAATCGCGTACAAGCACGCTCCTACGGCAGAGAATTGTTACGGCCGAGTTGCGAGCTGTGCCGGATTGGCGGATGCGGGCGTGCCGGAGTGCGGGATGCGGTCTTGGCGGTGGCGGAGTTTGGTGGGGCTGGGCGCGAGCAGGCAACGGGCGAGTGGAAGGTGGGGGGCCTCGGAGCGCGGGCGGGCGGATGCAGTCGGGGGGCGGGCTTGGTGGAGCCTGCTAGGGCGGTGCGGGCAGGGCCCGGATGAGGGCCCGCGGCTGCGGTGCGGCTGAATGGCAACTCAGCCGGCGGTGGGGCTCGAGCCGGCGGCGGCGTTTGCCGATGCGAGGACTCCGCGCGCCCCGGCCTGCCGTAGTTGCGGGGACCGGATGCCTGCTTCGTCTCGAATCGGCATTGACCATGCCCCGTGGCGTTGGTTCAGATGACCGGATGCTCGCTGCTAGTCGTGCGAAGCCCTCCCGGGCGAAGGCGCGCGAGGCGGCCATCCGCGTTAATCATTCCTGTCGAGCTCCAGCCACCACAACCACCGCCTTCCATGCGCCATACGCTCTCCGCCCTCGTTGAAAACAAGTTCGGCGTCCTCGCCCGCGTATCCGGTATGTTCAGCGGCCGCGGCTTCAACATCGACTCCCTCAACGTCGCCCCCACCCACGACCCGGCGCTCTCTCGCATCACCACCATTGTCCGCGGCGACGACGAGACCCTCGACCAGATCACCAAACAGTTGCGCAAGCTGATCAACGTCGTCGAGGTATCCGACTTCTCAGCCGGCCAGGCGGTGGAGCGCGAGCTCATCCTTGTGAAGGTGCGGGCCGACGGCCAGAGCCGCTCGGAGATCCTCCAGATCTGCGACATCTTCCGCGCCAAGATCATCAACGTGGCCAAGGACAATGTCATCATCGAGATCACCGGTGACGACAGCAAGACCTCGGCCTTCATCGATTTGCTCTCCCAGTTCGGCATCATCGACTTGGCGCGCACCGGCAAGCTCGCGCTCAGCCGCTGAGCTCGGTGCCCCCCCGCACTGGCCGCCGCTCCTCCGCCGCTGAAGTGGGAAGTTCGGGGCGCCGCTACCGCCCGTCCCGGCCACTAATCGCAGTCCGTGCTTCCATTTCAAATTCCCCTTAATCTTGCGAACCCGGTCACCGGTATCTGGACTTCCACCTCTTCCTCAGCTTCTACTTAGACTCTAACCTCAACCTCCGCCCTACGCCTCCATGCCTGCCAAAGTCTACACCGACTCCTCCGCCGATCTCGGCATCTTCGAAAACAAGACCCTCGCCATCCTCGGCTACGGGTCCCAGGGCCACGCCCACGCGCTCAACCTCAAGGACAGCGGCTGCAAGGTCGTCATCGGCCTGTACCCGGGTTCCAAGTCCCGCGCCGTAGCCGAGCAGCACGGCTTTGAGGTGCTCGATACCGCCGAGGCCGTGCGCCGCGCCGATGTGATCATGGTCGGCCTTCCCGACATGAAGCAGGCCGACGTCTACGAGAAGGACATCGCCCCCAACCTCACCAAGGGCAAGGCCCTGCTGTTCTCCCATGGCTTGGCCATCCACTTCGGCCTGATCAAGCTCCCGGCCGACGTCGATTGCATCATGGTCGCCCCTAAGGGCCCCGGCCACATGGTGCGCCGCCTCTACGTCGAAGGTAAGGGCATGCCCGCCCTCATCGCCGTGGCGCAGGACAAGTCCAAGAAGGCCAAGAAGCTCGCCCTCGCCTGGGCCAAGGGCATCGGCTCGACGCGCGCCGGCGTGCTCCAGACCACCTTCAAGGAAGAGTGCGAGACCGATCTCTTCGGCGAGCAGGCCGTGCTTTGCGGCGGCGCCAGCGCCCTCGTGCAGGCCGGATTCGAGACCCTCGTCGAGGCCGGTTACCAGCCCGAGATGGCCTATTTCGAGTGCCTCCACGAGCTCAAGCTCATCTGCGACCTCATGTACGAGTCCGGCATCGCCGGTATGCGCTTCTCCATCTCCGAGACCGCCAAGTACGGCGACATCACCCGCGGCCCGCGTGTGATCAACAAGGACACCAAGAAGGAGATGAAGAAGATCCTCAAGGAGATCCAGTCCGGCCAGTTCGTGAAGGAGTGGGTTAAAGAATACAAGGGCGGCCTGAAGAACTACAACAAGCTGCTCAACGACGGCGCCAAGCACCCGATCGAGAAGACCGGCACCTACCTGCGCGGCATGATGCCCTGGATGGCCAAGAAGAACATCAAGGGCGTAGCCGCTTCGTATTGACGCGGACGTAGCGAGGAGCGGGCAGTGAGTAGCGAGCGGGCGGACCCCGAGTCCTTGCTGCTGCGAAAGCTGGCTCGAATCCAGATCAATTCCCCCGAGGCGCGGCGAGCGATCGCCGCGCCTTTTTCGTTGGTAGGTACGCCGCTCCGAGTGTCTGCTACAGGTCGATCGACTCCACAATGCAGCCTAGCAAGTGAATCAAATCAACGGAGTTGAGCACGGCTTCGATCGGGCGTTTGCGCCCGACGTAGGCTAGCGCCAATCCGCCCAATGCGATCAGGATCACAAGTACGCCGATGATCGGGGAGCCTTCGCTCAGGAACATAGTTCCTAGTGCGCCCATTCCGAAGCTGATGATCCCGACTAGAATCCGCGCCCATGGTTCGGCCGTCTGGATGCGGAGCCGACCGAGTTCCTCCAAGCTGAGCGGCTGACCGTGCCGTGCTGCGATTGCCCGCGTCGCCGCCCTGCGCGCGTTCTCCTCCAACCTCCGAAGGTGTGCCTCTCGATTGGGGTATTGCATCGGCTGTGCACCATCGTGTGCAGGACGTTGCCGATGGGGCAAGCTCTCCAATCCGGCGACTCTCTGCGACACATCCCGCATCATCGCGGGTAGGCCGGTGCCGGGGCGGCAAGGCCCGGATCGGCCCTATCCGCGCCCGAGCCCAAATCGTCCTTGCCGCAGCGTGGCGGCGTCCCTGCACTCCTCGCCCATGTCGGCCCTCAAACGCACCCCGCTCTTCGCCTTCAACCAGCTCCACGGGGCCCGCTTCGTGGACTTCGGCGGCTGGGAGATGCCCGTGCAGTATAAGAGCATCCTCGACGAGCACCGCGCCGTGCGCCAGCGCGCCGGCCTCTTCGATGTGAGCCACATGGGCGAGGTAGAGGTCACCGGCCCCGAGGCGGTGCGCTTCCTCGACCACCTCGTCACCAACGACGTCTCCACTCTCTTCCCCGGGCGCGTGCTCTACTCGACCATGTGCCAGCCCGATGGCGGCGTGGTCGACGACCTCATCATCTACTGCCGCGGCGCGCAGGATTTCCTCGTCTGCGTCAACGCCTCCAATACCGACAAGGACGTAGCCTGGATCACCGCCCAGTCCTCCGGCTTCGACTGCACGGTGCGCAACCTTTCCGACGACTTCGCCCTGCTCGCCCTCCAGGGGCCGGCCTCCGTGGCGATCCTGCAACCGCTCACCTCCGCCGCCCTTGGCACGCTGAAATACTACCACTGTATGCCCGGCACGGTGGCGGGCGCCGAGGTGCTTATCGCCCGCACCGGCTACACGGGCGAAAACGGTTACGAGCTCTTCTGTCGCCCCGCCGATGCCGAGCAACTCGCCGTCGCCATCCTCGCCGCCGGCCAGCCGCACGGGCTGGAGCTCGCCGGCCTGGGCGCGCGCGACAGCCTGCGCCTGGAGGCCGGTTATCCGCTATATGGGCACGAGATTTCCGACAAGATCACTCCGCTCCAGGCCGGCCTGGGCTGGGTGGTGAAGCTCGACAAGGCCAGCAACTTCATCGGCCGCGACGCCCTGCGCGCGCAGAAGGCCGCCGGGTTGCCCAGCAAGATCGTGTTCTTCAAAACTGGCGACCGCCGCATCGTCCGCGCCGGCCACCCCGTGCTCGACGCTTCGGGGCAGGTCGGTGAGGTCATGTCCGGCACACTCTCGCCCATCCTCAACGAATCCATCGGCTCAGCACTCGTGCGCATCGGCGCCGGCGAGCTCTCCGTTGACGTGCGAGGCAGCACTCTCAAGCTCACGCCCACCAAACCGCCGTTTGTCACCCTCCCGGCGAAACTCTGACTTTCCCACCCATGTCCGTCCCCTCCGATCTCTCTTACGCCAAGTCTCACGAATGGGCGAAGCGCCTGCCCGACGGCACGGTGCTCGTCGGTATTACCCACTACGCCCAGAACAGCCTTGGCGACATCACCTACGTGCAACTGCCCAAGGTCGGCGCCGCGCTCCAGACCGGTGAGACATTTGGCGTGGTGGAGAGCGTGAAGGCCGCCTCCGATCTCTATGCCCCGATCGCCGGCACCGTTGTCGCGATCAACGAAGCGCTCAATCAGACCCCAGAGACGGTCAATAAAGACCCGTATTTGGCTGGCTGGATGCTCAAGCTCAAGCCCTCCAACACCGCCGAAATCGACGGCCTGCTTTCGCCCGAAGTCTACGCTAAGCAGATCAGTTGAGGCATGGTTATGAGGTCCGGCTATAGTGCCGGACCTTGCGCCCGCGACGAGGAGGAGAGTTGGTGGTAGCCGGGATTCAGTTCGACGTGGACGATTTGGTCTTTCGATGTCCATCCATCCGCCCCTTGTGCGCCAGAATTGACCTGTCCCTAATCCGGCCCCCGAGTATTGCGGATTGAGGAATGCGGATTGCGGAATGGTCAGAAAGCTCCGGTTCAGTAATTCCGACGTAGCTGAGTGGCCCAGCCATTCAGCCCTTCCGCTTTCAGTCTTCAGGTTTTCAGCCTTCAGCCGTCTCGTTTCCCTTCTACACTCTGCCTTCTGCCTTAGGTTCGCCGCTGCCTACTGATCGATCAGAAAGGTAGGTCCAGTCTTCGACTGGATCATCC
>CAJCBL010000098.1 GCA_903960515.1 uncultured Verrucomicrobiota bacterium
AAACCGTGTCGGGGTTTTTGGCCGCCGCCCACCGGGTCCGCGTCGGGTTTGCCGCCCGCAAGTCGCTGATCTTGCGTCCGGTTGCACGGCTCGCCGCTACGAACCCGCATCGGGTCCCCCATTTTGGCTATCCAGAGATCCCATCGAGGAAAACGGAGGCGTGAACCTGTACACAACTTGCGCCAATGATCTGATTGATTTTGTCGATTCTGACGGCCTCACGATCTTCTTTTTGGGACAACAGCCGCCGATCTACATGCGACCGGGGTTACGGATGAGTCCTCGTCTCGGCGGGCCGCGTGGATGGCCTCGTCCGCTGGGGCCGCAACAAGGCCCACGATACGCCCCAGATCCGCGGCCGGCTCCAGCAACACGGCCGGACTTCCCTCTTCCGTACTCACCAAATACGAAGCCGCCCAAACAAGATAATGATGACGATCCGTGGCATGCTGGAAAAATCGATGCGAATATTTGTCAGGTGAAACTCTCTGAGGTCGAATGGAAGCAAAAGCGTCCTTTGACAAAGAGTGAAGCACTTGTGTTGCTAACTGCGCTCGAAGGAAGACTCGCTCCGTCAAACCTGCGGCAACTCCGTCAGACATTCGAGAAAGCCCGCAGATGGATCCAAGGACGCAGTCCTGAGGGTATAACGCCAAAGAACTGGCCGATATATCATTCCGGGGAAAATGGACGAATCGATATCGAGGTGAGAACAGGTCGAGCATTGGTCAATGAAAACTATGACCCAAATCCTTCGCCTCCATTCTGGAGTGAAGACGACTTGACCTGATCATCATGAACAAGCGCGAATACGAAGTGGTCCAGGAGCGCTGGCGGGAACTTTGCCAAAAGGTACTCGCGCGCTGCCCCGAACCCCAAGAATGGCAGCAGTGGTTCAATTATAGTTTTGTGGAGGTATGCGAAGGCGACGACACCGTCCCTGTCTATGGGATTGTCAATCGGCGCATATCTCGCGGCGTCTCGTTCTTCTTCCAAGAGCCTCTAGGTGGAGAGAGGAGTCCCGATTTTTATATAAAGTCAGATTCGACTGGGAAGGAGCTCAGCTATCTTTCAATTGTTTGTTCTCTGAGGGATAGTGATTTGGAGCGCGCGGAGCGCGTTTTAGTTCTATGGATCTGTTCCGATACAACACTAGCGATCATTGGGGACATGATTGATCGCGAAAATGGTCTTTCGAACGAGGATCTCGCGAGGCGTCGAATGGCAATTGAGGATCAGCGCCGCTTCGATGCGGCGAACTGAATACTCCATGCCTCGACACGGGGGCTCAGAGGGGACAGGTAAAGAATAGGCCTCGATCTTGAGATCGTCGCAGGGCGAGGCTCCAGAGGGGACAGGTAGAGAATAGGCCGGCGCGGCAGCAATAGCATCTGCGGCACGTCTCGCGCCAGCGCGGCGTCGCGGACTCCTTGGCGCTGCTCACGAGCCCTGCTTCCCCTCTCCATCGTCGGGGGTGTGCTGGCCTGGAA
Source organism: uncultured Verrucomicrobiota bacterium (assembly GCA_903960515.1). GTDB lineage: Bacteria > Verrucomicrobiota > Verrucomicrobiia > Opitutales > Opitutaceae > CAJCBL01. Next base: position 1,491 of record CAJCBL010000098.1, read on the forward strand.
CCGCGGGGGGATGAACACCGGCCGAGAGGACAAAAGGAGTTATGAATGGAGTGCTGACAACCTGCCCCAAGCCCCGGCGAAAGGCCCCAGGGCGAAATGGCGGAACGGCTGCGTCGCCTTTTACGGATTTTCGCCGCCGCGCGCCTTGCCAATGGCGGCTCGAAGCCTCCCCTATATTCAGCTCCGCCGCGCGAATCCCCTGCACGCCGAGAAACCCCAAACGCCATGCCTTTCCCGAGCATCACCCTCCGCACCTACCTCCGCACCTACCTCCGCGCCGGCCTCTTTGTCCTCCTTGCTGGACCTGCCCCCGCCCAGACGACTCCGCTCTTCAGCGCCTCGCTCCAGCGTGATGGCGACGGCGCTCTCTCGCTCCACTGGCCCAGCCAAACCGGGCAGAGCTATCACATCGAGTCGTCGCCGGACTTGGTCACTTGGACCGCCGATCCCAGCCACATCGCTGGCGATGGCAGCGAGTTGGCTTCCGTCGTGCGCCCCGCTGGCACCGTCGACCCGGCTCGCCAGTTCTGGCGCGTGGTCGGAGGCGCGGCCGCCAGCGCACTGACTCCGATCGCTCGCTGGGACGTAGTCCCGAATCAGCGAATAGCCCACGACAAGGTTCTCAATATCGGCGTCGTCGCCTTCTCGAAGGCTGGAATCGATCGCGTCGTCTTCAACGTTTCCGGTCAAGGATACTCCGGTACAACCCCGCCCGCGGCCTCGTCGATGACCCACAACGAGCAGACCAACGTCTATGAGTACTGGGTCCCTTTGCGCGCGAGCGATTTCTCGTCGAGCGGAGTATTCACCATCACCGCCACGGCCCACGGCAAGGATGGCGGCACCAAAGTCATGGAGACCCTCTCGTTCGTGGTGGATGCGACCGGGGAGCTGCCGGCGCCGGCGGCGTGGGTGAGCACCACGGGCAGCGACACCTCGGGGCGAGCCAACAACCGATCATTGCCGTTCTTGACCCCGGGGGCCGCGGTCGGCGCGATCCAAGCCATCAATGGCGGCTCCGCGGACGGTGCGACGCTCTATTTCTACGAGGGAAGCTACGCCCTGAAAAACGGAACGGTGTCGACCACCCATGAATGGATCACCCTCACCCGAGATCCGGAGGCTCGCAGAGAATTCACCGCCATCACCGGCTCCTGGGCATTTACCACGACGAGCTACATGCGCTTCAAGGGCCTGACGCTGCCGTCGACCGGTGCCTCCAATTGGCTGGCCGGACACCCGGCAATATTGTGGATCGACGACTGCATCATTCAGGGTCCCGGCCGCTGGGTGGCGAATTCCAACCCGACAGCCCGGGGTGGAAATGACGAGACCGCCTACCCGTCCTATTTCACCGACTCGCAGATATACGATGTCGACTACGGCGTCACCCGCGCAATGCTGGCTCGCAATATAACGATCCGACGAACCGGCAACGATCCGTTCGTCAACACCATGTGCATCATCAACGCCGTAGTCGAAGACGTGGATCCCGGCACCACCTACTGGCACGCGGACGGGTACCAGTCCTGGGGGCCGGGCCCTCAGAACCGGATCATCTACGGCTACTATGGAACCAACCTGCACTACCAGGGCCTGTTCATGCGCGAGGAGATCAATTCCACGGCCGACAACAATGCGTTCATCAACATGTTCCTCGAGATGCGCGCACCGGGACGCCCGGGATACGCCGGCAGTCCGCCTGTCCTCAACGCCGGCACGTTGAACGGAGCTTGGAATCATCTACTGATCTGGAACTGCTCCTTCCTTGGTTCCAATTTCACCGTCTACGATGATCCCGCCGGTACGCCGCTGTCGTTCGCGGACACCTCCTTCATCGGGAACGTATTCTACCAGTACATCGATTATGAAGGGACGATCGGAACGAACCCGACCTACTCGCTGCCAGGAAATCCGGGGAAGAACGAGTTCCTGAACAATCACTTTGTCCGCAGTGCGGTGGATGAAGGTGGTGGCAACGCCGGACTCCCATTCTGGTATTCCATGTCACCGGACAGCGGGTTCACGGCCACCCATTCTTTGGGCGACCCGCTCATCGACCTTTCCCTGAGCTCCCCGGTCGGGAGCTTCGGGGTCCCCGCCCCCAATTCGCCGCTCCTAAACAGGATCATCGGCGCGACTACTCCCGTCGATGCGCTAGGCCGCCCCAGGGGCGAACACTCCGATATCGGCGCGCTCGAACGCTAGAGAGACACGAAAGGCGCGTCAGATAGCCTCGGCGCTCACGTGCGAGCATCGGCCTGCGCCGAGGTTCATTTTGTCAGCTGTCGCTCTGTAACAGGGCTTCGCTCACCGGGCGCAGGTGTGGACTGCTGCTCGGGTATTCGGCAGGCCACGGCGTAGTTGAGCGAGAGTCGAGACTGGACCGTGCATCTTTACCAATTTTGCGAGGCTCGCGCGTTGCACGGCGCACGACCACCTTTCGTGCTCTCGGCTGCCCGTTTCCGCACGACCGGAAGTGACACCAAAACACCATGAGACCCACACACCTCGCACTCCGCACCTGCGTCCTCGCCGGCCTCTACTCCCTCTTGGCCGGACTCGTCACCGCCCAGCCGGCTCCGGATTTCAACGCCTCGCTTCGGACCTCCCCGACCGGAGCGCTCTCGCTGCGCTGGTCGAGCCAGGCCGGGCTCAAGTACCACATCGAGTCATCCCCGGACCTGGTGACCTGGACAGCCCAGCTCGGCAGCTTCGTTGGCGACGGAAACGAGTTGAGCCCCATCGTGCGCCCCGCCGGAGCCATCGACCCGGCCCGGCAGTTCTGGCGCGTGATCGGCGGCGATCCCGATACCGACTCCGACGGCCTCGCCGACTGGGAAGAGGCACTCTATGGCACCTCGCCCACCGTCGCCGACTCCGACGGCGACGGCCGCAGCGACGGATGGGAAGTCAACTACGGCCGCGATCCCCGAGTCGCCGACCCAACCGGAGGCGACGCCGGCCCCCTGCCGCCAGCGGTCGCGCCCGCCATCACAACCCAGCCGCTGAGCACCTCTGTGCCCGAGGGCGCAACCGCCACGTTCTCCGTCACCGCCACCGGCACGCCCACGCCGATCTATCAGTGGCTCAAGGACGGCAGCCCCATCAACAGCGCCCGCTCCCCCAACTACACCACCCCGCCCTCCACCGAAGCGGACAACGGCGCCGTCTTCAGCGTCGTCGTCACCAACCCGTCCGGTCGCATCGAGAGCAGCGCGGCCACCCTTCAGGTGAGCCCAGCTGGAATCACCCACGGGAGTCAGATCAACGAATGCAACACCGGCGTGCCTGCGGGGCATGCCCTCGCAGAGGTCGCTTCCACAATCATCGTGACCGAAGCATGGATTCGCAGCTCCAACGGCGGATCCCGGGCCATCCGGAACCGGCACTTCCTCTCCGGCGCTGGCTTGGTAATCAGCGTGGACGGATTCACCGTGCAATACTGTCGGTTCTCCGGAGTGGGTGGGTTCACCACCAACGCCAACGACGGCCGGAGCAGTCTTGGGAAAAACATTCAGATTCTCGACTGCGAGTTCGACGGAAACCACGAGAACGGGGGAGGCGATGTCGCCGTGGGCGGATCCGATCTCACCCTCAAGCGGGTGTGGGTCCACCGCTGGCCCCGGGCCATGTGGGTGGGCGAAGGCAACATCTGGGTCGAGGAATGCTACATGCACGATCTCACTGTAGACGGGTCCGGTGCCCACATAGAAAACATCTATGTCGCCGGCGGGGCCAACCAGACCTACGTGCGCAACAAGCTCATCAGTAACCGGGTACCGATCAACGGTGGCACGGCGGGCATCTCCGCATCCCTCGCTATCTACAACGAAGGATGGGCCCCCTTCCCGGACCTCGACCATATCCTGGTCGAGAACAATTACTTTGAGAGCGATGGCGGCTACGCGATCTACGGTGGCGCCTGCGTGAGCAAGCTTCCGAAGCCCTACGCCAAGAACACAGTTGTACGCGGCAATATCTTCGGGCGCGGCATTCAACGTCGTTGTGGCGTCTATGGCACATCCACGGCCTTCGATCCCGCCCAGCCCGGCAACCTGTGGGAGGGCAACACCTGGGGCCCCCCAGGACCCTTCTGGCAGGCCGGGGACCCGGTCGAAGGCGCATCGGTGGCCGCCCCAGGCCCGAGTTGAGCACACCTGTATTTGGTCCTCAGAACCCCACGATTTGGGTTGCGATCACCGTCTTCCCAATACGCACCCATCGTCTCCACCAGCTTGTCGACATTCTGTCCGATTCACTGGCCCTTCACCTCCCCGCAACGATCGATCACAATGGCACCGGCATCTCCGATATTTGGGCCAACCCCCACCTACCGCATCTGCGCCTGAAGCCCACTCGGATGGCGACGGTGCCACCAACCACTCCGAGGCCATCGCCGGGACCAGTCCGGCATCGGCCTCGCGCCCTCTCGCCGCTACGCCCCAACTCCCGCCGCGCAGGCAACCTCGGGCTCGGTTGGGTGAGCGTCTTCGGAAAACGGTACCAGATCTCATCCTCCGCCAACCGGGGTGCCTGTGGCTTCCTCCGCCGTGACAATGCAGACCAGCGCCGGATGTCGAGTGACGAGAGCCAAACCACCAGTGATCGGGCTAGGAGCGAGCGTGCTTGCGCTGTCTTGCTCGGAGATAGGGCCCTCGGCGCTCGGCTCTGGGCTCTCGACTGAGTGGTCACGGCTGAGCTCACGTTTACCATTCTTAGCAGTCTGCCGGCTTGCCGGCTGCGCAATCCGATTCTGACGTAGGTGCGCCCCCTTCCCCTGCGGGTACCTGCATCAGCCAAACTCATCCGCCATGAACTATCCGCGCCTTGGATTCCGCGCATTCCTACTCTCCGGGCTCTTCGCCCTCTGCTTCAGCCCCGCTTTGGCCCAACCTGCCGCGCCCTTCTCGGCCACTCTCCAAGCCGCCCCCAACGGCGACCTCGTACTGCACTGGCCAAGCCAAACCGGCCAGCGCTACCACCTCCAGTCCTCCGCCGACCTGGTCACATGGACCGATCTGCCCGGTGCGCTCGCCGGCACCGGCAGCGAGCTCACCTCGGCCGTGCGCCCCGCCGGCGCAGTTGGCCCGGCACGACAATTCTGGCGCGTGGTCGCCGGCGCCAACACCGGCATCACCGTACCCGCCTCAACTCCGGTATTCGCCAACACCCTCGCCACCGTGGTTCCCCGGATTGGAGTATCCTACGACTGGACCATCTCGGGTGGCGACTTCACCGAGTCCAGCGGTGCCGCCACGATCCATTTCGTAGCCAGCATCCCCGGCACCGTCACCCTCACCTGCACGGTCACCGACAACACCACCCAAGCCGTCGTAGCCACCTACTCGACGCAGGTCACCGCCACCAACGCACCGGTACAGCCGCTCATCTTGGCCCCCGGTTTCGCCACCACCGGCCAGACCGGCCTCGCCGCCAGTGTCGAAAACCAGCCCGGCACCGCGTATTCGTGGACCATTTCCGGCGGCACCATCACAGCGGGCGCCGGCACCAGTTCGGTCACCTTCACCGCCGGTGCCACCGGCCCGCTCACGCTCTCCTGCAGCGCGACCCGCGGCGGGGTCGCCGCCTCATCCCTTCCGGCCACGGTGCACGTCCTCGCCGCCGGTGCTGGAATCTGGGAGACCCCACTTTCCGAGACCAGCCTGCCACCATTGCAGATCAACCTCAGCGCCGACGGCGCCCGCCAGTGGATCTTCGCCAACATGCTGCGCACTTCCGAGGCATGGATCTACAAGGACGGCGCCACAGCCGCCGAAGCCCAGGCGCTCGCCGGCCAAGTGCAGGTCGATGCCGCCGGCTGGCCCATCGCCTTCCCTGCCGGCACCCGCATGCGCATGGAGGCAGGATACCAGACCAGCGAGACCACCTACCTTCACGGCGTCTACGTGCTCACCTGGCAGGGCTCCGGCGATGTGGAACTCCAGTCCACACGCAACGACGGCCTCAACGAGGTGATACTCCTCAACGACCAGGCCCACGGCCGCATCGTAAAACTCATCAAGGACCCGGCCAAGGCCTGCATCGTCTACGTCAATTCTTCGGACCCGCTCAACCCCGTGCGCGCCATGCGCCTGTGGGCACCGGCCACCGACGGCGCCGGCCTCGACCTCACTGCGGCCTCCGACCTCGCACCCGGCCACATCGCCGGCAGCCTCGAGCCCGCGCCCGGCCAGCCCGAGCCGATGTGGCACCCGCGCTTCCTCCAACACCTGGCCGAAGCCCCCAACTACGGCGTCCTCAGATTCATGGGCTGGCAGAACATCAACCAGACCAACTGGGCCTACGACTCCCTTGAGTGGAGCGACCGCGCCGACCCCAGCTACGGCTTCACCGTCTTCAACACCATCGACAGCAGCTACAATCGCTACGCCGTAGACGCCTTCCGCCAGCGCCTCGGCATGCCTATGGAGTGGATGATCGACCTCTGCAACGTCACCGGGAAAGACCTCTGGATCCAGGTGCCCCACATCGCCTCCGCCGACCTCATACGCAAGCTCGCCGCTCTGTGCGCCTCGCGCCTCAACCCCGGCCTGCGGGTATGGTTCGAATACTCCAACGAGATCTGGAACGGCTACGGCCCCTACGTTCCGCAGCTCAACAAGGCCCACCTCGCCGCCGCACTCCACTTCGGCGTGCCCTTCTCCGCAGTCACCGGCGAGCAGGACGCCTGGGGCTCCGGCCACCTACAGGGACTCGCCCTCAAAACCTTCGAGGACGAGTGGCGCTCGCTCGGCCAGACCGACAGCCGCCTGATCAACGTCGTCTCCAGTTTCGTGGGCAGTCCCGGCTACAGCCAGGGAGCGCTCGACGCCGCCAAGGAGATCGACCCGCACCTGCCCGAGGTCCTCGCTGTAACCAACTACTTCGGCTACGGCACGCAGTGGGACGTCTACGCCGCGCACAACTTCGGCGCCAATCCCGGCGTCTGGCCCGAGTCGCTCTTCGAGAAGACCAGGGAAATCGTGCGCCGTAACCTCTACTCAACAACCACCTCATGGAGCGCCAGCGCCGCCGTTGCCCACGCCGAGGGCGTACCGCTCGTCTCCTACGAGGGCGGCCAGCACATGCTCCCGATGGGCCCGGGCGACTGGTCCAACCCCGCCCACGTGGACTTCATGCTTTTCAACTACGCCTTCCAGCGCAGCCAGCAGATGAAGGACCTCTACCTGGAGCACTACGCGCTCTGGAGCGCGATGGGCGGCCGCACCGTGAGCCTCTTTGTCGACACCAGCGGCATGAGCTTCTGGGGCTACTGGGGCGCGAAGGAGTTTGTCACCCAAACCCGCGCCAACTGCGCCAAGTGGGACGCCTTCGCCACCTGGGGCGATCTGGAGGCCGGCGTGCGCGCGCCCTCCGAACCGATCGGTTCGCGGCCCGTCCTGCCCTCGATCAACCTCAGGGCCGAAGCCCGCGCAGCCTACAGTCAGAACATCTCTGCGACGGGCGGCGATGGCACCGTGCAACTCCAGCTCATCGGCGGCTCGCTGCCCCCGGGGCTCGCCCTCGCGCCGAGCGGCTCCGGCACGATCCGCCTCTCCGGCACCCCGACCACCGACGGCCTCTACCGCTTCGTGTTGCGCGCCCTCGATGCCGACAAGGACCCCGACTACCACGCCTACTCCATCGCCATAGACCCGGCCGGTGTCTCCACCAACGCACTCTTCACCTTCCGCGGTCAGGACATTCCCGGCACCGTTCCCAACAACGGCTGGATCGCGCGCTACGATGCCGCCCGCCCGTACACCGAGCAGCGCAACGCCGCCAACGAGTTGACCCGCCAATACCTGCCCTTCTCGCTGGCCGACGGCCAGGCGCTCTTCAACCGCGAAGGTCTTGAGGTTTCCGGCACGCCCAAAGTCATCCCCTCCACCAGCCCGCTCAACATGTACGGAGGCTGGTCGCTCACCGCACTTCCGTATCCGGCCGGCACCACCCCGAAGGCGCGCTCGCTCTCGACCTTCACCGGGCTGCGCGACCACCAGTGGTGCACCTGGTCCGGCGACGCCGGCGGCGGCCCCACCGACTTCGACGCCGTGCTCCTGTGGCGAGCCGACCAGTTCAACGCTCTGTCGGGCAGCGGCAGCTACTCCTTCGGCTCCGATGCCTCCACCGCCCTGCTGCGGGTCGATATGACCGCACTCAACGAAAACGGCGACAACGAGCTGCGCTTTGTCATCCGCGACGCCGGTACCCTCTACATCTCCGAGGCGGCCTACACGTCGCCGTACCTCGGCGACGGTTACTTCCAGCTCGCGGACTTCAACGGCTCCGCCACAGCCGGTCGGCGCTGGGCCGTCTTCACGCCGGTGGCCGACAACTACGCGATACCCGCCGCCGCCACGCTCACCTTCGCCGCGCACACCTTCGCCAATGTCGAGGCCGTCGGCTTCGCCTATCACGGGCACCGCGACGGCTGGCACTACTCCTTCAACTTCTCGCGCTTCCTAGCCCTGGGCCGCAGGAACTGAGCGGCACCGCCATGCCGAGGGTGGGTCCACCCCGCCCGCGCATCCACTGTATCAATCCATGGTGCCCCGGTTCGTCCTTGGGCGCCATGCCCCGCCTCCCGCCCCGGCGGTGCAGACGCATGCTGCCCACGCGTAATGGGGGTGAATATTTATACCATATCGCAGTTCAGTGTTGGCTCGCGATTTCAACCAAATCCCGCGTGCCTTCACGTTGCTATCATGCCGGAATTTCTCCCGCAGTGGTGGAGGCTGTGGCGCATGATCACCCGCCAACCCGCCTGCTACTGTTGTTGTGGAACTTCTTGCGATCACTGCGTTCCGCACGGTGAAAATCGCCGGCCCTGCCTGCGCATCGATTGCCACCAGGAAGGCACATCCACTCTCAACGGAGCCGAGAATATTGGGGAGTGTCGAGCGAAGCGGGTCGCAAGACTTCTACGCCTACAGGCCGGGTCCTATCCCCTCTCGGGTTTGGGCGGTTTCGGTTTCGGAATGCCGATTTCCGTATATTCGGAACAAGTTTGGTGGCCATCAAATCACGCTCTCCGGCTTCCGTTCTGAGGATCCCAATTTTCGCTCCCTCCCAAATACACATCCGATCTCCCAATTCCCCTCCGAGATCGCCGCTCCCTTCACGCGGTGCTACTCGCTCCGGTCTTTCCGCCCTGGGCGATTTCCACTTCAGTCTCCCCGCGCCGGACCGTAGGAGAGGCTTGGCGGCCCAACGCGGCCCCCACCGGCTTGCCACCGAGCTATCGGCCGGGGCGGCAATCTCGTAGCATTTCAACTTTGTTATCGAGCGCCTTGTCGCTCTATGATTTCACCCCGATCTCACATGATGACCCTCCGCCTTTTGGCCCTTTGGCTGGCCTTCGCCACCGCCGCACTGGCCGCCGACCTGCGCATCGCCACGCTGAATTGCTTTCTCCTTTTCAAGCCCGGCATCGAACATCGGGGGCAACTCGACAACGCCAATCCCCTCACCCCCGGCCAATATGGAGAGAAGATAGCCAATCTCCTGACCCTCGTCTCCGGTGCCCAATTCATTGGGCTACAAGAGACTGGTGGCCGCGCCGAGATCGAGGATCTCGCCGCCGCCGGCGGCTACCAGTGGGCTTTCGCCAAAGGCCGCGACACCTATACAGGGCAGGAAGTGGGAGCTCTTTATCGGCTCCCGGGCTGGAAGGTGATCATCAACGGCCGGGTGGGCGCCCTTAACGCCGCAGTATCAAAGCACCTGCTGGTCACTGCCCGAAAGGATGCTCAAACGATTCATTTCCTCGTGGTCCATCTCATTCGACCGATCGGGGAGCAGGCGGCCAAGCATCAACACCAACTCGACTGCATCGCCGCTTGGGCCCGCGAAATCATCGCACGGGAACCCGCGAGTTCGGTGGTGATTCTCGGCGATACCAATCACCCCACAAGCACGCCGGCATCCTCGATCTACGGAATCGGGCAAGAGGCAGCACCACTCCATTCGCCCGCCGCCACACATTTAAACGGCCAAAGCTATGATCGCTTGGTATTGGTGGGCGACGGTGCTTGGAACTCGACCCAGATCCGCCGCCCACCCTATGGCAGAAAACCCAACAAAAGCCTCACGCGGGTCTGGACCGACCATTTTGCCCTGGAAGCCGTGCTGTCGTACTGATTCGAAATGGCGTTCAAGATGATACGAATGCCGAGCCCAGTGTAGGAGCGTGCTTGCACGCGATAGGGGCTCATCTTGAAAGCGAACTGGAACGAGCCCCCGCCCCGCTCTTCATATTCCAAATCGCGATCGGCGTGCGATGAATTCCAGGGCTTTGGAGTGGTCAACGACAAATAGAATCCGCCATCAGCGACAACTATATCCGCCATGCCGGCAGGGGTGTTGGTTGATCTTGTGTCCTAGCGAATCCCGGACGGAAACGGCGTGCGAGCACGCTCCACCAAATGGGTGGCGACCGGGCTATCAGTATCCATGCGCCCGTGCCGCAGCGGCCCGCCGCTCGGGGCGCCGATTTCGGAGGTGTTGCTTCCTGCTTCAAAACAACGCATAGCAGACCCGCACTCACGCCCACCCCGGATCTCGGCGGGCCACGAGCTCGGAACTTCCCCAACTCCACACTACCATGATCGGTTTCATGAAAGGAGACTCACGCGGGAGCCTGTTGGGCTTGGATACTGCCTTGTACGGGGCCGGTGGCGTCACCGCTTCGTTGGGATTACTGGCATTGATCGGCTGGATGCAAGGGATGCCGCGCCTAGCCGCTCTCGGGCCACGCCTGATCCCAATGCCCCCAAGCACCGCGGTGCTGTTCCTTCTGTTTGGGTTTGCAATCGGTCTGAGGGCCCGGCCCCCGCTCGGGCGCCGGGTGATTCGGCTCAGTGCGATGGCGGGCGGCTTGATCGCGGTGGTGGCAAGCGGATTGTTCGTGCTGGCCGCACGAAACATCCATTCCGATCTCGAGCATCTCGGGTTTTCGATCACCGCCACGATGGACGGCGTGCCCATCGGGCACATGTCTCCCGTCTCGGCGTTGTGCTTCCTGCTCGCCAGCCTGTCCTACCTGCTCTCGCTGGCTCCGCTCACCGCCCGCTCCTGGCGAGCCTGGGCAGCGTTGAGCGGCGCGGTGCTCGTCCTTGGGGTCTCATTTGTCTTTCTGCTCAGCTACTGCTTCGGCACCCCGCTGCTTTACGGCGGGGCGCTCATCCCACCAGCGCTGAGCACAATTCTGGCCTTCACAGTGCTCGGCCTCGCGTTATTGCGGCTGGCCGACATCTCGGCCTCACCGCGCCGGAAGTGCCTAACCGCCCCGCCTCTATGGCTCGCGACAGTAGCGCTGGGTGCGATGAGCGTCATCGCGGCCGGCTATTTCTATTACCACAGTTTCGAACAGCAATACCGCCGGCAAGCGGAGCGGGTGCTCGTCTCCATCGGCGAGTTGAAGATGCTGGAACTGGCGCAGTGGCATCGGGAGCGCAAGGGCGACGGCTTAGTCCTTTCCCGGAACCCCGCCTTCTCAACCCTGGTGCGGCGAGGGCTGGCACTGCCTCAGGATGAGAGCGCAATACAGCTGCTCAAAACCGTGATCGGCAACTATCAGGAAGCTTACGGATACGATCAATGGCGCCTGCTCGATATCCAATGTGCCACGCGGTTTTCGATGCCGGGCGAGTTGCCGCCGCTCACCCCGATTCAAGTGCAATCCGCAGCGGCAGTCCTGCACTCTGGACAGCCCAGCCTGATGGATTTCGACCACGATGATGACGACCGCCACCCGCATTTATCGATCCAAGTCCCACTCTTCGACGATCTGGACGCGCATCAGCCCTTGGGGGTATTGATACTGCGGATCGATCCGGCTACCGACCTCTACCCGTATATCCAGCGCTGGCCCACGCCCAGCGCTACTGCGGAGACCCTGATCGTTCGACGTGACGACGGAGATGTCCTCTATCTGAGTTCACTGCGCTTCCGGCCAAACGCCGACCTTGCCCTGAGGACTTCGCTAACGAGAACTGACATCGCCGAGGTCCAGGCGGCGCTGGGACAGACCGGAATCATACAAGCCGTGGATTATCGCGGGGTCCCGGTCCTGGCCGCAGCGTTCCCGGTACCCTACACTCCATGGGTGCTGGTGGCCAAGATCGACAGCGCCGAGGTCGATGCCCCTTTGCGCGAGCGCATTTGGGGCACGATCCTATTGGTCGGTGTGCTGCTCATCGGCGGGGGCGCCGTTGCGGGCCTATTCTGGCGGCAGCGGCGAGAGCGCCACCTGGTGGAGCAACTTGCCGCAGCGGATGCACTACGGGAAAGCAACGAGCTGTTTTCGCTGTATATGCAGCACTCGCCCATTCACACCTATATCAAGTCGGTGACGCCCACCGAAAACCGGATGCTCTATGCCAGCGAGAACCTCGCCCAGACGCTCGGCCTCCGGGCTTCAGAGATGTTCGGCCGAACCATGAGCGAACTGTTCCCCGCCGAATTCGCGTCAAAAATCATGGCCGATGACTGGACCGTCATCTCCAGTGGTCAAGTACTGCAGATGGAGGAGACCTTCAGCGGGCGTCACTACTCGACGATCAAATTCCCAATTATCCAGGGAGGCAGGAACCTGCTGGCGGGCTATTCCATCGACATCACCACGCGCAAGCTCGAGGAAGCCCAGTTGCGGCTACGCGGAGCGGCGCTCGAAGCTGCGGCCAACGCCATCGTCATCACGGACCGCGAGGGCACGATCGAGTGGGCGAATTCCGCCTTCTCGGCCCTCACGGGCTGGTCGCTCCCCGAGGTGATCGGGAAGAACCCTCGCGTACTGGTGAAATCGGGCGAGCATGACGCCGCCTTTTACCGCCAAATGTGGGACACGATCCTCGCCGGCAAGGTCTGGCGCGGTGAGGTCGTCAACCGCCGCAAGGACGGCAAATTGCGCACCGAGGAGATGACGATCACCCCGTTGCGCGACGAGCAAGGCACGATCTCCCACTTCATCGCGATCAAGCAGGACATCACCGATCACAAGACAATGGAGACGCATTTCCTGCAGGCCCAGCGCATGGAGGCCATCGGCACTCTCGCCGGCGGCGTTGCCCACGACCTCAATAACATCCTCGCTCCCGTCACAATCATCGCGGGCCTGCTGAAGGCCAGGCTCTCCGATCAAGACGACCGGAACATGCTCGCGATCGCACAGGATAGCGTGCGGCGGGGCACTGAGATCATCAAGCAGTTGCTGGCTTTCAGCCGCGGCCAGGAGGGTGAACGTTCTATTGTGCAACCCCGACACCTGCTTAATGAAATGGGGCGATTGATGAGCGAGACGTTTCCTCGAGATATCGCTCTGCATCAGCAAATATCGGCCGACCTGTGGCCCGTGAATGCCGATCCCACCCAGTTGCACCAGGTGCTCATGAACCTGTGCGTGAACGCTCGCGACGCCATGCCCGCCGGCGGAAGCCTAACCGTAGCCGCATCCAATGCCACACTGCCCCCTGGCGACCCTACGCTCCCCCTCCACGCCACGCCCGGGCCCTATGTGGTCATCGCCATCGGCGACACTGGCTGCGGAATTTCGCCGGAGACCCGACACCGGATCTTCGACCCGTTTTTCACCACCAAGCCACCGGGCAAAGGCACCGGACTGGGGCTCTCCACGGTGCTCGGCCTCGTGCAACACCATGGCGGCTTTGTGGGCGTGGACACCACACCGCACAAAGGCAGCACTTTCACTGTATATCTTCCCGCCGTCCCTGAAGAAACCGTTGCCGCCCCCACAATACAGGCCCCCACACCGCACCCGGCCAGCGGTGGTCATACCATTCTGGTGGTGGACGATGAGCGCAACGTCCGCGACTCGGTACGGCTGCTCCTGGAAGCAGAGAAATATCGGGTGTTCACAGCGTCCCACGGTGAAGATGCGCTCATAGAGTACATCCGACACCGCGATACAATCAGCCTGGTGGTCACCGACCTCATGATGCCGGAAATGAGCGGCTCAACCTTGATCCGGGCCCTGCGGGCGATCGATCCGTCCCTGAAAATCATCGCGATGAGCGGTCTCGCTGAGCTGCCGCAAGGTGAAGATATAGAGGCGTATGATATTCTGATGAAGCCTTTCGAAGGCCCAATCCTACTCGAAGCCGTGCGCCGTCGGCTCGCCGCCACGGATCGCTGATCCCAACGGCTCAAGAGCTCAGGACCTTCGATTTCGAGGAGCGTGCGAGGCACGCGATTCCTTGGTAACGCCGACCCCGAATCCTCGCTCCTTCATTGCCCTTTTCTAGTGGGAACCGCTTCCGGTTCACGAGGGAGGGGAAGCCGCACCGCTACGCATATCCCCCCCCGCCCGCCCATCGCGGGCGAGCTCGCTCCTACACGGAGAGGAGAGTCCGCCGCTTCTGTCAGGGAACCCCTGACGCTGCGGCGTAGGCACATTTACCAGGATTCTCAAACGACCATCGGTCGATAGAGCATCCATGTTCTCTGTGAATCGTTCGCGCTCCACGCTCGCCCTAAATAGCAACTGCGGCGGCCTGTGTCCTGCGGCCCCGGTCACAGTTCTCCCGCACCCGACTTCACAGGCCCTGTTCGGTCACAAATCCACCACCACAATGAGCCATATCCACGTTCGCCTTTTCGCATGCGCCACTCTCGTAGCCACGCTTTGCCTCTCCGCCTCCGCCAGCGATACGGCCCCCAGAGTCACACCCGAAGCCGCCCTCTCTCGTCTGACCGAAGGCAACAAACGCTTCGTCGAGGGTGCCGCTACCCATCCCGACCAGACGGCTGAACACCGAGTCGAAGTGGCTGGCGGCCAGCATCCCTTCGCCATCGTGCTCACCTGCGCGGACTCACGCCTTTCGCCCGAGATCATCTTCGACCAGGGCATCGGCGACATCTTCGTCGTGCGCAATGCAGGCAACCTCCTCGACGACCATGTGCTCGGCAGCATCGAGTACGCTGTAGAGCACCTGCATGCGACCCTCATCGTCGTGCTCGGCCACACCAAATGCGGTGCCGTCTCGGCTGCCGTGGCTGGGGGCGAGGCTCCGGGGCACATCAAGAGCATCATCGAGTCCCTCTCCGACGCCGTGGCGATGGCCAAAAGGAAGCCCGGAGACCCCGTGGACAACGCCGTGCGCATCTCCGCCAAGCTCTCCGCCGCCGCCCTCGCCAAAGCCGAACCAATCGTTGGCGAAGCCGTAAAATCCGGCGAACTACAGGTCATGGCGGCCCGCTATGATATCGCCACTGGGCAAGTCGATTTTTTGAAGTAACCGCCTCGGGCAACCGAAGAAGGAACCAACACACAAAGGATATATATGTTCAAGAATCTGAAACTTGGAATTAAGCTGAACGGCTCATTCATCGCAGTGGCTGGGCTTACCCTCGCCCTAGCAGCCTGTCGGACTTCGGATTTTGTTCAAAATAGTTGCATATTTTGTTGACAGGCAACGTGATGCTGTATTTTCATAGGCCATGGCCGCCCGCT
>CAJCBL010000099.1 GCA_903960515.1 uncultured Verrucomicrobiota bacterium
CTGCTCGTTGAGTCTTCTGGTCGGAACACCGTACAAATTGGCCAGATCGGCATCGAGCATCACCCGCACCCCGCGCAGTACCAGGATACAGGACTGAATGGTCTCCAAGGGGACGATCTCGGTTTCACTCATGAGAAGATGGTCGCACTGCGCGACCTGTTCGGGGTGTTCGGGTGCGTGGGGAGCGGCAACCATGCTGGCGTGCCAGATCTCCGGCGACAAGCTCGGCATGCGGCGCTTGCAGGGCGCACGAACGACCGAGCTCGGATCGGGCAGAACACGAAGCGTCCCTCGTCAGGGGAACTACTGGCCGGGCTGGAGCTCGGCACGCCCAGGTCAGACCAATCTCTGGCGAACTTCGCTACGGCGAATACCGAGACTCGCTCCGTCCAGCCGACTGCGGCGCCCGCCTGCTGACTTCTCTCTGCAACCCGCTACTCTCTCCTCACCACTTCGGTCGCGGCATCCCTCTCTGCGCCCTCTGCGACCAGCCTTCGTCCCCGCCTCCCTGCGTTTCCGGCTTCCCGCCGGGCCCGCTTTGCGGGACAACCTTACCGCTTGTCCTCCGCGCACCACCATTCGCGCCGCGATGCGCCGCCCGCGTGGCGGCTCGACTACCCTCCGGAGCTGCCCATCACGGCGCGCCGCGAGGAGATCGTGCGCGCGATCCGCGAACACCCGGTGGTCATCCTCTCCGGCGAAACCGGCTCGGGCAAAACCACCCAGTTGCCCAAGTTCTGCCTCGAGGCCGGGCGTGGTATCCGCGGCCGCATCGCCTGCACCCAGCCACGCCGCGTGGCCGCCCTCTCGGTGTCGCGCCGCGTGGCCGAGGAGCTGGGCGTGCAGTGGGGGCGCGAAGTGGGCTGCAAGATACGCTTCAGCGACCGCACCTCCGGCGACACCGCCGTGAAGTTCCTCACCGACGGCATGCTGCTGGCCGAGGTGCAGGGCGACCGCGACCTGCGCGCCTACGACACCATCATCGTAGACGAGGCCCACGAGCGCAGCCTCAACATCGACTTCCTCCTGGGCCACCTCAACGGCCTGCGTCACCGCCGGCCGGAGCTGCGCATCATCATCACCTCGGCCACGATCGACACCCACAAGTTCTCCGCCGCCTTCGGGGGGGCGCCCATCGTCGAGGTGAGCGGGCGCACTTATCCGGTGGAGACGATCTACGCCCCGCTCGACGAACTGCGCGAGGAGTCGGGCGAGTTCACCGTGGTCGACGCCGCCGTGGCCGCCGTGGAGCGCATCGTGGCGCAGTCGCGCGGCGGCGATATCCTCATTTTCATGCCGGGCGAGCGCGAGATCCGCGACACCACCGAGGAGCTTGAGCACCGCGACCTCGGGCGCGTGGCGCTGCTGCCGCTCTTCAGCCGCCTCTCCGCCGCCGACCAGCAGCGGGTGTTCGCCCCCAGCCAGGGGCGCAAGATCATCATCGCCACCAACGTGGCCGAGACCTCGCTGACCATCCCCGGCATCCAGTTTGTGGTGGACAGCGGCCTGGCCCGGCTCAGCCACTACGCCTCCCGCACCCGCACCAAGCGCCTGCCGATCGAGTCGATCTCCCAGAGCAGCGCCAACCAGCGCGCCGGCCGCGCCGGCCGCGTATCCGCCGGCGTGTGCATCCGGCTCTACTCCGAGGAGGACTTCGCCCGCCGCCCGCCCTTCACCCAGCCCGAGCTGCTGCGGGCCAACCTGGCCGAGGTCATCCTGCGCCTGCTCGCCGCCCGCCTGGGCGAGATCGAGACCTTCCCCTTCATCGAGCCGCCCGTCCCCGCCGCCATCACCGCCGGCTACGCGCTGCTCGACGAGTTGGGTGCGCTCGAGCCCGCCGAGGCCGGCCGCCCGCGCCAGCTTTCGCCGCTGGGCCGCGAGCTCTCGAAGATCCCCGTGGACCCCACCGTGGGCCGCATGCTCCTGCAGGCGCGCGACGAGCGGGCACTGCGCGAGGTGCTCGTGATCGCCGCCGCTCTCAGTATCCAGGACCCCCGCGAACGCCCGGTGGAGGAGGAGGCCGCGGCCGACGCCGCCCACCGCAAGTTCGTCCACCCCGAGTCCGACTTCCTCTCGTTGTTGAACATCTGGGACGCCTACCACGACGAGGCCCAGAAGCTCTCGCTGGGGCGGCTCAAGAAGTTCTGCCGGGCGCATTTCCTGAGCTTCAACCGCATGCGCGAGTGGTTCGACGTCCACTCCCAGCTCTCGGCCTCGGTTGCCGAGCTCGAGACCGACGAGTGGCAAGTGCCCCACGACGAAGCCGACTCGCCGGAGGACGCTGAGGAGGAACCACGTCATGGATCATCGGTGATCGGACAGGGGCAACAAGTCAGGGCCCCATCACCGGGGACCACACACCCCAAACCCGGCCGCGGTCACGCGGCGATCGACGACTGGCGCCTGGGAGGCGAGCGCTACCGCGCGGTGCACCGCTCGCTGCTGTGCGGTCTGCTGGGCAACGTGGCCCGGCGCGAGGACGGCAACCACTTCAACGCTACCAGCAGCCGCAAGGTGGTCGTGTTTCCCGGCTCCACTTTGTTCATTCGCTCCGAGAAGCGCGCCGCCAAGCAGGCGAGCGCCCCGCAGAAGGGCCCCAAGCCGGTGAAGGACCTCTGGCTGATGTCCGCCGAGATGGTCGAGACCACCCGGCTCTACGCCCGCACCAATGCCCGGCTCGACCCGCTCTGGCTCCTCGACATCGGGGGCCACGTCCTGCGCCGCAGCTACGGCGAGCCCGACTGGAATCCCGAGGCCGGCCGAGTGCTGGTGCGCGAGCGCACCCTGCTCCACGGCCTGGAGATCCAGAATCGCCATATCGACTACGGCCGCATCGACGCCGTGCGCGCCACCGAGATCTTCCTGCGCGGCGCCCTGGTGGCCGATACCCTCGAAACGCCCACCCTGCCCTTCCTCGATCGCAACCGGCGGCTGCGCGCCAAGGTCGCCACGATCCAGACACAGATCCGCTCGCAGCACTGGCTCACGATCGAGGAGGCGGCCTACGATTTCTACGCCAAGCGGCTCACCGGGCTGGGCGTATCGTCGGTGCAGGACCTCCAGCGCGAGTGGAGGAAACGGGTTTCCGCCGAGCCGCGCTGGATGCAGATGGAGGAGGAGGACCTGCTGGGCGCCCTCGAGGAGTTCGACCCCGCCGACTTCCCCGACCAGGTGACGCTCGAAAACCGGGCGATGCCACTGGACTACACCTACAAGCCCGGCGCGCCCGAGGACGGCATCACCCTGCGTCTGCCCTACCGCCAGGCCAAGCTGCTCCAGCCCGGCCTGCTCGACTGGCTGGTGCCCGGCCACCTGGAGGAAAAGGTGCATACGCTCCTGCGCGCCTTGCCCAAGGCTGCCCGCGTGCAGCTCAACCCGCTGGAGGCCACCGCGAAGACCATCGCCGCCACCTTGAAGGCCGACGGCCGCCCGCTGGTGGAGGCGCTAGCCGACTATCTCGCGCGTCACCACCGTCTGGATGTTGAAGCTGCGGATTTCCGGGCTGACGAATTGCCCGAGCACCTGCGGGTGCGTGTGGAGGTGGTGGACAACGCGGGCAAGCCCCTCGCCGCCGGCCGCGAACTGGCGGCGGTGCGCTCCGCGCTCGCCGAGCACGAGAAGACCCTCGTGCAGAAGCCCGACGACATGATCGCCCACGCCTGGCGGCAGGCGCGGATGCGCCACGAGCGCGACGGGCTCACGGATTGGACTTTTGGCGACCTGCCGCCCCGCCTTGTGATCGCGGAGGTGGCCGGAGTGCCCGCCCACGCCTATCCCGCCCTCGTCGCCACCGGCCCGGGACAGGCGGCGCTGCGCCTGCTCGCGGTGGAGGCCGAGGCCCGCGCGGTGACACCCGCCGGAGTGGCGGCCCTCGTGGAGGCCCAGCTATCGAAGGAGCTCACCTGGCTGGAGCGCGACACCCGCGAACTGCGCGAACTCGGCCCGGCGGCGGTGATCCTCATGCCGATGGAGCAGTGGCAGGCGGAGGCGTTCGCGTGTATCCGCACCTGGATATGCAATCAGCCCGTGCATCCGCTCACCCGGGAGGCCTTCGTGGTGCATGTGGCCGCCGCCCGCGCCACGCTCAAGGGCATCGTAGGGAAACTCGTCACCCCGCTGCGTGAGGCGCTGACGCTTCGCACCGAGCTGCTCATGCACCCCCATCCCTATGCGGGGATGGAGTCCGAGCTCGCTGGGCTGCTGGCGCCCGGATTTCTCGTACGCGCCCCCTGGGCACAGATCCCGCACCTGCCGCGCTACCTGCGGGCGATGAAGCAGCGCGCCGACCGTTGGCGGCAGGACCCCGGCAAGGACCACCGCCGGGCGATGCAGATCGCGCCGTGGGCGAAGGCGCTGGCCGAGGTTTCGAAGGGTTTCCCCCGCAATGCCGAGCACGCGCAGCGGCTGGCGGAACTGCGCTGGCTCACGGAGGAGTTTCGCGTGAGCGTCTTCGCTCAGGAGCTGGGCACGGCCCAGCCGGTATCCGAAAAGAAGCTCGCGCAGAAGTTCGGGGAGATCCGCACCGCTATTACGATGATCGGAGGCGCGCCGCCACCGCCCGCCCCGCGCCCAGCGCCGCCGCCGGTTCCCGCATCCGGAGCACCCGGCACCGCAGCAGCGGCCTCAGCGCCCGGCGCGACAGGAGCACCGGCCCCGGTAGCCAGAGTGGGCACCGTAGCTCCGGGGGCCGCCAAGCCGGCGCGGCTCACCAGCCTGGGTGATCTGGGCCGTTTGCTCAGCCGCTGAGGCGCGCCGGGGTACTCGTACCGCGTTGCGCTCTGGCAGCGCACGCACTCCGGTGCCCGCCGAAGATGCGTGCCTGCACGCGATCGGCCCTCTGAATCGCCTGCAAGCACGCTCCTGCGAATGAGCCTCACGGCTGAGGCTCAACGATGCAGACAAGAGCCGAGTGTCGAGTGGCGAGAGCCGAGCCACCAGTGATCGGCTCAGAAGCAGGCGTGCTTCCAAGGGCTTGCTCGGTCATCAGGCCCTCGGCGCTCTGCACTGGGCTCTCGCCCGAATGATCACGGATAAGCACGCCCCCCTACACCGGGTTGGCGCCCCGGCTGTGCTTCTATTACGGGCCCGGTCCCGCAAAGGTAAGTGAGTTGGCCCCGGCTATACAATTAAAGGTCCGAGTGCCGAGGCTGGGATGAACCACAATCAACTGGAATGGCGCCTGGCATTGCACCGAAATTATCGCGGGCGCGCTGGCACTGGTCCGGGCTTCGCACACCACAGATACCATGTTGCTTCCCAACTTCAGGCGCTCGACCCCATGGCGATCGGTGCGCCGCAGCCGCCAGGTCAAGGCGCTGCGGATCCCGTCAGGGCGCAGACCCATCACCTGCTCGAAGAGAAGCTGGATCGGGCCGCAACCAGTCCAGCCTACAAAATCCGCCGCCGCCGGATTTCCCGGAGCATATTTATCGGGGGCATAATTCTCGTAGACAGTATTCGTCGTCCGGAACACCTCGGCCATGCCCGCCAAGTATTTCTCGGTGGCGGCAGCGGCGAGGTCCTCGTAACCATAGCGCTCCAATCCCTTGATCACCATCACATTGGTGGGTGCCCACACCCCGCCTCTCCAATACCCCCCAAGCCCATCGCCCGGGTATTCCGGTTCGTCGGCCGACAGCGACGGGAACACATTCAAGCGCCAGAACTGGTTGGGATTCTGCAAATGGGCCACGAGTTTGGCGGCCTGCGCTGCGGAGGGCACCCCGGCCAGCAGGGGCCAAAATCCACCGATGGTCTTCTTCTTAAAATGCTGACCATTGGCCAATACATCGTAGTAAAAGCCATCCGCCTCGTTCCAGCACCACTGATTGATCCGGCTGCCGATGGCTGTAGCCTGTGCCCGGAAATACGCAGCCTCGGCGGCCTGGCCCAGCTCATCGCAGATGGTTGCCATGTTGTTGTACATGATCACCATCTGGGAGGACATCTCCACCCAGCCGGCCCCCTTTTCGGCCGGGCGCGGCGTGTTGTCCATGCCGCAGCCAAGCGGAGTGTTCCAGAATAGCCGGTGCACGGTCCCGGCCGAAAGCCGGCCATTGGCTTCCCAATCCGCCGCGTCTGGGTCGCCATCGCGGTTGAGCCATTCCGAATATTTCTCCAGGGCCGGCAGAATCATCGCAAACCGCGACTTGTCGCCGGTGACACGGTACGACTCCACCTCGGCCCAACTGAAGAGCGGCGGGTTGATCGTGTTCTTCCACCCCGTGGGTGAAAATAGTCCGCCTGAGAAATCATAATGGATGAAAGCCCCATCCGACTCCCGGATCTCCCGGCAGATATAGCCGCTGCGAGTCTGGCGGGCATAGAAATTGTCGAGGGATTGGATGGCGGGGAACACCTCGTGGCCATAGCGCGCAAACATCATCATGAAAATCGTATCCCACTGGAAAATATTCCCGGAGAAGGCCTCATCCTGCCAATTGGACACCAGCGGCGAGCCGGCCACTGGTTGCCGCAGCCCGCGGTAGGCGATCTCCCAGCACTTCCAATACATGTCGATCCAGTTCTGGTTGGAGCCAAGAATCGGATTCGGCAGCCGGTTACGGTCCACAGCATAGCTTGGGAGCGCCACCGGCACATAGGCCTTCTTTGAAAAATACGTTCCGTACTCCGAGCTGACCGGCTCCATCACCCATTGATTGCTCAGGCAGGTCGCGCAGCCCGTTCCCTCCTGCACATAGCCGGTCTGGTTCTCCACATGGAGGTAGTTGCTCGTAAGCCACACGTTGCGGAAACGTACATAGCCGTCGCCGGTGTCTTCCAGCGTCCATTTCGAACTCTGCCAGGTCGTCTGCCGAGGCGTGCATTGGGCCCAGTCCTGGTGACCTTCTACGTTGATATATTCCCCGGTGCCTACATTGCGCAACTCCTTCTGGCCATTGCCCACGTCTTCCACGAGCCACCTGTAGGTATCGTCTACGGGCGCCGCGCCATAGCCCACCCGGTCCCCCGCATCGTACATAAACGTATTCTTCCAACGGTTCCTCACATAAACCGTCGGCAGGCCCACCTGATAAACCGGGATCTGCCGGGTGATGCCCGCTCCCTGCAAGGTCAAAGTCGCCGTACGTTCCACGCCGGTGTTCACCGGCACCGTGAGCGTGAGGGTTCCATTGCCGCTGGCACCGGCTGGCACCACGCTCAGCCACGCCTGATTGCTCGTCGCGGTCCAAGCTATATCAGAAGTCACCGTCACAGGAGCAGCTCCCCCACCGGTGGGGAAGCTCAACTGCTTGGGGTATGCGCTCAAAGAACCGCTCGACTTGAAGGTGGCAGCGATCGTGTGATCTGCGGTGATGGAGGGGAAGGGATACGTACTCACCGCGCCCACGCTCTGGCCATCCACCTGCACTTGGTCGATGGCGTAGCCTACAGCGGGAGTTACGGTGAAGGTGAGACTGCCGCCCCTGGCTATATAACACCGGCCCGAGGGGCTGACCCGGCCATTGGCACCGGCCGAGGCGGTGATGGATGCCACCACCTCGGGGTGGGTCTTCTCCCAATCGTTGAGCCCGCTGCCACTCGAATCGATGTCGAAGACGACGACGTGCCAGAAGGTGCGGGCTGCGGAACTTGTGCCGGCCGGCCGAACAATGGCGGAGAGTTCGGTGCCGGTGCCCGTATATTCGGTCGCCAACGGCAACCATGTGATCAGGTCGGTGGATGTTTCTACAAAATAGTATTTTCCGCCAAAGCCGGTCCAACTGACCACGAGGTTGCCGGCCGCATCGGTCCGGGCCGTGGCGATAAAACGGCTGCTCGAATTGGTGGGATCGGTGCCCGCCTGCGCCTCGGCTAGGTTGCTCTGGCCGTCGCCGTCGGGGTCGGCCGCGGGCGCACCGGCAGTCGGATACAGTGCGGCCCACACGTCGGAGATGCCGTCGCCGTTGCGGTCGAGAATGGCGTTGGGGGAGCGCACGGTCACGGCGAACTGGGTGGCGGCGGTCCCTCCGTTGGTGTCCCTCACCTGAATGCCCACAGTGGCCGTGCCCGCCTGGCCGGCGGCGGGAGTGATGGTCACGGTGCGGTTGGCGCCGCTGCCAGCGAAGACCATATTTTCGGGCGGCACCAGGCTTGGCGTATCCGAGCTGGCCACCAGCGTAAGCGCGGCTGCCGGCGTCTCCGCGTCTCCCACGGTGAAGCCGATGGCACCGGTCGCCGAGTTGAGGAATACAGTTTGGTTAACGATCGTGGAAATGGTCGGCGGCGTATTGGGCAAGGCAGCCTGGCCAACGCTCACCGGGCAGGTGATGCCGCCGCCCACGACATTCACCGTCGCGGTGCGGGCAAGGCCGGTGTTGGCCGAGGCATTGAAGGATAATGTGCTGTTGTTAGAGCCACTCGCCGGGGCCACGGTGAGCCACCCAGGAATATCGACCACCGTCCACGCCACATTGGAGGCCAGCGCCACTGTGGAACTGCCCCCGCCGCTGCCGAAAGCCAAGGACGACGGGGTGACATTGAGTGAACTCGGAATCTCTAGCGCGCCGAAGACCCGGAATTCCCAGAGCGAATAGCCATACGTAGTGGCGCGGACACTGCCATACATACGGATATAATGGGCCCGCCCGGTAACCAGCAAACTCTCGGTTCCGCCTTGGCCGTTGGTCGTGCTATAAATATCGCTCCAGGTCGCGTTGTCTACCGACACTTGGATCTTGTAGCTCTTGGCGTAGGCGGCTTCCCAGAGCAGTTCTACCTTGGCGATCTGATAGACCGCACCCAGATCGACCGCAATCCACTGCGGATCGCTCCAGACGCTGGCCCAACGCGTGGTTGCCGAATCGTCCACAGCGTTGGCTATAGGCACCTGTGTGCTTTCCACACTGGAAGCCGTCACCGGCTTGCCCTTCGCTATGTTCTCAGCCCCCAATCCCGCCTGGGTGAGAGCCACACTGGCGCTCTTAGCTCCGCCGCTGAGCGTGACGGTCGCCGTGCGCGCGGTGAGCGCGGGGTTGGAAGCAGCCTGGACGCTGAGCGTCGCATTGCCCGAGCCGCTGGTGGGCGAGACCGTGAGCCATGATGATGCCGGATTGGCAACAGTCCAAGTCACATTGGAAACAACCCCAGCATTTGCGCTGCCGCCCACCACCGGGATCGCAATAGCCGCCTTGTCGAGCCCCAGATAATCACCGTTGCCGGCATTGAACGTGATCTCGTTGGCCACGCTGGTTGAGGTAGTGAAACGCGCATAGACAATTCCTGCGGCCGCATCCAGCGCCCACGAATTGTCCGGTGCTGAAGCTCCGAGAATCGTCGCCGCATCCGCAAGCTTCGTGAACACCACACCGCCGTTCAAGACACTGCCATAGGTCCCGTCGACCAGATTGACCTTAAGTATATACGTCTGGGTGCTCGGCTTGCCAGTGTAGGTGCCGTTGCTCGTCCCCACCTTTACCGTGGTCGTCTGGCTGCTCCTTGTTACCGAAACGGCAATGACCGCTTTCTCCCCTCGCTGGTAGCCGAAAGTCTCACCATCGTCGTCGTAGAGCGAGGCGCTCGAAGTGCCGGAAGCTAGCAGCCTGTCGGACTTCGAGTTTTGTTCAAAATAGTTGCATATTTTGTTGACAGGCAACGTCATGCGGTATTTTCATAGGCCATGGCCGCCCGCTCAAAGCA
>CAJCBL010000100.1 GCA_903960515.1 uncultured Verrucomicrobiota bacterium
AGTTGCGGATTCCAGATGTCGACTAGGCCCAGGGCATCAACGGCATTTATGACCCGATTTCCGACCATTCCGTACAGGTTAACCCCGCCCCGTTCCTCGATCGGATCTCTGGATAGCCAGCGTCCCGTGGTGGTGCAGTAGTAGCGGTAGCCGTAGTAGAGCAGGGTGGTTTCGGGGTCGGTATATTTCGTGGAAAAACCGAAGGGATTTGCAGCGGCGGCGGGGCCGGTGGCGCGCAGGGTTTCACCAAACGGACCATATTCATACTCGGCACTGCGCGCTGCGGTGGCGGAATCCACCAGCGCGATCACGTTTCCATTCCCATCATAACATGGCAGATGGGCGATGGACGATGGATGATCGGGCAAAGGTGAGGGGTTATGGGTGGAGACGGTAAGGAGGCCGCCTACACCGCCGGCGCCCTGGGCAGTACCGGAAAGGTCCAGGCCCCAGACGTAGGAACGCTGAACACTGAACTCTGAACCCTGAACGTTGAATTCGGCGATCAAGTTCCACCCGTCATAGAGGAAGCGGGTATCCGCAGACAAGGTCCAAGTACCAAGGGACATGTTCCGAGTGAAGACCTGCTTGGAGATGCGACGGCCGGCGTAGTCGTAGGCAAAGGTGAGGCGTTGGGCGGGGAATTCGGGGATCGCTTGCAGGGCGGATAGAGTTTCCATCGCTACGAGGCGGTTCTCGGCATCCCAGGAGTAGGTCCAGCGGCCGTCGGCGGTGAGGTTGCCGTCGAGGTCGTAGGTGAAGCGCTCGGGTGTCTGGGCAACGAAGGCATGGCGAGTCTCCTAGGCCACGGCGTCTTCGCCGTTGGGTCCCTGACCCGAACGCACGCCTAGCACTCGGGCGGCGATATAGGCGGGAGCGGCGGCGTTGGGGGCGGGGAGCTCGGCAAGCCAACGCTCGCCCTGCCGCTGGGTGGACAGAAAGTTCACGGTGACGGTGGCGTCCGTATGGGCGGTGCCGAGCACATCGACTACGGGGGGCACGGTGCGCTGGGTGTACTGGTTGAGCAGGTTCGGGGAGTAGACCGTAGTGTTCGCTGCCGGGGCGCCGGTGGCCCCTGAGGCGACAGAAGAGGTGGCGGTGAGGCGGTTGCCGATGTCGTCGAAGGTGAAGGCTTGGTCGAGGCCGAGCACGGTGGTGGCGTCGGCGAGGTGTTTGGTGGCGGCGGTCACCTGGCCGAGCGAATCATAACCGAAGCTCCAGTACGCGGCGTCCTCGCGGGTGAGGCGGGTGCGCTGGTTGGCGGAGTTGTACTGATAGGAAGCGAGGAGCGAGGGTTGAGTAGCGGGTAGGGAGGAGGCGGAGGTGAGGCGGTAGAGGTGGTCGTAGACCTTGGTGGTGGTGAGGACCGTGGCGCCGGACTTCGCCTGGGTGAGAGTGGCGATGAGCGAGGATTGGGGCTGGTAGGCGTAGGTGTGGGTGAGGGCGCCGGCGGTGATGGTATCCAGGCGGCCGGTGTTGGGCTGATAGGAGTAGGTCACAGAGGGCACGGAGGCAGCGGAGGGCACAGAGAGTGTGGACGGGCGCAAGAGCGCATCGCGGGTGCGGGCGACGGCCAGGCCGGGCAGAAGGGGCGAAGCGGCGGCGTAGGTCTCGGCATCGGGCAGGCTGGTGGCGCCTTCGTAGGCGGTGGTGAGCAAGCCGGCGGCGTCGGTAGTGGTGGTGCGGCGCCCGAGGCGATCGTAGCCGAAGGCTACATCCGGGGTGGCGTCGGAATAGTCGATCGAGGAGAGATCGCCGGCGTTGTTGAACGCGTAGGTGGTGGAGACCGGGGTGGGGAGACCGGAAAGCGGGGAAGTCCGCGCCCAGGTGCGGGTGTGCGGGCGGCCGGCGGGGGTGGAGGAGTAGGAAGTTGAGGTCGAAGTGCCTGGATAGGTCTTGCTGGTGAGCCAGCCGCGGGCGGGATCGTAGGCCCAGGTGGTGACGGCCGCGTCGGCGGCGTTGGCGTAGTTCTGCCAAGTAGTAAGGGTCTTGAGACGGCCTTGGGAATCGTAGCTAAATTCCTGCGGGTAGGTGAGCGAGCCGTAGGTCTTCCGCAGGCGCCCGCTGGGGAAATACTCGCGGAGGGTTTCGGTGAGGTCGGGCAGGAGAATCTTCCAGGGGCGACCG
Source organism: uncultured Verrucomicrobiota bacterium (assembly GCA_903960515.1). Taxonomy (GTDB): domain Bacteria; phylum Verrucomicrobiota; class Verrucomicrobiia; order Opitutales; family Opitutaceae; genus CAJCBL01. The sequence goes on from CAJCBL010000100.1 coordinate 2,128, forward strand.
GCATCATCGTAGGCGTAGGCGGTGGTCTGCGGGTCGTAGCCGGGGCCGGAGCGGGTGGGATCCGGATCGGGCGTGGTGACGGTGTGGAGCTGGTCGTCGTCGAAGTAGGTGGAAACAGTAGCGAGGACGCCGGGAGCCGAAGGCTGAAGGCTGAAACCTGAAGGCTGAAGCAAATCGGCGGTGGCGGTGGCAGAGTCGGCGTAGCGGCGGGTCTCGGTGAGGCGGCCATGGGCATCGTAACCGTAGCGCACGATTTCGAGCACGGAGGAGTCGACGGCGAGGCGGGCTTCGCAGGTGAGGCGGCCGGCGGTGAAGGTGCGCACGGCGCTGGTGAGATCGGGCGCGGTAATGATCTCGGTGCGAGTACCGGCAACGGAGTCGAAGACGGTGGCGGTGGACGCGGTGAGGCCGTTGGCGGTGGTCCAAGTATGCAGGCCGTCTACGGCGCGCTCTATGGTGGCCACGGTGGTGGGGGCGGCGGAGTTGGCGGTGCTCCAGATGTCGGTGACTGTGCGCTCTACGGTGGCACCGTGGGCGGTGCTGTAGCTGCGGGTTTGGCGGGTGATGCGATCGGTGCCGTCGAAATCGATCACGCCGTCGCGGTCCATATCAAGGGCGGTCACGGAGAGGCGGCCGAAGGAGTCGTAGTCGTAGAGGGTCTGCACGCCGTCGGGGTCTACGCTGCGCGAGAGCTGGCCCTTGGGGTTGTAGAAGGAGAGCGAGGTGGCGGCGTCGGCATAGACGGTTTTGGAGGGGCGGCCGGCGAAGTCGGTGTAGGAGCGTGTCCACTCGGTAGTGGCGGGGCCGGAGCCGGTATCGGAGCCCAGGCGGGTTTCCTTCACGAAGGCGCCGGAGGCATCGGCGCCGTATTCGTAGTGCACGGGCGCGGCGGCGGTGCCGGCCACGGAGAGCAGGGCGCCGTCGAGGGTGAATGTCTCGATGCGGGTGGCGCCGCCGGGGGCGGTGGTGGTGACGACGCGGTGACCGGAGGAGTCGGTGGAGTCGGCGACGGTGGAGGTGCGGTTGAGGGCGTCGGAGGTGGAGCGCGCGCTGCCGAAGCTGTCGAAGGTGGTTGAGGAGGTGGTGATGGTGGAGCCGGCGGCGCAGCGCTGGGTCTTGGTGGTGCGGCCGAATGGATCGAGGGTGAAGCGGGAGGTGAGGGCGCCGCGGGTCCAGGACCGGAGTCGCTGCAGGTTGTCGCGTTCGTAAACGGTTGTTACCCCATCGCGGTCGGTCTCCGACTGGAGTCCGCAGCAACTGAAGGATTGAGAGAAGGCTAAGTTGTCGAGGTCCCGGAACTCGATGGGGCGACCAAAGGAATCCCACGCTGTAGCGAGGGACTGGGCGATGAGAAGATTTCCCGGATAGGTATAGCTCGACTCGGAGAGGAGGCCTCCGGAGGAGTTCTTGACGGTGACGGTTTTGGTGCCGGCGGTGACGTTGTTGCCGGCGGCGTCGGCCTGGCCGGAATAGACGGTGGTGGTGATCGTGCGGGCAGCGGTGTCGCTGGTATATTGGGTGAGCCGAAGCAGGCCGTCGGGAGTGAGGACGCTGCAGATCCGATCATCAAACGTATTGCTATTCGTGCCGCGGTATTGCGTGTCGGTTCGAAGTGAATTTGACGCCCTATAGATTGCCGTCGGCGTAAGAAGTGAGAGATCGGTAGCTTGGGCGTGGGTCCGAACGAAGCACGGATAACTTCCTGATGAGTTGGAAACCCACCGGAATTGCTTCCACCAAATGTCCGCGCTGCGACCGATAACCCTACCGAGGAGGCTTTGGGTTTCCACGGTGACTTGGTCGTTCTTCCCATCTCCATCGATATCAACCTGGGAGAATGCATAGTCGAAAACGCGACACTCCGAATCGGCGGCGGTGCGAGGGCAATCAAGGAACTGTTCCCGCCGCCGAGAAATACGGCCCGCTGAGTCGTACTGATATTGCACCCATTTTTCGCCCGCGTTTCGGTAGGTTTCAGCGAGATGGCCGACGAGGCAGCCGACGACCGAATCGGTTGTCAGATAATAGCGCCGGGCGACGGTGCGATCTAGGCCAAGGCTGGCTCCAGTGGAGTCAAGTTGTGCAGTGGATTCGAGAACAAGTTCTTCGCCCCAGGCGAAATCTTCGTAGGTCTCGTTGACCCGGGAGACGACGATATTGGAGGCGTCGAGAATACTGTGGGTGACAGTGCGACGGCCTTGGACATCGGCACCATGGACAACCTGTTGTTGCCGTAGAATACCGTAAGTGTCATCCATGAATTGAAGTGTCCACATTTTGGTGGTGTCGGTCATCTGCCAGACGAAATCGCGGCGGCGTTTGCCGAGGTCTCCTGTCTCGGTGACAACGAGGCGATCAAAAACCGACCCAACAGACTGGGCACAAATCGCAATGGTTTGGTATGCGATCTTGCCGGTCTGGTTGTAAAGGCCATCACTGCCGATGACGCCAACTTGGCTTGGGCTCTTGTAGAAGCGGATCTCCCAGTTGTTGGCCCCCGCAGCAACTATATCGGCTAGGACGGCGTCGGACTTGATTTGGCGGAGAACGTTGTTAGCGCGCACTGACCAAACACCGGCGGCGGCCGCGAGTTTGAGCCCTGCAGGAGTGCTCAATGCTATACCCGGATCTTGTTCGTGAAAATAGAATGATCCGGCCGACTGGCCATTGCTCATCGTCCCGAGGGAGAAGGAGAGCTCAGCACTTCCGGTGTTGTAGTGCGCACTGCCGGCCGGGCAGGAACCGTTGGCACAACTAGAGCAGCATTTGATGTCGTCGGAGGATTTGTCGTAGTCTGGCGTCTTGATCGCCACTGCAGCGGTCGCCGCGCAAGTCTCGCATTTATACCCGAGATACCAATCGTAGTTGGCGGCACCGCTCGGGTAGTGCTGGCCCGCCCAATCGAAGCCCGGAGATAGGGCCGGGCTGGCGTCCTCCCAGATGGGCTCGGTAGTCTCTGGTATAAGGGGCGATTGCCATGCGCCATTCGTGTTGAAGGTTCTCCAAAGGTGGAATAGCTGATCGACCGGAACCGGTGCGTGCGCTTGGGTGTTGCCTGCGAGGAGGAGGTACACATCGGTCTCGCCGGAACCTGCACCGGTATCGGCCGAAAGGTAGCCACGGCACATGCTGACCCCTGCGCTGAGGCACCAGTACATCATCCCATTCATGGGGTAAGCCCAGCTGATATACGCTCCGTTAGAGTAGCCTAAATACCCCGACCAAGTCCCGGTTTGGGCATTCGCATAATCGCGTTCAGCGCTCGCATGGGCAATATCAAGCGCACTGAGCCCGGGAAATGCCGGCGGCGGGCCGCCGTTTCCGTAATAGGTATGGTCGGGGTCTGGCACGCCGCCACTGCCAGAGCGTGTCTCAGTGCGCGTATAGCCCAAGTCTATCCTTATGTACTTTGCGGCATTCAGGTATGCTTGGAACTGGGCCAGAACTTGCCAATAGTTCGCTGTCGAGAGGGCGCTTTCATCAGGCAGGCTGTACTTGCTTGAAATCGATGCAAAGGATTTCACTCCCTCAAACGGAGGGATTACATATCGCACATCATATAAGCGTGATCTGTAGGCGGTAATCGCGCATTTCACAAGCTTGGTTCCCGAATCCGGATTCTCGGCGGAGGTGCCGTAGAACCCATCCGCGGGAAATGCAGGAGCAGGTGTGCCCTGATCGCAAGCAGGCCACATAACGAGAGGTTTCTTATGATAGACGCAGCGAGCCTGGATGTCTCGCATAGCTTTCTCGATGGGCAGGCGCTCTTGAGCTAGGGATTGAAGAGTGCCAGCGAAACAATAGACCAGCGCGGTGACGAAATATAGCGCTGAGCGAACGGAGCGGGATGTCATGGGCAAAGCGAAAGAGTTAGCGGGCGCAGTAGATCTGCAAATCAACACGCGAGGCACCAGAGGTGTCGGCGATAGGCGCGAGGCCTGGATTCATCCCGGCGGCGAATTCTTGGGCGTTGGTGAAGCCGTCGCCATCGGGGTCGGCGGCGGAATCGTCGGCAAGAGGATTCAATTCATGCGCGACCTCCCAGCCGTCGGGCATGCCGTCATGATCGGTATCGGAGGCGGTCGGTGAGGTGCCCAACTGCGCTTCCTCCCAGTCGTTGAGGCCGTCGGAATCGGTATCTACATCGAAGGCGACCACTCGCCAAAAATGGCGCGAACCGGTGGGGACGCCGGCCGGGCAGACGATGGCGCTGAGCGCTGTGACGATGCCTGTATATTCGCCGGGAAGGGCGGTCCAGGTGGACAGGTTGGCGGAGGACTCGATGCTATAGTGTTTGCCCGCTACGCCGGTCCAGTAGAGGACGAGATTGCCGGCTGCATCGCGCCGTGGCGTGGCGGCAAGGCGGTTGGAGGCCGAAGTGGGATCGGTGCCGGCAAGGGCCTCGGCGCGGTTGGTGGCGCCATCGCCATCGGGATCGGCCTCGGGAGCGCCGGCGGCGGGATACAGCGCGGCCCATATATCCGATAGGCCGTCGCCATCGCGGTCGAGCGTGGCCCACAGAGGAAGGGTGAGAGCGGCGGTGGCGAGCAGGACTGTGCGGAGGAGGCGCATTGGGCGGAGGACCTAAGGCAGATCGAAGAAGGCAGAAGGCCGAACGGGGAAGAAGAAGGCTGAACGGCTGAAATGCTGAAGGAGGAAAGCCGAAACGGAAAGGCTGAAGGCGGATAAGAACGGCTGAAGGCTGAATTCGAACGGGGCTGAACGGCTCCGCCGCTCAGATACGCGGAGGGAAGGCGGAAGGCTGAAGAGAACGGCTGAATACTGAAGGCTGAATCCGAACGGGCTGAACGGCTCCGCCGCTCAGCTACGGGGAAGAAAGGCGGAAGGCTGAAGAGAAGGGCTGAAGGCTGAAAACTGAAGGCTGAATTCGAACGGACTGAACGGCTCCGCCGCTCAGCTACACGGAGGGAAGGCGGAACTCAGCCGGCACCATGCAAGCGCGCCGCTTTGCGCTCGGACAGTGCACGAACTCCGGTGTCCCAGGTAGGAGCGTGCTTGCACGCGATCTGCGCTCTGAATCGCGTGCACGCACGCTCCTAGGAAACAGCGTCCTGTTTCTTCCCGTCCGGGGCAAAAACTGGTTTTGCGGTGGGGGCTGAATCGTTACAACCCAGGCAGCGGTGCGGACGCAAGCGACGACCCGACCGCAAGCGGGGGAGGAGCGAGTCGCCCGTATGTGTGCATACACCCGTAGGCACGCGGTCTCGCATTCAGCCAGGTGAGTGGGTCGGGATCGGGTTGGTCGTGCCCCTCAGCGTGGAGGTTGCCCACGCGGCCGATGGGGGCCTGGGGGCCGGTAGGCCGGCGCGGAGCGAACTCCGGCGTGGGTATGCGCCGTGACCGGGGTGCGGCACCTGGCTCGGGTGGGCTGGTGAGCGGCAAGGCGCGGCTTGCCTGCACGCTGCCCGCCCCCTGCAATCGGCCCCGCCGCCCATGCAACTCCGCCGCCTCGCACTCCAGCATTTCCGCAACCTCTCGTGGGCGGAGCTTGTCTTTTCCGGGGGATACACGGCGCTGGTCGGGGGCAATGGGCAGGGAAAGACCAACGTGCTGGAGGCCATCGGCCTGTTGACAGCTCTGCGCTCCTTCCGCCAGAGCGACAACCGTCTGCTCATCGCCCACGGCCAGCCGGAGGCAGCGCTGCGTTTCGAACTCGACCACGAGCGGCTCGGCACCACCTCTGTGACCATTCGCCTGCGACACGACAGCAAGGAGGTCGCCGTAGATGGCACGCCGGTTGCCCGCTTGGGCGATTTCCTCGGGCGCTTCCCCGCAGTGGTGTTTTCCACCCAGGACAATCAGCTCATCCGAGGCAGCCCGGCGGCGCGGCGTCGCTGGCTCGACCTGGTGCTCGCCGCGATGGACGCCGCCTACTTCGACGCGTTGCAGCGCTACCACCGCGCTTTGGCCGGGCGCAACCGCCTGCTCAAGGACCAGCGCCCCGACCCCGCACAACTGGCCGCCTTCGAGCAACCGCTGGCCGCGGCTGCGGCCGCGGTGGTGCAGGCGCGGGTCGCCGGTGTGGCTGAACTTTCGGTACGCATGCGCAAGGCCTACGGGGCGGTATGCGCTCAGGCCGAGGTAGCTGACTTGGTCTATGAGGCTGACGCCAATGAGGCGGGCGAGGCGGCTTGGGCCGCGCTCTTTGCCTCCTCGCGCGAGCGTGACATCCAGTGGAGATCGACCAGCCGTGGACCGCACCGCGACGACCTCGATCTCACGCTTGATGGACGTTCCAGCCGCGACTTCGGCTCCGAGGGTCAGCAGCGCAGCTTGGTGCTGGCCCTGCGGCTGGCGCAACTCGGTCATTTTCGCGAACGCTCCGGAGTGCAGCCACTCGTGCTTGCCGACGACGTGCTCGGGGAACTCGACCCGGAGCGGCGGCGGCGGTTTTGGTCGGCGATCGATGCGGGCGCGCAGGTGGTGGCCACCGGCACCACGGTGCCCGAGGTGGCCACCGGCGATTGGCAGATTGTGCGGGTGGCTGCCGGGGCGCTGACTCCCGAGGCGGCGCCCTAACACCATCGTTTTCAAGACGAGGCCATTGCGCGCGCACGCCGTTGCGCGGGATTTGCATCCATCTGATCGTGCACATGGCTTCGAATCGGGCCGGGTCTCGCAGGGGGCACCGTTGGTGTGTGTGGGGGGCGGCTATCGGCAGAGTGTTTGGCTCCCTCGGAAGGGGCACGGTGGGCGAGTGTACCCAGGGTTTCCCCGTGTTGGTGAACGGCTGGCGCACTCATACACGCCGAAGACTGTCGCACTGCGCACCGAGGGCCGGCGCAGGTTGTAGCCATTGGCGAGTTTGGCGCGGTGCCAGGGATCGGAGGCTTTGATGGGCGGCCACGCCGCCTGATGCTGTTGGCGGTTTCATGGAGTAGGGAAACTCATGGTGCTGCGGCAGGCCGTTGGTTTCTTCTGGATGCGCGCCATGGTGCAGGAGCCTATTGCAACGCCGCGCACTATGCCCAGTGCCAGCAGGCTGTCGCGGATGCGCACGCGGCTCGAGCTCTCGTGCGCATCCCCACATCCAGCGCTCAGCTCAGGCCTTCTTGGCGGGCTCCAGCTTGTAGTCGGTCTTGGTGTCGAGCATCGCCCAGCCCAGCGCGGTGATCGCACCGCGGAGACGGTCGGCCTCGGCCCAGTTCTTGGCCTGCTTGGCGGCCCAGCGCTGCTCGGCGAGTGACTTCACCTCGGCGGGGACTTCCGCTGCGGGCGCTGCGGGTTCGTCGAGCTTCAAACCGAGGGCGAAGAGGGCGCGGTCAAAGGCCACGGTATCGACCCCGGCAGGGCCGCGGTTGACGACGGTGAAGAGCGCGCCGAGGGCGCCGGGCGTATTGAGGTCGTCGCGCAGAGCGGCGAAGAGCGGCTCGAAAGCGGCCGGGTCACCGCCGGTCGGTGACAGAGCGGCGCGGAAGTGGCGCAGCGTGGCGAGGGCCTTCTCGGCTCCATGGAGCGAATCCAGGGTGAAGTTGAGTTGTTTGCGCGGGTGGCCGGTGAGCAGGGCGTAGCGCAGCGCCATCGCGCTGAAGCCCTTGGCCTGGAGATCGGCCAGCGTGTACATGCTGCCGAGGCTCTTACTCATCTTCTTGCCGTCGACCAGCAGGTGTTCGCTGTGGTACCAGTGGCGGGCGAACTGGTGGCCGGTGCAGCACTCGCTTTGGGCGATCTCGTTTTCGTGGTGGGGAAAGAGCAGGTCCACCCCGCCTGTATGCAGGTCGATGGTTTCGCCCAGGTGCTTGCGGCTCATCGCGCTGCACTCGATGTGCCAGCCCGGGCGGCCGGCGGCGGCGCCGGCGGGGCCGGGCCAGCGCACGTCTCCATCTTCCGGTTTCCAGGCTTTCCAGAGGGCGAAGTCGGAGCCGTCCTCCTTCTCGTCGGCGTCGGAGGTCTGGGGTTTGTGGGAGAGGGTGGAGCCCACCTGGAGCTCCCGCTCCTTCACCCGGGAAAGGGCGCCGTAGCCGGGGAAGGATCCGACCTTAAAATACACGGAGCCGTCTGCGCTGGCGTAGGCGTGGCCCTTTTGCATGAGCTCGGAGATCATCCCAACCTGCTCGGGGATGTGGCCGGTGGCGGTGGGCTCCACATGGGGACGCAGGCAGTTGAGGGCGTCGCAGTCGGCGTGGAATTTGTCCGTCCATTCCTTGGTGACGACGGCGAGAGGGCGGCCCTCCTCGCGGGAGCGGCGGATGGTCTTGTCGTCTACGTCGGTGATGTTGCGCACGTGGCGCACCTTGTCCGGGCCGAACTCCAGCTCGAGCACGCGGCGGATGAGGTCGTTGACTACGAAGGTGCGGAAATTGCCGATATGCGCCGGGGCGTAGACCGTGGGTCCGCAGTTGTAGAAACGGTACACGCCGTCGGGGTGCGACGGGTGGAGTTGGTGCGGGCTGCGGGTGAGGGAGTCGTGGAGCGTTACGGGCATGGCAGGGTGGGGGAGGCTAGGGCATTGCGGGGAAAAAACCAGCCCGCGCTTGCGGCCCCTATCCGGCGCGGCCTTTTGGGTGCGCCTGCGCTTGGGCTTTTCCCCAAGGAAGGTCAGCGCCCAGGTGATCCCCATTGCCGGTTGCGCAGCCACGCTGCACAGGCGTTACGCTGTGGTTGTGGCCGGGGGCTCGCTGCGTAGCCGTGACCACCCGGTCGAAAGCTCAGAGCAGAGCGCCGAGGGTCAGATCACCGGTCAAGCCCTTGGAAGCACTCCTGCTACTGAGCCAATCACTGGTGGTTCGGTTCTCGGCACTCGACTCTGGGCTGCATCGTAACGGCTGAGCCGTGACCATTCAGCAGGAGCGTGCTGGCACGCGATTCAGCGCGCAGATCGCGTGCGCTAGCACGCTCCTACGGCGGACACCGGAGCTGGGGCACCGCCAGAGCGGAAAGCGGCACGATTGCATGGTTACGGCTGAGGTTGCGGCGTCCGCGCTTGGTCTTGTTGCTGGCGGCGGTAGCGCACGGCTGGGGCGGCAACACCAAGGGTACCGGGGGCGGCCTCGGTTTACGGGTGGGGCGAGCGGGCGGGGCGAGGAGCTTGTGGCTCAGGGTCCCGAGCGGTTCAGTGCCCAGGCAGCGGCCGTTTGGCAGGCTCGCCGCTCTGACCAGGAGGGCCTGTGGCTCAGTTGGGATCTCTGAACCTAGAAACGGCAATTCAGACAGGTTTCAGATGAAGGCGGACTCTGTGGCCACCTGTGCTGTTTGGGTGTGCGCAAGAATTCGTTGTGAAGCGCCCACAATCCCCCGCCTTGGGGATTGTCTGGCGGTTGGGGGATCGTTCTGCTTGATCGAAAATCTCCACACATCCTCCCGCTCATGAACCCTTCCCAAGACCCATCCGGCCGGCTGCTGCTCAGCGGCAATGAGGCGGTCGCCCTCGCCGCCCTGCACTGCGGAGTGGCGCTCGGTACCGGCTATCCGGGCACGCCATCGACCGAAATCCTAGAAGCCTTTGGCGCCCTCGGGGGCAAGGCCCAGTGGGCCCCCAACGAGAAGGTCGCCGCCGAGGTCGCCCTGGGCGCCGCCTTCGCCAAGGCCCGAGTGCTCTGCACGATGAAGCATGTGGGACTCAACGTGGCCGCGGATGTCCTGTTTACCATGACGTATTCCGGCGTCGATGGCGGGTATGTGCTCGTCGTAGCCGACGATCCCGGCATGGCCTCATCGCAAAACGAGCAGGACAGTCGCCGCTATGCCGAGGCCGCCGTCGCGCCGATGTTTGAGCCGGCCGATTCGCAGGAGGCGTACGACCTGCTTCGCATCGCCTTCGAGGCGAGCGAGCGCTGGCACATCCCCGTGCTCTTCCGGATGACCACGCGGGTGAGCCACTCGAAGTCGCCGGTGCGTGCGCGCTTCGCCTTGGGCGCTGCGCTCACCGCCTCCGATACTGGTGCGCCCAGTCCTGATTTTGTCCGCAATGTGGCCGCCCGCGTAATGGTGCCCGGGCACGCCCGACCCGCCCACCGGCGCTTGCGCGCCAAGATGGCCGAGGCTGAGACGTGGAACGCCGTGAGCGGGCCCAACCGTATCGAGCGGCGCGACAACGCCCTGGGAATCATCGTGGCCGGCATCAGCTACCACCATGTGCGCGAGGCCGCCCCCGCTGCGAGCATCCTGAAACTGGGGATGACGTACCCGCTGCCGATGCAGCTCCTGCGCGAGTTCGCCGGCTCGGTGCGCCGCTGCGTGGTGATCGAGGAGAACGATCCCTGGCTCGCCGTGGCCTGCCGCGCCGCCGGACTGCCGGTGGAGGCCAAGGACGACACGGTCTTCCGTTTCGGCGAGCTCACCGTGGAGCGGGTGAAGCGTATCTTGGCTGGCGATTCAAGCGCCGAGCCGGTGCCCCCGCGCGGCAAGCCGCCGGAGCTGTGCACCGGTTGCCCGCATCGCTCGAGTTTTGAGGTGATGAAGGGGCTCGACTGTATCGTAGCCGGTGACATCGGCTGCTACACGCTTGCCGCTCTCCCGCCGCTTGCCGCGATGGACATGATGATCGACATGGGCGCGGCCGTGGGCATGGGCCTGGGCCTGCGCCATGTGCTCCCTCGCGAGCAGGCCAAGCGCGTGGTCTCGGTGATTGGCGACAGCACCTTCCTGCACGGCGGGCTGCCCGGCCTGGTCGAGATGGCGTACAACCCGCCGGATACCGGCCACGTGCTCGTCATCCTCGACAACGGCACCACGGCGATGACCGGCCAGCAGGAGCATCCCGGCACCGGTCGCCAGCTCGACGGCGATGGCACCTACAAGGTGAGCTATGAGGATATGGCGCGCGCCGCAGGCGTGAAGAATGTCATCACGGTGAACCCGATCCGCGAGAAGGCGCGCTTTTCCGAGGCGCTTGCCGAGGCGCTGCGCAAGGACGAGCTCACGGTGATCATAGCGCGCAGCCCCTGTATCCTCTCTGCCGGTCGCATCGCGGCCTGGGAGAAGGAGCAGAAGGAAAAGGCCCTCGCCGCCGCCGCCGCTGCCGGCGCCGCCGCCGAAGCACCGCCCTCGACAGGCTGTGGTTGCGGCTGCGGCTGCCAGAGCTGAAACCAGTGACTTGATCGTGATCGGACCGATCGGTCCGATCCGACCGATCAGTCCGATCAGTCCGATCCCAAAAAACCACACACAATGCTTTCAACCTCTTCCCCCCAAGCGGTATCCGCCACCAACATCCGTTTCGCCGGTATCGGCGGCACCGGTGTGATCAAAGCCTCCGACATCTTCGCTGATGTCGTCTTCCGCCTCGGCCACGAGGTGAAGAAGGCCGAGGTCCACGGCATGAGCCAGCGCGGCGGCTCCGTGCAGAGCGATGTGCGCTTCGGCGCCGAGGTGCACAGCCCGATGGTATCCGAGGGCGAGTGCGATTTCCTCGTCGTCATGGAGCCCACCCAGATCGAGGTGGTGCGCGGCGGACTGCGCGCCGGCGGCGTGTTGATCACCCCGGCCGACATCGACACCACCAAGCTCCCCTCGTCCAAGTCGCTCAACGTCGCCATGCTCGGCTGCCTGAGCCGGCACTTCGATTTCCCGGCCGAGCTGTGGCAGGCGAGCCTGCGCGCCCACTTCGCCGAGAAGCTTCACGCCGCCAACGACCAGGCTTTCGCCCTCGGGCGGGGTTGAAGCGGACCGATGGGATGCTTGCTGACGAGGGTAGGGACGGCGCTCCGCACTGAGTGCCGTCCCTAGCTTCTGAACTGAGCCCTCCCTGAAATCCGTGGTTTCATTACTCCCTGTTTGCCGCTAACCCTTGGCGGCCCCCTACACTTTCTTCCCCGATGATTCGCAACCTCTGGAACGACCTGGAGGGCACCTTCTTTCCGGAAAGCGCCCTCGACTACATGCCCGAAGCGCGCCTGCGCGAGGTGCAGCTCCAACGCCTCAAGGCTGTAACCGCCCTGACCTACGCCAATGTGCCGCTCTTCCGCGAGCGCATGGACGCCAAGGGGGTGAAGCCCGCCGACATTCGCTCCCTGGCCGATGTGCGGCTGCTGCCCTTCTCGGTGAAGACCGACCTGCGCGACACGTATCCCTACGGCCTGTTCGCCGTGCCCATGAGCGAGGTGGTGCGACTCCACGCCTCCAGCGGCACCACCGGCAAGCCGATCGTGGTGGGCTATACCGCACAGGACATGGAAGTCTGGAAACAGGTGATCATGCGCACCCTCTACGCGGCCGGGTTCTCGCGCTCCGACATCGTGCAGAACATGTACGGCTACGGCCTGTTCACCGGCGGGCTGGGCCTGCACGGCGGCCTTGAGGGTATCGGAGCCACGGTTATCCCGATCTCCGGCGGCAACAGCGAGCGCCAGATCATGGTGATGAAGGATTTTGGAGTCACCGCCGTGTGCAGCACGCCCAGCTACTTCATCCACCTCATCGAGGTCGCGGCGAAGATGGGCATCGATTTCCGCAGGGATCTGAAGGTGAAGCGCGGAGTGTTCGGCGCGGAGCCCTGGACTGATCAGATGCGCCAGTACATCGAGAGCTCCTCCGGTGTGAAGGCTTTCGATATCTACGGGCTCTCCGAGATCATCGGGCCGGGCGTGGGCACCGAGTGCGAGTGCCAGGACGGGCTGCACATCTTCGAGGATCATTTCCTCGTCGAGATCGTCGACCCGGTCACGCTGGAGCCGGTGGCCGACGGGGTGGAAGGCGAACTGGTGTTCACCACCCTCAGCAAGCAGGCGATGCCCGCCATGCGCTATCGCACTCGCGATATCACCGCCATCGACACACGGCCCTGCCGGTGCGGCCGCACCGCACGGCGTATCCGCCGCATCAGCCGGCGCAGCGACGACATGTTCATCATCCGCGGGGTGAACGTCTATCCCTCGCAGATCGAGACCGCGCTGCTCAAGACCGAGGCGTCGCTGCCGCACTACCAGATCGTGCTCAGCCGCAAGGCCGGGCTGGATCGCATGGAGGTGCGAGTGGAGATCACCGGCGAGATGCTCAGCGACAAGGTTGGCGCGATGGAGGAGCTCCAGAAGCGTTTCGGGCGCAGCATCGAGCAGATCACCGGTCTCCACGCCGAGGTGACGCTGGTGCAACCCGGCTCCATCCCGCGCAGCGAAGGCAAGGCCAAGCGCCTCTTCGACAAGAGGAATGAGGAATAGTAGTGAGGAGCGAGTAGGGCGTAGCGAGTAGAACCAATCCCCGATCTGTTCGCCACGCACGCAGCTCCCTCGCTCCCCTCCGACAACACCAAACGCGCGTGCAAGCACGCAATCCATGTCGCCGGGAATTCAGGCTCCGGCTACTTACTACCCGCTAGTCACCACCCGCTACTCGCTACCACTTCGATGAAAATCACCCAGCTTTCCGTATTCCTCGAAAACCGTCCCGGCCGCCTCTCCGCGCTCTGCCGCACCCTCGCCGAGGCCGGCGTGAACCTCAGCACGCTCATGCTCTCCGACAACGGCGAGTTCGGCCTGCTGCGCCTGCTCACCCCCGATGTCGAGAAGGCCAAGGTGACCATAGCCGCGGGCGGTTATGCGGTGACCACCACCGAGGTGGTCGCCCTTCAGGTGCCCGATCGCCCCGGCGGTCTGGCCGGCGTGCTGGTGCTTCTGGAGAATGCCGGAGTGTCTGTGGAGTACATGTACGCCTTCGCCGAGCGCCCCGGCACCGACGCCGTGATGGTCTTCCGCTTCGACAATACCGACAAGGCCCTCGCGGCGTTGCAGGCCGCCGGCGTGCCCGTCTTCAAGCCGGTGGATCTGTTCAAGAGTTGAGCGACTGGGGCGGTGGACGGCATTGCGCGATCTCGCGCGAGGGGACTGCGTCCTGGATCGCCAACTCTAGACGGCTTTCAAGATGAGGTCCTACGCCTGCAAGTACGCTGCTGCCGCGGGCTCGAAATCCGTCTCAACTTAAAGGCGACTCCCAATACCACCCGATGCCTTTGCAAGGTCTCGGTATCAATCGTGGTTGTTGAAGAGCACGTCGGCGGAGCGCTGCCAGCAGTTGCGCCGGGCCCAGTCGCGGCCGTTGTCGCCTAGTTGGCGCCGCAGTTCGGGGGCGCTGATGAGGCGCTGGAGGGCGGAGGTGAGCGCGGGCAGATTCACGGGAGGTACCAGCAACCCGGTGACCCCGTCCACCACTGCCTCAGGCACCCCGCCTACGGCGTGGGCGATCACCGGGATGCCGTGGGCAGAGGCCTCCAGATAGACCAAGCCGAATCCTTCAACGCTGCTCTCGTGGTTGATGCTGGTCATCGCGAAGATGTCGGCCTGCTCGTAGAGGTCGGCCAGTTGCTCGTCGCCTACATCGCCAAAGAAGCGTGCGGTTACCCCGCTGTTCTCGGCGGCCTGGCGCAGGAGCATCTCGTAGCCCTCGCTGCGGCCGCTGCCTACCATCCAGTATTCGGTGCGGTGGCGCAGGTGATGCGGGAGAGCCTTGAGCGCCTCCAGGATGAACATCTGCCCCTTGCGCGGGTGCAGGCGGCCCACGGTGAGGATGACGACCTTGTCTCCGATGGCGGTGCGGCGAGGTCTGGCCTGGGCGAAGTCGGAGCGTAGTGCCCCGGGGGTGATGATGGTCTTGCTGGCGGCATTCGGAAAATGGGTGCACAGCAGCCGGTGGGTGTAGTTGGTGAGCGTGCTGATGCGATCAGCGCGCTGGATGAGCGCGCGGGTCAAGTTGCGGCGCAGGCTGCCCTCGGCGAAGCGCAGGATCTCGGAGCCGTGAAAGGTGAGCAGGAGCCGCTTGGGTCGCAGGAACTTGAAGAACTGCAGCGTCATCATCGCCAGCATCGGGCCGGGTTCGGGCAGGTAGACGGTGGACCTGCGCAGGTGGTGCCGGTCGAAGAACATGTGGCGCGCCAAGCGCAACTGGCAGCCCAAGTCGTGGGTGCCCTTGAGGGCGAGGTGGCGGATGGCGAAGGGCCAGCTCTTTTCGGGTTCAACCAGTGAGTGCGGGGCCCAGACCTCGGTAGGGTATCCCAAGGCGGCCGTGGCACGTGCGATCTCCTCGGTGAACGTGGCGATACCTCCCCGTTTGGGGAAGAACTCGTGGGTGATGATGCACACCCGCTGCTTCGGTACGACTGAGACCATGGATGAGTTCGGGCCGGTATCACTTAGCGTCGCCCACGGACCGAACTTGGGCGAGGGTGTAGGCGGCGGCCCAGTAACAGGCAAAGCTAAACCCCGGGAGTTCTTACAGGGTGGTGCGCTGGCGTTCGCGAGGTCGTTGTGTTCGCGCACTTCGTGGCATCGGCCAGGAAGTGTAGGGCGGGTGCCGGCGATGGCGCCCCTGAGGGCTGGAAGCCGGAGCGGGCGGCGCGCGGCGGGCGGCGAAGTTTTGCCGGTCGCTTAGGTCCGAGGATTACCCAGTCTTGGCCGCGCACGGCGGCCCGTTGGGTATGTTCGTGGTGTCGGTACGGAAGCGGACGGAGTAGGTCCGGTAGCCGGTGAGACGACGGTCATCGCAGGGCGGCGACGCTGTGAGGGGTAGGGGAACCGGACAGTAACCGGGCCCGGCGTTCCGCCCTGTATCGCCGCCCGTCCCAACCCATCTCTCAAATGGCTGCCCGGCCTGGATTCGAACCAGGACTAGGTGAGTCAAAGTCACCTGTGCTACCCTTACACCACCAGGCAGTGGATTTCAGAGGGCGGAAACTGCCGGGGTGTTTGCGGCGCGTCAAGGGCGGAGGCGCATTCGATTTCACGGGGGCGCTTTTCTGTTTCCGAAAAGGGCGCCCTCGGTGGTGCAAACGAAGCATCTCCAGCAGCGAGATTCGCATACTTGATGAGGGGGACGCGCAGATCCTTCGGCTTTTGTCGGGTGATAGCGGATTCATGCCGGCTTGGCCGGGTGTAGTTGCGGAGCGGCGGCGTTGCACTCCAGCCGGAGTTGCAGTGGTGGGAATCCTGGCGCTTGAAGGAAACGGTGCTGTTGCAGATCCGAGATCTCCCGCGCCACCCGCAGCGGCGGCCCCAACCACTTGGGCCGGAGGGGCAGATCAGAACTCAAACGCCGTAGAACTGCGTGGTCACTGCCGTCTGTACCAGCGCCTCGGTGGTGGTCGCGCAACAGCAAGCTTGCGAGGGGCGCGGCGATCTCGCGCGCATCTCTCCTTCGTGCTCGGAATCTTATGGCGGCCTCGCGGCGCTGTCCGGTCGCGCTGGAGCCGAAGGGGGATGCCGGGTGCCTCGTAGCGGAAAAGCTCGGGCGCAGGCTTGCGCCGGGTGCAACTCTCCGCCAAGAAACTGCGCGCAATGCACCGCCTGCTTCTCGCGCTACTCTGGTTGATGGCCCTGCCCGCATTTGGGGCGCCCGCTGGAGCACCGGCTGCGGCGCCCGCTTCGCCGGTGCCTGCACTGGCGCCCGCGCCCGAGAAACCAGCGGCCGTGCAGGCCGAAAACGCCTCGACTTTGGCCCCAGCCCCTTCGGGGGTGGCCGGCTTGGTGGGCGCCGCAGGCCCGACTCGCGTGCTTGTGATTCCGGTGCGCGACCAGATTGCAGACCCCATCCTCTTCATCATTCGCCGCGGCCTGAAGGCCGCCGGGAAAAACGATCTGGTGGTGCTCGATATGGAAACCCCGGGCGGCGCGCTGGGCTCGGCCCTGGAGATCATGAAGGCGCTCGACCAGTTCGAGGGGCACACGGCCACCTATGTGAACGGCGAGGCCATCTCGGCCGGAGCATTCATTTCCGCGGTCACTCACGACATCTATTTCGCGCCCAAGGGAGTGATCGGGGCTGCTGCTGCTGTTTCCGCCGAGGGTGCGGACATTCCCGAGACGATGCGGCTGAAGGTGAACAGCTATCTCAAGGCCAAGGTGCGCGCCTACTCCCAGGGCAAAGGTTTTCGCGGCCAGGTGATCTCGTCGATGATGGACAAGGACTATGAGTTCAAGATCGGCGAGGTGGTAATTAAGGCGAAGGGCGAGTTGCTCTCGCTCACCGATGTCGAGGCCGCCAAGACCTACGGGGAGCCCCCCGCACCGCTGCTCTCCAGCGGCACCTTCCCCACGCTTGCCGCCCTGCTCAACGCTCGGTTGGGGGCGGGCAACTACCGTGTCGAACGCCTGGAGATCACATGGTCGGAGCACCTTGCCCAGTACATCACCAACTATGCCTCCATCATCATGGGACTTGGGCTGTTGTGCGTATTCATCGAGTTCAAGACCCCCGGTTTCGGCTTCTTCGGCATCGCCGGCGGGGCCCTGCTGATGGTGGTTTTCTTCGGACACTATGTAGCCGGCCTCTCAGGCTACGAGCCGGCGCTGTGCTTCGCCCTGGGGCTGACGCTGCTGCTGGTGGAATTGGTCTTTTTCCCCGGGGTGATCGTGCTGGCGTTGTCGGGCGTGCTGCTGATGTTCGGCTCGCTGCTGTGGTCGATGGTGGACCGCTGGCCAAGCCAGCCGCTGGAGTTTTCGGGTGAGGTGCTGGTCAAGCCCATGACCAATCTGTTGCTCGGGGTACTGGTGGCGGTGGTGTTGGGCGCGCTGGTGGCGAAGTGCCTGCCCAAGGGCTGGTTCTTCAGCCGGCTGGCCGTCGAAGGTGGTGCCGGCTCCAGCGCACAGGTGGCGGGGATGCACCCGGAACACGCGGCTCGTGCGGGATCACTCGTGGGTACCCGCGGGGTGACGGTCACCGGATTGTATCCTAGCGGTCAGGTGGAGCTCGACGGCCGGCGCTACGAGGCGCGGCTGGAGTTGGGCACGGCCGCACCAGGCACGGCGGTTGTCGTGGTGAAGGTGTCCGACTTCGGTCTGATCGTGGAGATCCAAAACTCATGACCCTCGTGATCCTTCTCTTTGTTTTCGGAGTGATCCTGCTCGCCCTGGAAATCGTGGTGCCGGGCGCCATCCTGGGCACCATAGGAGGGCTGATGATGTTTGGCGGAGTGGTTGTCGCCTTCACACACTTGGGCTCTACGGGCGGAGCGATCGCCACGCTGGTGGCTCTCTTGCTTTTGGCTATCACGGTGTATCTGGAACTTGTCTGGTTGCCTCGCTCGCGGCTGGCCCGGCATTTCTCGATGGAAACCACCATCGACAGCACCAGCCAACCCCCGCTCGCCAAGGCGGCCGATGTGGTCGGCCGCGATGCGCTCGCGCTCTCGGTGCTCGCCCCCACCGGCTTTGTCCGGTTGGATGGCCAGCGTTACGAGGCTTTCTGTCAGAGCGGTTATGCCGCTGCGGGGGCCACCCTGAAGGTGGTCGGCCTGGATACTTTTCGTCTGATCGTAACCCAACCCTAATCCTGCCATGCTCAACCTGACTCTAGTTCTCTTTATCGGCCTCGGTGTCCTCGGCCTCATTCTGCTGGTCATCGTCGGAGGCCTGATCGGCGCGTGGGTGAAAGCGCTCTTCAACGGTGCCGCCGTGCCGATGACCAAGCTCATCGCCCTGAAGTTTGCCGGTATCCCGTTTGGCCTCATCGTGGACGCCCGCATCACTGCGGTGCGCGCAGGCATCCCGGTGAGCGCCGACCTCATCGCTTCGCACTACCAGGCGGGCGGCAATGTGGTCCCCACCGTCCAGGCCATCATCGCTGCCAAGAAGGCCGGCATCGAACTCGACTGGGACCGCGCCTGCGCCATCGACCTCGCGACCAAGGGCTCGGGCAAGAGCGTGATCGAGGCGGTGCGCACTTCGGTAGACCCGAAGGTCATCGACTGCCCCAATCCCGAGCAGGGCCGCCCGACCATCGACGGCGTGGCCAAGGACGGTATCCAGGTCAAGGTGAAGGCCCGCGTGACGGTCCGCACCAACCTCGACCGCTTCGTGGGCGGCGCCAAGGAGAACACCATCATCGCCCGCGTGGGCGAGGGCATCGTTACCACCATCGGCGCGGCCGAGAGCTACAAGGTGGTGCTTGAGCACCCCGACAGCATTTCCAAGACGGTGCTGGCCCGCGGTCTCGACGCCGGCACGGCGTTTGAAATTCTCTCCATCGATATCGCCGACGTGGATGTGGGCGAGAACGTGGGCGCCAAGCTCCAGGTTGCCCAGGCCGAGGCCAACAAGAACATGGCCCAAGCGCAGGCGGAAATCCGCCGCGCTGCGGCCGTGGCCCTGGAGCAGGAGATGCGCGCTCGCACACAGGAGATGCAGGCCAAGGTTGTCGAGGCGCAGGCCCAAGTGCCGCTGGCCCTGGCCGAGGCGTTTCGCACCGGCCGGCTGGGCGTGATGGACTATTACAAGATGGAGAACATCCAGGCCGACACCGCCATGCGCGGCTCCATCGCCGGCCCCGACGCGCTCAAAAAGTGACAAGCCGCAAGTAACAAGGATCGGGTGACAAGTGGACAGCCCTGGGGCCGGCATGGGCCGGGCGCCTCAACCACATTGTCACTTGATGCTTCGTACTTCTCTCCGACACCTCGGCCCCTGGGCCTACATACTTCGCACTTCGCTCGGTCGCCTTGGCACGTGCCCCTTGGTACTTAACCCTTCCTCCCAATCATCACCATGCGCTGGATATTCGAAAACCCTCAGATCCTCGTGCTCATTGCCGGTGCCGTGGCCTATTGGCTGACCGAGCGCCGCAAGGCGAAGGAGATCAAGAAGGAGATGGAGCAGGAGCTCAACCGTGAGCCCACCGAAGACGATATGGCCGAGCGTGTGCGGCGGATCCAGGATGAGATCCGCCGCAAGATCGAGGAGCGGCAGGGTGGGGGCCAGCCGCCCCCGCTCCCTCCCTCCGTGCCTGTGCTCCGGACACCCCCGCCGATGCCGGAGGCTCCGGTGGTGCGGTCGGCACCGGTGGTTGTCATCGCCGAGGCTGGCACCGGTGCAGCCGAACTGGAGCGGGTCATGGAGCAGCAGCGCCACTACGCCGCTCAGCTCCGGGAACTCGAAAGTCTCAGCCGCACCGCGCCAAAGCCTGCGGCGCTCGCCGCTGTGGACTCCTTTTCCGGGACGGCTGCCACCGGGGCGACCGTGCGCCGCGGTCTCGGATTGTTGGAGGGGTTGCGCGATCGCGAGGCCCTGCGGCGAGCTGTGATCCTGCGTGAGATTTTGGGGCCCGCCAAGGGGCTGCAATAGGGGATAGGCTCCGGGCCGCTTCGGTCGTCGCTGACGCCGCGGCTGGCTGTCGCCGAAACGAGGGGGCGCGGACGTGTGCTCGACGCCAGAGCACCGCGACCAAGCGGTCCGGTGCTGCGGGCGATGCTCCCTCCCATTTGGCCGTTTTCCTACTCGCAACCCGGTCCTTGCTTGCCGCTACTTTCCACCAGCCATGAAGTTCATCTCCACCAGAGGCCAAACTCCGCCCGTGTCCTTCTCCGAGGCTGTCGCCCTCGGGCTCGCCCCCGACGGCGGGTTGTTCCTGCCTGAGTCGCTGCCCGACCTCTCCGGCCGTTGGCAGGGCTGGGCCAAGCTCTCGTATCCGGAGTTGCTTCGCGAGTTCTTCACTCTCTTCGCCACAGACATCCCGGCCGAGGACCTCGCCCGCATGGCCGCCGCCGCGTATACGAAGTTCGACCACCCCGACGTTGCCCCCCTGCGCCGGCTCGACGAGCGCACTTGGGTGCTGGAGCTCTTCCACGGCCCCACTCTCGCCTTCAAGGACTTCGCCCTCCAATTTCTGGGCCACCTCTACGAGCACCAGTGCATCACCCGCAACCAGTCGCTCACCGTGCTCGGGGCGACCTCGGGCGACACCGGCGCCGCCGCCATCCACGGCCTGCTCGGCCGGGCCCGCGCCAAGATCTTCATCCTGTATCCGGACGGCCGCGTGTCGCCGCTGCAGGAACGTCAGATGGCCTGCACCGGCGCCGAGAACGTCTTCGCCCTGGCGGTCGACGGCACCTTCGACGACGCGCAGGCCGCGATGAAGACCATCTTTGAGGACCAGGAATTTCGCGTGCGCCATCGCCTCTCCGCGGTGAACTCCATCAACCTTGCCCGAGTACTGGCCCAGTGCGTCTACTACCTCTGGGCTTGGTTGCGCCTGCCTCCCGACACCCGCGGGGACTTCGAGTTTGTCGTGCCCACCGGCAATTTCGGCAACGTGCTCGCCGGCTGGCTGGTGCAAAAGATGGGCGTGCCGATCTCGGGTTTCCGCGTAGCCACCAACCAGAACGACATCCTCTACCGGCTTTTCACCACAGGCGACTACGCTCTGGCAGAGGTGCATCCCAGCCACGCCCCGTCGATGGACATCCAGGTGGCCTCCAACTTCGAGCGCTTCCTCTACTTCGCGGAAGACCGCGACCCGGCGCGGGTGCGCGCGGTGATGGAGGAGTTCAAACGCACCGGCCGGTACAAGTTTGCCAACTTCAAGCGCGACAGCATCACCGCCTCGCGTACCAGCGATGCGGAGATCGCGCACATCATCCGCGACGTCCATACGCGCTATGGCTATGTAGTGGATCCGCACACCGCATGCGGGTTCAAGGATCTGTCGAAGCATCGCCCCTCGCTCGTGCTGGCCACCGCTCATCCGGCGAAATTCCCCGAGGTGATCAAGGAGTCGATCGGCTGCGAATCCACGCATCCTACACTGGAGGCGCTCAAGGCCAAGCCGCTGGAGAAGCATCGCATCCCCGCCACCGTCGCCGCCGTGCGCGCCTTCATCGAGGCGCACGGTTGAGCGGTAACCGGGTACCTGCCGCCCGGCGCGGAGAGCCGTGAGATAGGCCCGTGGGCGGCAGCGCATCGGTGGCACCCGCTATTACGCTCCGTCTGGAGGGGGCGTAATGTGCGCGAAGCACATCCGGTTGCCGGTGGTCGGCTTGCTGGCACCGGCCGGCGCGAACCGCCTGAAATGAGAAGGGACGGCCGGATTGCTGGAGGCTGGTTGGCGGGCGATGCGTTAAACGCCGGTGGCAGCGCCGGCCCGGGCAAACTGCGGCTTGAAGCGCGCCGGATACGGCGCTCAATCCCGCTCCACCATGACTACCCCGAAAGCCTCGATCAGAGGAAAGACCGCCCTTGTCACCGGTTCCAGCCGCGGTGTCGGAAAATTGGTTGCCGAAGCGCTCGCCAAGGAAGGCGCCCGCCTCCTCCTGCACGGCCGCTCCGAGGCCGCCTGTGCCGAGACTCTCGCCCTCGTGCGCGCCGCCGGCGCCGAGGCCCATGTGATCGCGGGAGAGCTGGCCGACCCCGCGCAGGTCGAGCAGATCGCCGACCGCGCCCTGGCCCTGGGCGGAGTCGACATCCTCTACAACAACGCCGCGGTGATGCATCCGTGGCGTGAGAAGATCGAGGACCACACCGCGGCCGATTGGTCGTGGAGTTTCCAGGTCAACGTGATCGCCATTGTGCGACTGTGCGCGAGGCTCGTGCCTACGATGCGCCAGCGGGGCTGGGGCCGTATCGTAAATGTTACCTCCGGTATCGACAAGACACCGGGGCTGGCCGGCTACGGGGCGAGCAAGTGGGCCTTGGACAAGTTTACCGACGACCTCAACGCCGAGCTCAAGGGGACAGGTGTGATCGTCTCGCGCCTGGACCCGGGCTGGCTGCGCACCTCCCTGGGCGGGCCGCAGGCTCCCAACGATCCGTCCACGGTGTTGCCCGGCGCTATGGTGCCGGTGCTCATCCCCGACGGCACCCCCGGCGGCCAGTTCTACCGCGCGCAGGATCTGCGCGGCTGAGACCCGGTGCCTCCCCGCGTATCCTCGTGGCAAAACCCGATGGGCTTGGTGCGGCCCCCCGCTCACATTCCACAGCCCCACTCCCGCCTCGACAAGGGGCGGGGGCTTTGTAGCGTCCAGCCCGTTTCCATGCACCGCTCCGCCCACGCCATTTCGATTACCGGCTCGATTAGCATTCGAGGCCGCCGGCCCGGATTTGGAAACCCCGCGTAAGGTCACGCGCACCTCAGTTTCCAAAACCCCGGGCCAGCCGCCCGGGGTTTTTTGTCGCCCGGCGGTGCCCCCCGGCCAACTCCCGCCTTCCCCTCAGTCCATTTGTCCGCATTAGTTTGATCCACCCGCAAGCAGACCGGTCCCCCTCACCACGCACGCCATGAGCTCCAACCGCATCCTCATTTACGACACCACCCTTCGCGACGGCACCCAGGGCGAGGGCATTTCCTTCTCGGTCGCCGACAAGCTGCGCATTGCGGAGAAGCTCGACCACTTCGGTATCGACTACATCGAGGGCGGCTGGCCGGGGTCGAACCCGCGCGACATGGCGTTCTTCCTCGAGGTGCGCCACCTCAAGCTCACGCACGCCAAGATCGCCGCCTTCGGCTCCACTCGCCGCGCCGGTATCCGCGCCTCGGACGACCCGCAGCTCAAGCTCCTCCTTGATGCCGGTACGCCCGTGGTCACCATCTTCGGCAAGAGCTGGCTGTTGCATGTCACCGAGGTGCTGCGCACCACCCCCGAGGAGAATCTCGCCATGATCGAGGACTCCGTGCGCTTCCTGCGCGAGGCCGGCCGCGAGGTGATCTACGACGCCGAGCACTTTTTCGACGGCTACAAGGACAACCCCTCCTACGCGCTCCAAACTCTGGAGGCGGCCGCCCGCGGCGGAGCCGTGAACCTCTCGCTGTGCGACACCAACGGTGGCACCATGGTAGACGAGGTGAGCCGCATCGTGGCCGAGGTGGTCGCCCGCGTAGGTCCCGGCCGGGTGGGCATGCATTGCCACAACGACTGCGGGCTGGGCGTGGCCGTCTCGCTGGTGGGTATCCAGTCCGGGGCTGTGCTCGTGCAAGGCACGGTCAACGGCTACGGCGAGCGCACCGGCAACGCCAACCTCATCGCCATCGTCCCCAATTTGTTGCTCAAACTTGGTTACGAGGCCCACTGCCGCCCCGAGCTGCCCAAGCTGCGCCAGCTCTCCCTGTTCGTAGACGAGCTGGCCAACCTGCATGCCGACACCCACGCGCCGTTCGTCGGTGTATCGGCCTTCGCCCACAAGGGTGGGGTGCATGCCAACGCCGCCCACAAGGTCGCCCGCAGCTACGAGCACATCGACCCGGCCCTGGTGGGCAACCGCCAGCGCGTGCTCATCTCCGACATGTCGGGACGCAGCAGCGTGGTGATGAAGGCCCGTGAGCTGGGCGTGGAGCTGGAGGCGGGCTCGCCCGCGCTCAAGGAGCTGATCGAGGAGATCAAGAGGCTCGAGTTTCAAGGCTACGAATACGAGGCGGCCGACGCCTCCTTCCAATTGCTCATCGCCAAGGCCCTGGAGAAGCATCGCGAGTTTTTCGGGTTCGAGGGGTATCGCGTCATCGTGGAGCGTCGTGGACCCACGGAGCCGGTGATCTCCGAGGCCACGGTGAAGCTGCGCATCGGCGGCGAGCTGCGGCACACTGTGGCCGAGGCCAGCGGCCCGATCGGCGCCCTCGACAAGGCGCTACGCCTCGCCCTGGAGCCGGTATTCCCGCAACTGCGGGAGATCCTGCTTCGCGACTACAAGGTGCGCATCCTTGAGAGCCAGCAGGGCGCCGGCGCCCGGGTGCGGGTGCTGGTGGAGACCGCCGACGGTGAGGAACTCTTCGGCACGGTAGGCGCGGGAGAGAACATCATCGAGGCCTCATGGCAGGCGCTCAAGGACGCGCTGGAGTTCAAGCTCCTGCGCGACGAGCAGCGGCAGGCCAAGAGCTGAAGGCTCGCGGCTGCGCCCCGCGAGGGCCTGCGCTGCCCCGTACAACCGGAGGAGCGCAGGGCGCCGCACCGCTGTCGAGGGTGTATGCAAGGCGCGGTTGCCGCGGAAAGTGGATTCCGAGCCCGCCTTGGCGCTGTGTTCGGCCTGTGTTGGAGCTGGGCGGGGCGCGCCTGCGCCCAACCGTTTGCCCTCACGGCCGTGAGGGCAAACGGTCGGGCTCGGGCCACTGGAGCGGCTGCCAGCATTGCCCGCTGCGCGAAGCCGGGCGAGGCGCGGACCACCGGTTCAAAACCCGAATACCCCCTGTTCGCCCCCTGGTTTCACTACCGGCAGCGCCGGCCGTGGCGTTATCGCGGATGCGCGGCTTGCATTGCTGCCCGCACCCGGAATACTCGGCCCACCTAAATTCGAATGAGCGCCAAACCTGTCGGACCCACCACTCTCGATCTGTTGCTCAATGCCCAACTGGCCGACCCTCATGGCTTCTTGGGGATGCATGCCCACACCGTGGGCGGGGCTCCCGGCGTGATCGTTCGCGCTTTCCTGCCCCAGGCCTGTTCCTGCGAGGTGGTAGATCTCGCCCACAAGCCCGAGCGCCGCTACCCGATGCTGCAGGTGGCTCCGGAGGGCTACTTCGAGGTATTCATAGCCAAACACACCGAGGTGTTCGCCTACCAACTCCGCGCCACCCTGCGCTCGGGCGATATCCGGCAGTTTTCCGACCCGTATTCGTTCCTCCCCACGATCAGCGACCACGACCTCTACCTCTTCAACCAGGGCAACGAGCACTTCATCTACAAGAAGCTCGGCTCGCATGTGCGTGAGATCGGCGGCGTGCCCGGGGTGACCTTTGCCGTCTGGGCACCGGGAGCGGCCCGGGTATCCGTGGTGGGCAACTTCAACCAGTGGGACGGCCGCGCGCAACCCATGCGGCCGCTGGGCGCCTCCGGCGTGTGGGAGATCTTCATCCCGGGTCTGGTGGAGGGCGAGGTGTACAAGTTCGAACTGCGCGACCAGTCCGGTAACATCTTCCTCAAGACCGATCCGTACGGCACCTATTTCGAGGCGCCCCCCAACAACGCCTCCATCGTGTGCTGCACCCGCCGCCACCAGTGGGGCGATTCCGAGTGGCTGGCCCAGCGCGCCGCCAAGCCCACCATCGACCGGCCCATCTCCGTGTACGAGGTACACTTGGGCTCCTGGAAGCGCATCGTCGAGGACGCCAACCGTCCGCTCACCTACCGCGAGGTCGCCCCGCTGCTGGCCGAACATGTGCTCGAGATGGGCTTCACCCATGTGGAGCTCATGCCCGTGGCCGAGCATCCCTTCGAGGGCTCGTGGGGTTACCAAGTCACCGGTTTCTTCGCACCCACGCACCGCTTCGGCACTCCGGAGGATTTCCAGTTCTTCGTCGACTACCTGCACCAGCGCGGCATCGGCGTGATTCTTGACTGGGTGCCCGCTCACTTCCCCCGCGACAGCTTCGCGCTGCCCAACTTCGACGGCACCCACCTCTACGAGCATGCCGACCCCAAGCAGGGTGCGCACCAGGACTGGGGCACGTTGATCTTCAACTATGGCCGCCATGAGGTGCGCAGCTTTGTCGTGGCCAACGCCCTGGCATGGCTCGACCGCTACCACCTCGACGGCCTTCGCGTCGACGCCGTGGCCTCGATGCTCTACCTCGACTACTCGCGCAAGGAGGGGGAGTGGATCCCCAACCGGTACGGCGGCCGCGAAAACATCGAGGCCATCGAGTTCCTCAAGCAGGTCAATTCGCTCGTCCACACCTATTATCCCGGCGTGCTCATGATCGCCGAGGAGTCCACCGCCTTCGCTGGTATCACCAAGCCGGTGAAGGACGGCGGCATCGGCTTCGACCTCAAGTGGAACATGGGCTGGATGCACGACACCCTGCGCTTCTTCGAGAAGGAGCCCATCCACCGCAAGTGGCACATGAACGACCTCACTTTCGGGATGCTCTACCAGTATTCCGAAAACTTCATGCTCTCGTTCTCCCACGACGAGGTGGTCCACGGGAAGGGCTCGCTGCTGCTCAAGATGGGCTCGGGGCATATCCCTGAAAAAGCCGCCAGCCTGCGCGCCCTCTACGCCCACAAATGGATGTGGCCGGGCAAGAAGCTGCTCTTCATGGGCTGCGAATGGGGCCAGTCCCGCGAGTGGGCCTACGACCGCAGCCTCGACTGGCACCTGCTCCAGTACATCGATCACGAGGGCATCCGCCTGCTCGTGCGCGACCTCAACCAACTCTACCGCAACGAGCCGGTGCTCGGTCTCAACGACCAGAATACCCAGGGCTTCCGCTGGATCGCCGCCTGGGATGCCGACAATTCGATCGTCGCCTACCTGCGCCAGAGCGAGAGCTTCCCCGACGAACTGCTGGTGGTTGTGGGCAACTACACCCCGGTGCTGCGTCGCGGATACCGCATCGGTGTGCCGCGCGCTGGCTTCTGGCGCGAACTGCTCAACACCAACTCCGAGTACTACGGCGGCAGCGGCGAGGGCAACGGCGGCGGACTCATGGCGCAGGACGTGCCGTGGGACGGCTATTCCCAATCGCTGGAGCTGGTGCTTCCGTCGATGTCCACCGCAGTGTTCAAGTGGCGCAAGGAAGGCTGAGCCGTAACCATTCGTAGGAGCGTGCAAGCACGCTCCTGGTACGGTGGACGCCGGAGTTCGTGCGCTTCCAGAGCGCAAAGCGGGACGATTGCATCGCCCCGCCTCAGCCGTGACCATTCGGTCGAGAGACTAGAGCAGAGCGCCGAGGGCCTGAGCAGCGAGCAAGCCCTTGGAAGCACGCCTGCTTCTGAGTCGATCACTGGTGGTTATTGTAAGTCGCGTTCAAGATGAGACCAATGCCGAGTCCGTGCAGGAGCGTGCTTGCACGCGACAGGGGCTCATCTTGAAAGCGAACAGGAATTAGGCTCTCGGCTCTCGCCACTCGACTCTGGTCTGCATCGCCACGGCTCAGAGGAAGAGCCAGCCGCACAACAGCAGCACGGGCAGCAGGAAGGGGAGGCTGTACTTGAAGATGTAACCAAAGAACGAGGGCGTGTGCACCTTCGAGCTCTCGGCTATGGACTTCACCATGAAGTTGGGGCCGTTGCCGATGTAGGTCATCGCCCCGAAGAAGACCGACCCGAGACTCACCGCGATGATGTAGAGCGAGGCGGGAAACTTGCCCGAGGTATTCTCGGTGCGGCTCTCCGGGTTGATCAGCCAGTTGACCAGGTGGCGCTCGGCCACCGGCTGGCCCTCGGGGGTGAGGCGCACGCTGTCGGGCACCACCACCGCCTCGGCCAAGGTGAGGAAATTCAGATACGTGGGGGCGTTGTCGAGCACCGAGGAGAGCGCGCCGGAGGCCACATAGTATTGGGCCGGGCGTTCGATGCCGAACTCGCGCCCGTGCTCCTGGAGGTAGTCGAGTGCGGGCATCATGGTGGCGAAGATACCGGCAAAGAGGAAGGCCACCTCTTTGATGGGGCCGAAGGAGAATTCGTTGGCCTCGCGCACGGTCTTGCGCGTGGAGACCATGGCGCCCACGGCCGCTCCCAGCATCGCGATCTGGCGCAGGAAGAAGGTCTCGGGCAGGAATACGGCGCCCACGATCACCAGCAGGAAGAGGATGTTGTGCAGGCCGGTAACGCGCACGGCCGGCTCATGGGCGGTCTCCTTCTCGCGCACCTTCTTGGGGGCGCGCTGGAAGTTGCGCCAGTCCAGCACGAAGAAGATCGCCAGCACCAGGCCCAGGGTGAACAGCCATGGCAGCATCGCGTGCTCGAGCAACCAGAAGAAGGGGACGCCGTGGAGGTATCCGAGAAACAGCGGCGGGTCGCCGATCGGTGTGAGCGCCCCGCCGATGTTGGAAACGGTGAAGATGAAGAAGACGATGTGGAAGGCGGTGATGCGGTACTTGTTCATCCGAATCCAGGGGCGGATGAGCACCATCGAGGCCCCGGTGGTGCC
>CAJCBL010000101.1 GCA_903960515.1 uncultured Verrucomicrobiota bacterium
CCCTGCAATCGTACTGCACGGGTTACCCCGCACTCCGTAGCCATTCTTTCGTAGGAGCGTGCTTGCACGCGATCCCTGCGCGTCGCCATTCCCCAGTCCATCGCGTGCAAGCACGCTCCTGCTACGGCGGCCCCGGAAGTCCCGGGCACCGACCGAGCGTGAAGCGCTGGAACTGCGCCGTGTCGTTCCCGACCTGGGCCAAACGCGCGAGGCGTTGCAAGTGCCCAGGTACTACTGACCGGCGGGCCAGGGGCGCCACTTGCCGCCCTATTCCGGCAGCACCGTGAGCTCCACCAAGCGCTCCTTCGCCAGAAGCACTCGGGCCATGGCGTTGAGCTCCTCGAGGGTCACCGCCGCCAGGATCTGCTGCTGCTCGCCCATCCCGTCCAGGTACTGGGGTTTGCTCTGGGCCTCGCCCAGTACGAACAGCCACCAGATGTTGCTGGCACGGTTCTCCTCCCCCTCGTGCTGCAACGCGAGGCGCTCCCGCTGGAGTTCCTCAGGGGTGGCGCCGGTCCGTACCAGCTCAGCCACCACCGCCTCAGCCGCCTCCGCCACCCGGTGCAGATACTGCGGGGCCGTCTCCACCCGGCAGCGCAGGAAGAGCGTAGCCGGTGCCAGGGCCCGCTCCGAGAGCAGCCCCACCACGGGCGAGTAGGTCTTGCCCATCTCCTGACGCAACCGTACGCGAATCCGGTCCTCCAGGATGCGGGCGAGCAGGCGCAACTGACAGTCGTCGGTCTGCCCGACCACATCGGCCAGTCGCCAGGCCAGCGCCACGGTGCCCACCGCCCCCTTGCCCTGGAAACGGCGTTCGAGCCTTTGAGGGGCCACGCCGGGGGTGAACAGCCGCCCCTCGGCCAGCGCATCCACGGTGGAGCGCAGCGGCAGCGCCCCGAAGGTGCGGGCCACCGCCGCCACCGCCGCCGCGTAGTCGATGTCGCCCACGATCGAGATCTCCACCGGCGAGGTGACCAGTTGCGGCTCGATCCACTCCTTCATCTGCGCGTAGGTGAGCCGCCGGCTCTCCTCCAGCCGCGGCCGGGTGAGCGCCGTATGCCCGCCAAAGAGATACTCCCGCAAACGGTCCTCGGCCACGCCGGAGGAGGTGCGGGCGCGGGCGGTGAGCTGGCGCTCGATGAAGGTGCGCGTCAACTCCCCTCCCGCCTCGCGAAACGCGGGCCTGGCCAGCCGGGCGGCGAACAACTGCAGCACCGTGCCCACGCCGCCTCGGGGGCAGGCAGCCGCCAGCCCCAGCCGGTCCGCCCCGAAACCGAAATTCGCCTCGATCTCGCTGCGGTCGAGCAGCTCGCGCTCCTGCTCCGCAGTCACCCCCTGCAAGCCGCCGAAATACAGCGCCGCTATGCCGAAGGCCAAGCCCTCCCGCCCGGGCTCCGTACCCAGCAAACCCGAACCGAAGGCCACGCGCACCCGCACCCGGCCCCGCTCCCAGGCGGTGGACTTGAAGTTGAGCCGCACCCCGTTGTCGAACTGCACACACCAGCAGTCCAGCGCGGCATCGTTGCGCTCCTCCACCACCTTGCCCGGCACACCAAATTCATAGGGCAACGCAGCGGCAGTCTCCACCACCTCACTATAGGGCACCGGCTCCCTGGCGCGCGCTGCCAGCAGGGCCTTGCGCACGGCTACGGAATCCACCGCCGACTCGGGCACCGGCCCGGCAAGCACAAGTTGGGTACGCTCCACCGGCCACAGGCGGTCCAGCGCCGCGCGACAATCCTCCAGTGTAAGCTCGGCCAGCCCGCGCTCGACCGTGGCCCGCTCGCCCTCGGCATCGGAAAACACCGCCCCGCGGCCCATCGCATGGACCAACGCCATGGCCACTTCGCTGGCCGGCCGGTTGGGCGCCTCACGCTGCGCGCCGAGCAGATGGCGCCGCCGCGCCTCCACCGCCCTCGCCAGCTCCTGGGCGCTGAAACCATGCCGTATCGCCCGGCGCACTTCCGTCTCCATCGCCCCGGCCGCCACCGCCCAATCCGCCGGAGCGGTACGCACTCGCACCAGCGCCACCAGCCACCCCGGCACCTCATGGCAAAGCCGCGTCTCGATCTGCGCGGCCACGCCGATAGTGCGCCCCAGGCGGCGCTCGATCAGGTCGAGGGCCACCGCGCCCGCCAGCTCGGCCTTGCGCCGGGCCAGAGTATCCCCGTCCTCACGCCGCAGGGCAGCCGCCAAAGTGACGAGCTCCACCGGCGAATCCGGCTCGGGAAACACCTGCACCTTCACCCGGTCGGCCCGCCAGCGAGGAGCCTCTGGCAGCGGCGCCTGGGCCTGCCCGGCGCTCCCGCCCGCCACCAGCCCGCCAAACTCCGCCGCGAGCTGACTGGCCAGCGCAGCCGGCTCCACTTCGCCGGCCACCGCCAGGGCCATGCGTTGCGGCTGATACCACCGCTGGTAGAACCCGCGCAGCGCTTCGGGCGTAGCGCGGCGGAGGCTGCGTGTGGTGCCGATCTGGGGGCGAGCCACCACGGTGCCGGCCCACACCGCCTCCATCTCCCGGTCCTCAATCTCGCCGCCGAAAGGCGGCAGATACTCCAACTCCCGCTCCCACCAGAAGGCTATGCGGCCCTCCCTCACCCGGCCCTCCGCCAGGATCACATCGCGCTCCCGACGCACCGCCACCGGGTCGAACAAAATCCCGTCGGCATAATTGCGCAGGATACGCAGGGCCGCGGCCAACGCCGCCGGGTTAGCAGAGGGCAGATTCTTGATCTGGTAGACGGTGAGGAAGCGGCTGGTGAAGGCGTTGACCTCCGACCCGAAACCCAGCCCGAAGCCCTGCAAGGTGCGCAACCCGGCATCTCCCGGGAACTCGCGAGTGCCAGCAAAGGCCAGGTGCTCCACAAAATGCGCATAGCCCAGCTCAGCGTCGCCCTCGCTCGCACTGCCCGTCTCCACCAGCAGGTAGAGCGACAGGCGCCCGGGCGGCACGGGCTGGGGGCGGATCGCGTAGC
This sequence comes from uncultured Verrucomicrobiota bacterium, assembly GCA_903960515.1. Lineage (GTDB taxonomy): Bacteria > Verrucomicrobiota > Verrucomicrobiia > Opitutales > Opitutaceae > CAJCBL01. Next base: position 2,976 of record CAJCBL010000101.1, read on the forward strand.
GAAAACCATTCGCCAGAGTGCCGGCCACCACCTGCGTATCGGCCGGCGGCAGCAGCAAGGCCGGCGGTATCGATGGCGGCGGCAGCGCCTGGCCTGAAGAGGAAGGCGCAGCAGCCAGGGCGGGCAACACGGGCGCACTGACCGCTCCGATACACGGCAGGGGCCCCGCCGGCAGCAAGGCGGCGGCGACCAACAGTAGCAGGGAAGAACGGACGCTCATGAGGGAATCGGCGAAGGCGCGCCGGGGTCGAAGGCGGGCCCCGGGAGCGTCCCGTTGCCAATCGGCTTTTTCGGCGCGGTCCGAAGGCCCAAAACGCCGCAGTCCAAACGCCGAATCCGGGCGGGCGCCCCGCGCCGCCACCTAAGAACCCGCCCCCCCCTAGCCCCCCGCCTCATTCCGCAATCCGCACTCCGTATTCCGCAATCCGCACTCGGCACTCCGCATTCAGAAATCCGCATTCCGCACTCCGCAATCCTCACGCCGCACTCCACCCTCCGCACTCCTCATTCCGCAATCCGAAATCCGCACTCCGCATTCGCCACTCCGCATTCCGCATTCCGCACTCCGCATTCCACTTCTCACTCCTCGTACGGCGTGTATTCGGGCACCAGGCGCTTCATGGCCGCCTTGATCTCGGGCGTCTTGCCGGTCTCGGCCACCACGCGCAGCGCCGCCAGCCAGCCGTCGTCCTGCTCGCCCACCGCGGAAGGGATGGCCTTGAGCCGGTAGATACGGGGATGCTCGGTGGGCTCGTGAGTCTCGTCGGTGTGGCGCAGTTCCTCGTAGAGTTTCTCGCCCGGGCGCAACCCGGTGACGCGCACCTCGATGTCCACATCGGGCTTGAAGCCGCTGAGCTCGATCATCTGCCGGGCCATATCCAGAATCTTCACCGGCTTGCCCATATCCAGGATGAAGATCTCGCCGCCCACCCCGATGGTGGCCGTCTGCAGCACCAGCCCCACGGCCTCGGGAATGGTCATGAAATAGCGCGTCATCTCGCGGTGGGTGACGGTCACCGGGCCGCCCTGGGCGATCTGGCGGCGGAAAGTGGGGATCACGCTGCCGCTGGAGCCCAGCACGTTGCCGAAACGCACGGCGAGGAAGCGCGTAGAGTTGCCCGCCACCCGGCTGCGGGCCAGCAGGGCCTTCTCGGCCAGGCGCTTGCTGCAGCCCATCACGCTGGTGGGGTTGATCGCCTTGTCGGTGGAGATGAATACGAAGCGGTCCACCCCGTGCTCGCTGGCCAGGCGCGTAAGCAGCGCGGTGCCCAGGGTGTTGTTCTTGATGGCCTCGCAGGGCTGGCGCTCCATGAGCGGCACATGCTTGTGGGCGGCGGCGTGGAAAACGATGGCCGGCCGGTGCCTCTCGAAGATGGCTCGCATCGAGTGCGGGTCGGTGATGTCGGCAATCAGGGGCAGGATACGGCGCCCCGCCGGCGTGGCCAGCAGCTCGTTCTCGATCTCGAAGAGGGCGATCTCCGTCTGCTCGATCATCACGAGCTGGCGCGGCTCCCTGGCCAAAATCTGGCGACACAGCTCGCTGCCGATGCTGCCGCCCGCACCGGTGACGAGCACCACGCGGTCGTGCAACAACGCCCCGATGCCGGCCGAATCCAGCGCCACCTGATCGCGGCCCAGCAAATCCTCGATGGCCACCGGGCGGGTGCGGTCCACCTTCACCTCGCCGGAGGCCAACTGGGTGGCCGACGGCACGATCTGGGTGGTCACCCCGATCTTGCGCCCCAGCTCCACGATCTCGCGGATGTACTTGGGACCGGCCGAGGGCATGGCGACCACCAGCTCGTGCAACCCCACATCTGCGGCGATCTCCAACACCTTCGCAAGCGGGCCATGCACGGTAAGCCCATGGATACTGCGGCCGATCTTGTCGGGGGCGTCGTCGAGGAAAAACAGGGGCCTCAGGCCGCTGCCGCGCCGGCCCAACAGCTCCTTGGCCAGCGCCTCGCCCACATCGCCCGCACCCACAATCGCGATGCGCCGCTCGTCCAGCCCGGGCCGCACCTGGCCCGTGGTGCTCCACGAACGCAGCACACGCAGGAACAGCCGGAAGGCCGAGAGCAGCGCCACGCTGAGCACGAAATCCATCAGCACGACTCCGCGCGGCGGCGACGCCCCGGGGGAGACCACCCACCACAACCCCAGCATCATCGCAGAGGCCGAGAGCATCGCCAGCACCACACCGCTAAAGTCGGCCAGGCCGAAGTAGCTCAACATCGAGCGGAATTGGCCAAACGACTGCAGCAGCACCAGCTTGCACAGCACCACCACCGCCAGCAATTCCAGCCGCTGCAGCACAAACTCCGGGGGCACCGAGAAGTCCCAGCGCAGCTCGTAGGCGAGCCAGAACGCCGTAACCAGTTCGATGGTATAGACGACGACCAGCACCCCCAGCCGGGAGTAGCGGTGCCGCCCGATGTGCCGGTCCACCCAGCCGAGCAGGCTGCGATACAGCCGATCGGCACGCTCATGCAGTAGGGCGGCGATGGCGACACGACCGGAATTGGGAAGGGGGACAGCCATGGGTGGGAGAGAGAATGGAGCGGCCGGGGCTCAGCGGCAGCCAAAGGCGCAGCGCACCGCCCGCACGACTCGCTGCAGGTCGGCTTCCGTCATGTTCGAGCCGGAGGGCAGGCACAACCCGCGCGCAAAGAGCTCCTCGCTCACCGCCCCTCCGATACACTCGGTGCCTCGATAGAGCGGCTGCATGTGCAGCGGCTTCCAGAGCGGGCGCGCCTCGATATTGTCGGCCTCCAGCGCGGCCAGAACCTCATCGCGACTGGTGCAGGACACGGCGGGGTCCACCGTCAGGCAGGTGAGCCAGCGCGTGCTGCGCCGCCCCTCCAGCTCGGGGCTGAACTCGACGCCGGGCAGGTCGCCCAACGCCGCCTGGTAGCTGGCGAAAATCTGCCTACGGCGCTCGATGCGCTGCCCCAGCCAGGCGAGCTGGCCGCGGCCGATGCCAGCAAGCACGTTGCTGAGCCGGTAATTGTAGCCGAGCTGGGCATGCTCGTAGTGGGGAGCCAGCTCACGCGCCTGCGTGGCCAACATGTGGGCACGATCGACCAGCGCCCGGTCGCCCGACACCACCATCCCGCCACCGCTGGTGCTGAGGATTTTGTTGCCGTTGAAGGAATACACTCCGATCGCCCCAAACGTGCCCGCCCAGCGCCCGCGGTAGGTGGCGCCCACCGCCTCCGCGGCGTCCTCGATCACCGTCACCCCGTGGCGCCCGGCCGCCTCCAGGATGGGGTCCCAGTCGGCGCACTGCCCATAGATGTCGGTGACGATGATGGCCCGCGGCAGCCTGCCCTGCCGGGCCCGCCGGTCCAGCGCCTCGGCCAGCAGCGCCGGATCCATGTTCCAGGACCCGGACTCGGCATCGACAAACACCGGCCGGCCGCCCTCGTAGAGGATGGGGTTGGCGCTGGCCACAAACGTGAAGGTGGAGCAGAGCACCTCGTCGCCCGAGCGCACGCCGGCCAGCCGCACCGCCAGATGCAGGGCCGCCGTGCCCGAGCTCACCGCCACCGCTGCCGCCGCGCCGCTGGCCGCACACATCTCCTGCTCAAAGGCGGTGAGGTGCGGGCCGGCCGGGGCCACCCAGTTGGTGGCGAAGGCCTCGTCGACAAACTGCTTCTCCGCCGGACCGATGTCGGGAGGGGAAAGGAACAGACGAGGGGAGGAGGCGACGGGGTATGTCACGGTGAGTTGGTGGCGCGGGCCGGGGGTTGGGCGGTCAGGCCCAAGGCCTGCAAGCCGCTAAGGACCTCCGCGAAGCCGGGGTCGCCCCAGAGGCTTTCCAGCGGCACGTTGGAGGTAAGACGGATGAAATACTGTTCGCGGCTGCCCAACAGCGCCTGCTGCACGGCATCCTTCCACCAGGCCAGCGGGTCGGGCACGGCGTTGAAGCGCCCGCCCTGGTCGTACACGCGGCCCTCGACCAAGTGCCAGTAGAGCACATACGTGGTGGCCCCGCCGGTGGGGGGCAGGAAGCGCCGCCACTCCGCCGGCTGCAGCGCCGCGCCGTTGGCCGAGAGCGGCTGGCGGAAGCGCATCTCCTGGCAGGTCCAGCCGTTCTCGGTCCAGCAGCGGTCGGGCGTGTGCGAGGCCACCAGGCGGGTGGGCATCTTGCCGGCGCCCCAGTAGGCCACATACACCACGAAGGCCGCCCCGGGGCGGCTGTATTCGCGGCTCACCGCCTCGTCGAAATTCAGGGTCTTCTCCACCTGCCCGGTCATGAACTCAGTGGGCCCCAGCGGCACATTCCTCACCCGCCAGCCGGCCAGGCTCTTGGGCACCTGGGCGGCCACATGGGGCCCGCGCGGCTTGGGCACTTCGCGGAACACCGCGATGCCCTGCAACGCCGCCGCCACCAGCAGCACCGCCACGGGAAGAATCAGCGACCAGCGCCGCCACCACCTGCGTTTCGTCTCAGTCATGATTGGCTTCCCTCCTCGGCTCGGGCCCCAGCCCGGATTGGCGACTCTTCTTGGCACGCCGGCGCCGCGTAGGGCCGCGCCGGAACACCGAAAACCGTAGTGCGCGCAGGCACGTCGCGCATCACCACCGAGCCGGCACCCACCACCGCCCCGGCGCCGATCTTCACCCCGGGCAGGATCGAGGCATGGCTGCCCACCAGCACGCCCTCGCCCAGCACCACCGCGCCGGTCACATCCACATGGCAGTGCAACTGGCTCCACTCCCCCACCACGGCGTCGTGCGCCACGGTAGAGTGCAGGTTCACCGCCACGAAATCCCCAAGCCTCGCCCGCGCAGTCACCACGCTATGCGGGCACAGGATCACGCCTTCGCCCAGCACCGCCGAGGGGCTCACCACCGCGCTGCGGTGTACCACCCGCGTAAACTCGCCGCCGCGCCCGCGGATCTCCTCCACGCAGCGGCGCTTCGCCGCCACCTGGCCGATCGCGCAGATGAACACCTCGCCGGCCGCTGGCACATGCCCGGCGATCGGGCCCAGCAGAGGCGCGCCCGCGGGACCGCCGGCGAGCGCCTGCGGATTGTCGTCGAGAAATCCCTTCACCAGCCAGTCGCGCCCACAGGCCTCCGACTGCCGGGCCCAGTCGAGCACCTCGCGCCCAAACCCGCCTGCCCCGATGATGACGAGCTGTTTCACGCGGGGGAAACGCTGCGGCTCTTCTTGAGGTTGCGCGTAGTGCCCACGGCGGACACCAGGCGCACGTTGGCGGGCAGCTTGTGGCGGGGCAGCCGGCCGGCGGCGAACTCGTGCAGCGAGCGCTTCACGACGAGCACATCGGTCTCGGGCCCGCGCCAGACGATCTCGACGGCCACCACCTGGCCCAGCAAAGCGTTGCGCTCGGCATACACGCGGCAGTCGGCCACCTGCGGATGCTCTTGGAGCACCGCCTCGACCTCGGCCGGCAGCACCTTCTCGCCGCCCACATTGATGAGCTCCTCGCAGCGGCCCAATACGCGCACCGCGCCGTCCGGTAACCGCTCCGCAAGGTCTCCAGTGCGAAACCACCCATCGGCCCCGAACCCGCCCGGGGCGCCGGAAAGATAGCCCAGCGCCCGCGCCGGGCTGCGCACCCACAGCTCGTCGGCCACGATCTTCCACTCAAAACCGGCCACATCATCGCCCAACAGAAGGCCCGCGCCCGAGTCGCTCACCGGCAGCGCGCCGGTCTCGCTCGTACCGAAACGTTGGACAAACTCCACCTTTGGCAGCGCCGCGCCCAGCCGTGCCAGCAGGCCCACCGGCATCGGCTCGGCGCCATAGGGCACCACGCGCAGCGAGCTCAGCGAGCGGCTGCGGTGCACCTCGGCGGCGAGCATGAGATTGAGGAAACTCGGGGTCGCCGGCATCACCTCCACGCCATGACGTTCGATGGCCGCCGCCACCGAAGCGGGAGTGAGCTCGGCCGGCGGAGCCACCAGCACATGGCCGCTGCCCAGCGCGCGCCAGACCATGTCCAGACCTCCGATATGATCGAAGCGCATCAACGGCATGATACGCCGCGCCACGCTCTGCTTGACGGCCACGGTGGCCAGCAGCGCCACCAGGTCGTGCAACACCAGCTTGGGCACGCCGGTGGTGCCGCCGGTGGCCAGGATCAGCCCCGGCCTGCCGGCCGCCCGCAACGGCGCCAGCAACCGCTCCGCCGCCGGGGAGGCCGCACCGCCCTGGGCTCGCTCGAGGGCCTGGCCACGCACCCGCCAGTGCGGAGCGGCCTGGAGGTTCCAGTTTTCCAATTCACCTTCGCGCTCGGCGCGCAGCGGCGCCACCACAGCCCCGGCCAGAGCAGCTCCGAAAAACCACGCCAGCGCGGCGAAGCTCGCCTCACCCGGGGTCAGCACGATCTCGCCCGGCTGCACACCGGCCGCCTGGCAGGCCGCCTGCGCCGCACGCACCGCAGAGCCCAACTCCAGCCAAGTGCGCACACCCGTGGCGTCGACCCACAGGTCGCGCGCACACCGGCGCTCGCAGAGCACCAGCAAAGTATCCGGACTTAGAACCAAGGCTTCGGACATGGAGGGAGACTCACTTCAACCGTTCACGCCCCCAAGGTAAAGCACCTGTCCGGTGACAAATTCGCTGCACGGGGAGAGGAAGAACTCCACCACGTTGACCACATCGGCCACCGTCCCCAGGCGCCGGATCGCCTGGCGCCCCAGCAGCGCCTCCATCTTGGCTGCGGGCACGTTCTTGATCAGGTCGGTGGGCACCGGGGTGGGCCCCACGGCGTTGACGGTCACCCCCGTAGCGCCCAACTCGCGGGCGAGCACCTGGGTGAACGACTCCACCGCGGCCTTGCTGGCGGCGTAGAGCGCCTCGCCCTCCAGCCGCAGCGGAGTGGCCACGGTAGTGAAATTCACGATCCGGCCGCCCTTGGCGCGCACCATCGCCTTCGCCGCCTCGCGGCAGAACAGGAAGGTGCCGTGGAAGTTTGTCGCCATGATCTGCTGCGCCACCGAGGCGGGGGTGAGCAGGGCGTGGTTCATCGCGGCGATGCCAGCATTGTTGAGCAGCGCATCGATCCGGCCGTGGCGGCGCACAACCTCGCGCACCATCGCCACCACCGCCTTCTCGTCGGCGATCTCCAGCTCGAAGTGCTCATAGCACGGATGCGCGAGCGAGGCCGGCGAGCGGCTGCAACCGCAGACGGTATCGCCGGCGTCGAGGAAATGCTCGGCCAGCCCGCGGCCGATGCCGCGACTGGTGCCGGTGATGAGGACTACGCGGGCGGCCTTCATTCGCCGAGCAGTTCGAGGATATAGGCCGTCAGCGTGTCCACATCGCGGAACGGCGAGCGGCTGCGGCTCATGGCGCGCTCGCTGGCCAGCACGAGGTCGCGGCCGTACACCTCTGAGAGGCGATACTCGAGGTCGGCCAAGAAGTTGACCAGCCCGAGGCTGTCGAGGGCCCCGCCCGCGCCAAAGATTACGGGGTTGTCGCCGGTGCGTGCGGTATCCGGGAGGAGGTCGACGATCAGACGCCGGATGGAATCGGAGGATACAGGTTGGGCCGGGGGCATCGGAGTTGGGAAAGACTTGGTTTGAGGGGCGGGGCTGTCGAGGGAGGAGTTTGGGCGGGAAAGCATGTAGAGGGCGGTCTGCGGGCGCGGAGCCCGGCCGGCGGTGCGCGAGCGGTACTGAGGGTCAAGAAGGAGAGCCGGAGCGAGCCCATAGCAGTTTCGGAACTTTCAGCCCTCCTCCTCCGCGTAGCGGAACAGCTTCCATCCGAGTAGCGGAACGGCTTCCGTTCCGCCCCGGCCCCCCCCAGCACGGAAGCGAAGCGCTTCCGCTACGGAAGATACCCACGGCCCATCCGCTACGGCGGATACGCAAAGCGCCTCCAGCGTTCCGCCATCAGCCTTCGCCGCACTCCGACTTCTGCACTCTGCCTTCTTCCCTAGGCCGTCCGGCCGCAGCGCCTTCAGCCTTCAGCGTTCCGCCTTCAGCCTTTTCCCCTGTCCGCCGTCGGGCCGCAGCGGGGCCATCGTAGCCTCGCCGGGAGCGCTGATGCCGTCGCGCGAACACACCAGCGCTATCGTGCGCCAAAGGATACGCAGGTCGAGCGCTACGCTGTGATGGTCCACATACCAGACATCCAGCGCGAGGCGCTCGTCCCAAGTGGTGGCGTTGCGCCCATGGATCTGCGCCCAGCCGGTGAGCCCGGGCCGCACCCCGTGGCGCCGCGCCTCCTCGGGAGTGTAGCGATCCAGGTATTCGACAAGCAAGGGCCGCGGGCCCACCAGGCTCATCTCGCCGCGCAGCACGTTCCAGAGCTCCGGCAACTCGTCCAGGCTGGACGCGCGCAGCTTGAGGCCGAAGGGGGTGAGCCGCTGCGCGTCGGCCAAGGGCCGGCCGGCCCCATCGCACGCATCGCGCATCGAGCGGAACTTCACCACTGTGAAGATACGCCCGCCCAGGCCGGGGCGGCGCTGGCGGAACAGCACGGGGGAACCCAGTTTCACTCGCACCAGCAGGCCAAGCCCCAGCAGCAGCGGCGAGAGGATCGCCAGCAGCAGCAGCGCGCCGAAGAAATCGAGGAGGCGTTTCACGGAGGAAGTAGCGGGCAGTGAGGAGCGGGAGGCGAGTAGGGACAAACAGGAAACGGCTGTTGCTGTAAGTGAAGTTGGGCTGCTCTGCCAGTGTTGGCCCCTCCGTAGCGGAACGGCTTCCGCTACACCTATCTCTCCGCCGCCCCGGATGCGAAGCGCTTGCGCTACGACGGGGCTGCGAGCCACCTCGTTCCGCCCACCCCGAAACTGCTTCGGCCCGGACTGGCAGGCTGCGCGCCCTACTCCTGTGCCGAACGCATTTCGCACTCCGCATTCCGAAGTCCCCACTCCGCACTCCGAAGTCCGCATTCAATTTCTGAGCTCCACCCCGGCGACCTCCAGCCAGTCGCCGGCGGGTTGCCGCAGCGCCGACACCCCCACCGAAACCCACGCGGCATCCGCCGGGGCCGTCGCGGCGAGCAGCATCGAGCGCCATCCGCTCTCGCCCTTGGGCAGGGCCTGCGTGCGATACTCCCCGGTGAGGCGGCCTTCGGCTGTCATAAAAACGAGGAACAGCGCTGCGTCGGCCCCCGGGCTGCTCTGCCCGCGCATCCGTGCCTCCACCACATGCAGCCCGCCCGGCGCCGCCGGCACTGTCGTGGATAGCTGGCTCTCCCAGGCGCCCTCGATGCGCAGCGCGCGGTCGGGTTGCCCAGCCGTGCCCACTAGGCCAACGCGCCCGGCCTCGGTGGCCATCCCGCGCATCTCCCAGCCGGACGGCAGTTCGCCCCAGCGCGGATACAGGAAAACCGGCCCCTGCCGCCCAGCCGCCACCCCGGCAAAGTCGCTGTTGGCCAACCGGTTATTGAGCTGCGCGAAGCGGCCGTTGGCGCAGGCGGCAGCCAGTTCGCTCCAGTGGGCGGGCACCGGCTCGCCCGCCACCAGTAGTTCCGTGAGCACAGCCATCGGAGCCACCGGGTCGCGCCGCCCCAGGGCGGCGAGCAGGCGCGGCACGGGATCGTTGCGTAGCATAAAGTTCACGTCGGCCGTCGCCATCGCCGCCACCCCGTCCACGCTCGCGACGGCCGCTTGCGCCGCCCGCTCCAGCTCACCCCTGGCGCGCTGCAACTGGCCCAACAGGCCCGCCAGCTCGGCAACCGTGATCGTCTCCTCGGCAGCGGCAAGGGCGCTGCGTACCCGCCCAAACTCTACGGCGGCCTCCGTCACCGCAAAAGCCCGACTGGTGAGGGCGACGCGATTTTCAATTGCCGCTTGCCGATTGCCGACTGCGGGCCCCTCAAGCAGGGAGCCACCGTGCGCCACACGTGCGCTTCCATCATCCGGGCGCTCTCCATATTCGCCTTCAGCCGTTCCGATATCTGCCGTTCCGATATCTGCCGTTCCGGCTTCTGCATTCTGCACTCTTCCCTCTTCCCTAGGCTGCCGCCCTCCGGCCGCAGCTGCGGCTTCCTCGAGTAGCGCGCGCAGCTCGCGACACACCTCCGGCGGATAGAGCAGTACCTGGTCCTGCTGTTTATAGAACTTGATCCACCACGGCGGACCCTCCTGGGCCATCCACTGCGCTTCGCAGCGTGCGAAGAAGGCTCGCATCGGCCCGGCCGCCGGCCCGTACCAGCCGGTGAAAAAGTCCTCCTCCAGCTCCGCAAGCGGCCGGTCGGGCTCCCAAAGCAGTTGGGCCAACATCCAGACCTTGAACGCATCGAAGCCGCCATGAGGCCCACACTCGCCCATATAGCCGCGAGCCCCGCGCCACCAGCCCTCGCGCACCGACTCCGCCAGCATGGCATGCGGCACCCGAGGAACCACATAAGCATCGCCCTCCGCATATTCCCACAACCCGAAGGCGCGCACGCCCGACCTCCCCCAGCGAGACATCAACGCATAGTCCGCGGCGCGGTAGGCGGGGTCGTAAAACTGAGTGCGATCCGTAGTCACATAAGGCACAACCTGAGGACTCACGGGAAAGGCCGGTGGATTCTCGCACCAGAAATAGGCCAGGCAGCCCAGATACTTGTCGGGGTGAGTGGCGCCGAGCGCCCCGGCCGCACGATTCATAAACCCAAATACTAGCGGCGAATAGTCGGGCTTGCCTCGGAAATAGCCCAACGGTGCCACCGCCGCCTGCGTGGCTTCGCTCTGGTCGAAACGCACGCTGTCGTTCATCCCCAACGAAAAGCTCGCTCGCCCCGGTTCGAGCGCAAAAGCCTCCGCCGCCTGCTGCGCCGCCCGCTCAGCCACCTCGGGAAGCAACAAGTTTGGTTGCCAATTGAAGTCCCCTTTCGAGGTGGGCAGCAGACGCTTGCCCTGGAAGAGAGGAAACCACTCCGGGTGCGCCGCACCCAATGTGGACGGGATCACCCGGTTGAGATTGTGACTATATTCGATGCGCCCCCTCAGCCCATTGTGCCGCGCCCAGGCCTCGTCCACCCCGGAAATATCGCGCGACACATACGCCGGCTCGCGCACCACGCGCAACTCCGGCAAAATCCACGAATCGCGCCGAGGGATCACCTCGCCCAAAGCACCAGGCGCATACCAGCGCACGCCGCCCTCGCGCTGCAGCAGCCACGCCACCGCATACGCCGTGGCCTCCGGCGTGGCACCCTCAATATAGACCCGCCCGCCAAGCGTGCGGATACGAAACCCATCGGGCCCGATCTCGTCTGCCTTCGGAGCGAGCAGATTCACCGCCGGCGGCAACGCCACCAGCGAACGTGCGGCGTCGCGGGTACGTCCAACAACAAAGCCATCCCCGCCGGCCCGAGTGCGCACTGGCCACTCAAGACCCGACATCACACTGAGCACCCGGGCGAGTTCCACGGCGGCCGCTCGCTCGTCAGGGGCCGCATCGGCGGCGACGATCACCGGCAGGCGCACCCGCCCCTCGGAAAATACAGTGATATCCGCGCGCAGTGACGCAGCGGCGGATAGCAGCGCCAGCCCGAAGGCGGCACCCCACCCGCGGGTGGCATACGGCAAAACAGTTCTATTTCTCGTACTCATTCTCATGCTTTCAATCGTTTTCATTATCATGCTCCGGCTCGCCGACAACAGAGTCCGGATTGACCGGTCCCTAGCAGCGCCCGCCGCGTATAGCTTCCCCACTGTTCACGGTCCACTCCAACTTTAGGCATCGAGCGGCGCAACGCCGCTTAGCATGAATCGCAATACTTAGGCTCACTCAATTATGTCAATTAGTGAGCCTGGATAGCCCCGTCCCTATAAGGCCCCTTGGGCCATCGCTCGCCTACGCGGCGCCCAAGGCGAATAGGTACGGACTCCAGACCCGCCCCTACAATCGGGCTGCATCGCCGCTATCTCCGAGACGCGTCTACGGAGCACCGAAACTCCCGCTCGCTAGCGGCTGAATTGACGGCAGAACCGATGAAAACTTTCGACCGTACCCGGTGCCCCCAGTCCACTTGACAAAACCACCAAGCGCCGACATCAGGTCCGACATGAAGACTTTTACGGTTCGAGACCTCGACCGGTCGCCTAGCATGGTTCTGTCGGCATCCAGAATGGATGGCTGCGCTCGCATTCGCGCGCGCGGTGGGCATACCTACATCATCACTCCGGAAACCGTCCCCGAAAAGCAAATCACCGCCTTGCCTGATTTCTCGGCTCGGAGAAGCGAGTTGTTCAAAGGGTCGCTCTCCGCATCCACTACCGAGCAGTTCGACCAAGCCATCGCGGGCGAATAGGCCAGCCCGGCCATCACGCCCGGCCATCACGCCCGGTCTTCCGCTATGTCTTTCCGATGAAGCCCTACGCTGATACAAACTTCTTCACCCGCATCTATCTTTCTTTGCCGGAAAGCGCCCAGGCGGATCGGCTTGCCGAGCTAGCGAAAAGCAAGGAGGCGCCATCACTGCCGATCACGTGGCTACACCGAATGGAATTGGCCAACGCTTTCTAGTTATCTGTATGGCTAGGCAAACAGGGGGGCCACCCGCAGGTTACACCCCAAAACGCGGCTGTAGCATTTGAGACTTTTAGGTCCGACCTCGAGGAGGAAACATTCCTTCGCAGCGCAACTGTCGATGTTTCAGCATTGCAAGCGTTTTTCGAGGAAACGGTGGCCCGGCACACCGCAAAGCACGGATTGAGAACCTATGATATTCTCAATGTCGTCTCTGCCCGCCTTCTCGGATGTGACCATTTCTTTAGTTTCGACAAGAAAGCCAATAAGCTCGCCAAAATCGAGGGGCTGAAAGTTGGGCCGCTCTGAGCAATATTCGGCGCAGTGCTGGCAGGCGCTCAACCGTGTGGCCCACCAAATCGGCTCTCGCTGAGCCGAGCATTCCGGACCGCCTTCCACCTTCTACCCTCCGCCTTCGGCCTTTCGCCTTCAGCATTCCGCCTTCCTTCGCGACCTCCTCTGCCTCTGTGAACTCTGTGACCGTCGGGGTATCAGCCATTCCGCCTTCTGCCTTCAGCCTTGGCACCGCAGGTGCCGGGTGCCCGCTCCCGCTTTGTCACAAAACTATAGAGCCCGGCCAAAGTGACCACAGGCATGACCAGCACCGCCACCGCTGAGCCGGGGGTAGCCGGCAACCACCGCCAGGCGACGATAACGGACATCAGCCCCCAGGCGCCATAGAGCTCGCTCACGCTCGCGTGCCTCCAACCGGTCTGCACCAGCCGTTGATATAGATGGCTGCGATGAGCCAACCACACCTTCTCGCGCTTCCGCGCCCGGCGAAGGAAAGTGAGAATACCGTCGCCGAGAAACGGGAATACAGCCAACGCTGCGAACAATGGCCAGCGGGCCGCCACCTCGGGGGCCTCGCACACAACCACCAGTGGCACTACTGCAAAGAGGAAACCGAGGAATGCGCTGCCCACATCGCCCATAAATATCTTTGCCGGCGACCAATTGTGCACCAGAAATCCCGCACAGCCACCAGCCAACAACGCTCCGAGCACCGCCGTGGTGGGCGCCTGCAACGCGAGGCCCGCCACCAGCCAGGCAAGCCCGGCCACGACACCCTGAATGCCGGCGATGCCGTCGATCCCATCCATGAAGTTATAGACATTCGTGAGGCCGACAATCCAAAGCATGGTGAGTACCGTGCCAACCACCACGCCGAACTCCACCTCGCCTATGAACGGCAGAGCAAAGACCGTAAACGGTCCCAACGCCCATATTGCCGCCCCGGCCGCCGCGAAGTGGCAGGCAAACCGCAGCCCCGCCCCCAGCGACTTGAAGTCGTCGCGCAAGCTGATCGCCGCTATAAAGAGCGAAGCACCCAGCACAATAGACAATGCAAAAGGCAGCATGCCGGCATTTCCGATCTCGGACTGACGATTTTCAATTGAAAATTCCTGCGGCCGCGTGGCGACATCGGCCGAAAGTATCGGGCCTTCCACTTTTCCGACTTCTGCCTTTCCGACTTCTGCATCCATCATTCTGCCTTCTGCCTTAGGCCGATCGCCCGCCGCAAAGAATATCGCCCAGCCTGCCAAGCCGATAGCAAGAGCGACCACGAAGCCGATTCCACCGCCACGCGGGGTAACCCGCGTATGTAGACTGCGCTCGTTGGGCCGATCGACCAGACCGATTCGCGGGGCATGGCGGATCAAGAGAGCGACCAAGGCCCACGTCAGCGCCGCCGCACCAGCGGCAAAACCAATGATGACAAGAGAAAAATGGATCATACAGAAAAACTGGCCAAGCGAACATAGTACGTGGCGGCGAAACCCATGCCGTCTGCCGCTCAGATCCGCTTGGGTATATCCCGGCGGAAATGGAGCACGCGACGAACTGAAACCACCTCACGCTCAGGAATAAACAAGAAATAGATGGAGTACGGGAAACGATCAAGCATCGCCATCCGATGGCTGGCATCCCGTACCGAGAAAGCCTGCGGTTTTCTGGCAACGGCTGCAAGCACCGCATCCACACCCAAAACAAACCGAGTACCAACCCCTGGACAACAGGCTTCGTACCATTCGAAGGCCGTGGCGATATCCACCTCGGCAAGGGAGGTGACAATCAGCTCAGCCATTCGGGATTCGAGCCAAAATACGAGCCCTCACCACGGTCCACGGCGTGCCTTCGATGGGGTTCACCTTATATTCAGCGGCACTCTCTTCGAGCGCCTGCACATGCCATTGAGGCAAAGGCAAGGATTCCAACTCGGCGGCGATCTCGCTCCATAGATCTTCCACCAATAATAGTTTCTCCGAGACCGACAAAACCTTGAGCTCAGGAATATCGGTACTCTTCATGGGGGAATAGTTGAGGCTGAAGTGACGTGATCGCAAGACCGCATATCATTATTCGTGCTGATTGGTTAAACCCGAGACCACACCGCGAAATACTCACGCTCAAATCGAAGGATCGGATTCTTGCCACGACTCACGAGTGGGCGGCGAATATGCCACCAACGCTCGTGGCAAAGGTCCGGGCACTACCGTCTTTGCGGCGCAGCGGGCTCGTGTTTTGCGCTGCGCAACACCTCAGGCATTGACTCCATAAGCGTGTGCTCCGGCTTCCAGCCAAGCTCACGCTGCAACTTGGCGGATGAATACCATGCATTTCCCGTGAGCTTCTCCAAAGCATCGGAGTTGAACACAAAGCGCCGGCCCCGCACACGGCCGATCCCATCGCCCACCCGACCAAGCAGCCGCAAGAGCCATAGCGGAATCGTCCAGCGCGGCACGCGCCGCCCCGCGGCTATACAGATCCATTCAAACAGCTCTCGCGTAGAAAACGGCCGATTATCCGAAGCGATATAGATCTGGCCAGACGCAGCAGGGTGATCCGCCGCAAGCAGGGCCGCAGCTATAACGTCGTCTACATGCACCATTGATCGCCTGTTGCCCACCTCCGGCAACGGTGGGAATCTGCCCCGGCGCACTGCAGTGATCATCTTCTCCAGATTCCCTTTCGGCGTAGGTCCATAGACGAGGCATGGACGAATCACAACCGGATGCGGTACGTATCCGCCCTCGAGAACGAGCCGCTCCGCCGCCCGTTTCGACTGCCCATACGGAGTGTCGGGCAGCGACAAGCATGACTCGTCAAGCGCCGCGAGATCTACGCCGGATGTCGTGTTCGAGGAATCAAACTTATGATCGTTGCGAGAATCACGCAGACCATCGTTCGCTGCTCGCGGTGGAACCTCTTCGCTCTGCATTCTACCTTCTGCACTGGGTTTGTCCCCGGCCGCCTTCACTGTGCTAAATAGGACAAAAGAGCGCACACCGGCACGCCGCGCAGCCTCGAGAAGACGGCGGGTCCCATCAGTATTGACTCGGAAATACTCAGCCTCGTCCTGCGCCACCTCTGCGAGTGCATGCGCCTTGCCCGCCAGGTGGATGATCGTATCTATGCCCTCCGGCAATTCGATCGGAGCGGCACAAGTCAGATCGGCACAGATCCAACCCGAAGCAGCAGCCCCTCCGGATGGTGCTCGGTTCTGCGAGATAGAGCACTCGCCACAGCCTCCCCGCGCTCCGACTCCCCCGAGCTCCGCCGCGCTCGGAGCGGTCCGACCGAGCCCGATCACACGCCAACCCTCCCCGCGTGCATTCTCCAACATCCGCCGGCCTATGAAGCCGTTGGCACCAGTAATGAGGATTGTTTTCACTGCGGAAAATAGTGACTGTCGAAAGGCACGGTGGTGCCTCGATAGTACACGATCGGATTGAGCCCACAAATTGTCGCATCTGCTCTCATTTTAATGGATCCGGTTTGGCATATCTATCTGCAAATTCCGTCATTGTAGCAGTCCACGCCAGCATTCCCGCATTGTGTCCACCGGTGGTTGTATAGGTCACCAGCTCGCGGGCTGCCGGCTCGCAGCGAGGAGAGAACAAATGCCAGTTGTACACGAGAGGTACTGCAACATCATCGGTCGCCACAATGGCCATCATCGGAACACAGCGGAATGCGCTGGCCGGGATCATCAAAGGATCGTGTCCGGCGGTCTTCGCCGCAAAATCGCTCCAATCCTGGGCAATCCCATAATTGCTTTTCACGGTTACACCGAAATCGAGATGCCCATTGGCATTCGGCGCTCCCTCGGTACTTCTCGCCCACATCAGGCTGCACACCGGCACCGTACCAATCCACGCGACGGCTGGAATACGGCCTCCTGCAAGCGTCAGAAGCGACTCGAGTCCGCCCATTGAATTTCCGTACAAAACGGGAAGGCCGACGTTGTAATAGTGGAGACAATGCATGTAGGCGGCGAAATACGCATCAAGCGCAGCCTGCACCCCCCAGGTGCATCCATAGCCGGCGTCATAGTTTGCCGAGACGCAAATATAGCCAGCAGCGAGGAAAGCGTCCCGCACCACCTTAGCATTTTCGAAAGTCGCGAACTCGCTCTCGGTACCTCCATTTCCGTGGAACAAGATGACCAACGGAGCCTGAAAACGCGAATCATACGTCGCAGGAACAGCAATTTGCCATGAGTTCGTGCCATCACCTCCCCACTCGACGGTTTTCGAGATCCCTTCAAGTCCTGTGCGTGGCGTGATACTCGCGAAATCTCTCCGTGCGGCAAGAGTGCCGATCGATGATCCATCTAGGCGTCGAGTGTCTGAATTGAAAACCTCAATATTGCCTATCGGGAATCCAGACCGCAGAAACCGAGCTTGGCATTCAAAGCTTCCTGCGGCACTCGTAACAACAACAGAAAAGTAGGTCGAGTCCACGACGATAGAAAAGGTGTAGTCTCCGCTTGGCGGGTTCGTCGTACCGGGAAAAAAAGAAAGGGCTCCTCTGTCCGATTTGTAAACACCGGATGAAGACATCAATATGCCACAAGCATCAATCAGACCGCTGGTCGGCGCCAGACCCGCGTCGTTTTTGTTCAGTCCAATAAATATGCCACCTGAAGGGGCGTTGTTGACGTAATGAACGGTCGCAATGACTCGAGCCACTTCATCGGCTTGGACAACGTAAGGATGGTTAGCCCCGGAATCGCGGCCAGCGTTGCATGAATATAGTCGATTCCCGGAAGCGATTACAGCACCGTTTCTACCGATAGTCCAAGCGTCGAGGTTTGTCCATGACTCTATAGTAGTCGTCGGGTCGCCATTAGTCGTGACTCGTAGCCGGACGAATAGCCTGGATTGGGCTGCTGGAAAATCGACCTTGAAAACTTGCATGGCAGCGCCAGTCTCCTCGACTATCGGATCGATTGGAGGGCTGCTCCAGTTGAACAGGTCGGTCGAAGTTTCGACAGATGTGGTTACACCCAGGAGACCGACCGGCTGGCTATAGCGATATACCAACCGGTCCGCTTCAATGGAGGCAGCAGGCAGCATGGAGGCAGCAGCTCCTAAGGCTGGCAGGCCAAGCGAAAACTTCAGCAGGTTGGATAGGCCATCGCCTGTCAAAATTGCGCCTTCCTGCGCTGCGGCCCCCGATAGTTTATTCTGGCATACCCAGTCGGTATAGCTCCGAGCTGGAAGCTGCGCAGAAGCACTCAACAGACACACTGCCCCCGCAAGTACTGCTAAGAACCAACGCCGTGCTCCTTTGTTTGGGAACGCAATTCGCCGCATTGATGTGACGATTTTAGATTGAGAAATAGTGGCGAAATTGGCCCGGATTGGGGTTTGCACTCGGAGCGACACCGCACCGCCGAAGAATAGTTACGAATGCCCTTTGAGCTTCCTGTTCCTGAAGCCAAGCGAGTAGTCCCGAGCCTGAAGAGTGAGCGCGACGCAGATAAGATTTTTCACAGCACAAACAACAACCGGGACTCGGGTAGTCCAAAACCACGCGACACCGATTCCGGGGCTCCCGCACCGGCAGTTCCTCAAATAGTCATCCCTGGGCTTCCACTTCCATTAAAAACTGGGCCCACCGCTCCTCGATGGCAGACACACCAAACCTGCCGTGAGCCACTCGATGGGCATTGCGCCGCTTGCTTTCAAGTTCCTCAGGGTTCGCGTGAATACGTTGGATCACCGCGACAAACTCCCGAGCAACCTGCTGCTCTCGCGTACTATTGCCACCAACCATAAACGTAGTAGGGTCGTCCGGACGAGAGCCAGGAGCGTTGTCGATCACCCAACCCGCTTCGTTATCGATAACCAGGTTCGCAAGATCACTCCACTTTGGGCAAATCGCGATGATTGCCATCCCACTAGCAGCCTGTCGGACTTCGGATTTTGTTCCAAATAGTTGCCTATTTTGTTGACAGGCAACGTCATGCGGTATTTTAATAGGCCATGGCCGCCCGCTTCTTCAATCTCGACCGACAGA
>CAJCBL010000102.1 GCA_903960515.1 uncultured Verrucomicrobiota bacterium
CAGCGCGCGCGGCAGGCCGGCGACAAAGATCTGGTCGATAAAGTTCAGTACCATCGCGAAGCGCTGCTGCACCTTGGAAACGTACCAGTTGTAGGTGCTGTCGAAGCATTCCTTCAGACGGACAAGCTGGCCGAAAGCAGCCGGAGCTCTCTCCGCGAACGAATCGGTGGCGGCCGAAGCGTAGAACCACCAGGCGGCAGCACCGCCCACGGCGAGAATGCCCAGCGAAAGAAGCAACATGCCGGTGTGCGCCCCCCCCTGGGCCACAGTGATGAGCTCCGCGTAACTGCCGCCGAGACGCATGAATATAAAGTCGTAGCCGCCGAGCACCGAGAGCACCGCAAGCAGGACCAGGGGCAATGTCATCACCCAGCCGCTCTCATGAGCGTGCTCGGCCTCGTGGGACCGGGCCTCGCCGAAGAAAGTGATCTTCCATAGTCGGATCATATAGAACGAGGTGAGCACTGCGGTAGCGACAAGCACGCCGAAGACCGCCTTGTTGTTGGTGAAGGCAAGGAAGAGGATGGCGTCCTTCGAGAAAAACCCGGCGAAGTACGGAAGTCCTACGATGGCGGCAACGCCCACCGTGAAGGTGGCGAAGGTCCACGGCATCTTCTTCCACAGCCCGCCCATCTTGAATATATCCTGCTCGTGATGGCAACCGGCGATGACCGAGCCGGCACCGAGGAAGAGCAACGCCTTGAAGAAGGCGTGGGTGGTGAGATGGAACATCGCGGCGATCGGCCCGGCCCACGGATTCTTCTCCCATGTCTCATAAACACTACCGAGGCCGTAGGCGGCGACCATGAAGCCAAGTTGAGAGAGAGTGGAGTACGCGAGGACCTTCTTGATGTCGCGCTGGACTATAGCGCAGAGCGCAGCGTAGAGCGCGGTGGCTGTCCCGATCCACATGATCACATCCAGGGCTTCCGGGATCATGAGACAGTAGATCCGGCAGAGCATATAGATGCCGGCAGCGACCATCGTGGCCGCGTGGATGAGCGCGGAGACGGGAGTCGGGCCCTCCATAGCGTCGGGCAACCAAACTTGCAGCGGGAACTGGGCGGACTTGCCGATGGCTCCGCAAAACAGGAGCAGGGACATCCCTCCTGTAATCAGGGCCTGCCCTCCAATCGTCCTCCCCATGAGTACAGAGAGGTCCACCGTGCCGAACTGCCAGTAGCACCAGATGATGCCGAGCAGGAAGCCGAAGTCGCCCACTCGGTTGACGATAAAGGCCTTCTTGGAGGCGTCGGCCGCAGACTGCTTCTGGTTGTAGTGGTTGATCAGCAGGTACGAGCTGAAACCCACCAGTTCCCAGAAGATGAAAATCATGAACAGGTTGTCGGCCACCACGATGCCCAGCATTGAGAACATGAAGATCGATAGCCCACCAAAGAAGCGCGCCTTCGCCTCGTCGTCGCGCATATAGCCGAGGCTAAAGACGTGGATGAGGAAACCCACGAAGGCCACTACGGCGAGCATGAGCTTCGCAAGATCGTCGACGAGGAAACCGAGCCGGATCGTAAGCGGCCCGAGCGTGAGCCAGTCGAGCGAGGCGGTGACGGTCTTGCCGTGGTTCTCGGCGCCGAAGATTAGCATCGCGGCCAGCGCGGCGATACCGGCGGCGGCGGTCACGGAGACCGCGGCGGCCAAGTTGTGCCGACGGCGCAGGAAGAGCGCGATCACCGTGGCCGAGGCCAGCGGGACGAGCAGTAAGAGGAGAGTGGACGTGACGGGCGTCATCGGAAATGCGAAGTGCGGAATGCGGAGTGCGGAATGACGGAGGCCGGGGATTGGACACAGAGGGCTCTGAGGCGGGAGGAGGACACAGAGATATCTGCGGACCCGCTGTGATCTCCAGTTGGTTCTCCGTGACCTCTGTGACTATCTCCGAAATCCGGTTTCATATCTTCAGTTCCTGAGTGCGTTGAGCTCCTCAACCTGCACGGTCTGGCGCTGGCGGAAGAGTTGCACAATGATCGCAAGGCCCACGGCCACCTCGGCAGCGGCTACAGTGATGATGAAGAATACAAAGGTGTTGCCGTCAGCCGTGCCGTTGAAGCGCGAGAAGGCCACCAACGCCAGAGTGGAGGCGTTGAGCATGAGCTCCAGGCACATGTAGATCACTAGCGTATTGCGACGCAGGAGCACGCCATAGAACCCGATCGCAAAAAGCAGACCGGCGACGATGAGATAGGCGTTGAGCGGGATGGTCATCTGGATAGTAGCGAGTAGCGGGTAGCGGGTAGCGAGTAGACCTTTGCGAGCAGCGAGGAGCGAGGAGCGAGGAGCGGGCAGTAGAATATCGAAGCCTCGCTCATTGAGTTTCCTCCGTCGCTGCCAGCGCGCTCTTCTTGCTGATCACGATCACTCCGATCATCGCGCTCAGGAGCAGGAAACCGGTAACCTGCATGGGCAGCAGATAGGTGGTGAAGAGCTGGCGACCGTAGGTCTTGAGTACAGCGCCGGTGGCCTCTGCAGGAAGCGCTGGCGCGGTGAACTGCTCCTTATTGAACAGCCAGAACACGCCGGTGACCATCAGGGCAAAGGCCAACGTGGCTGCGACCTTGGAGAGCTTGTCGAGGCGTTGGCGCGGCAGCTTGTCGACATCCAACAACATGACGATGAACACGAAGATGACGACGACCGCCCCCGCGTAAACCATCACCTGGAGCAGCGCGAGGAAGTAGGCTTCAAGCAGCACAAAAAGCCCGGCCATCCCGATAAAGGCCAGGAAGAGCGACATCGCTGCGCTCACCGCGTTGCGGTTGAGCACGACCAGCAGGGCGGAGCCCAAGGTCAGGGTGGCGAAGAGATAGAAAAGGAAGGCGGACATCGCTAAATGCGGATTTCGGAGTGCGGATTGCGGAATGTGGCGATCACTGGAACAGGAATGCGGGAGAAAGTAGGGAGGAGCGAGTATCGGGTATCGAGTAGACGGAGAATGCTACGGCTAATTCGGTTCGTTGGTTTTGTTCAGGATGCTCGCCGCTCACGACGCGATACTCGCTACTGGATAGTTGGAGTTTGTCTGGGCGGTTCGGGATGCTCGCTACTCGCTACCCACTACTCGCTACTCCTTGCTCAGTGCGCGTTGCCGGCCTCCTCGGCGGCTTTCTTTTTGTCCCACTTGTGGTGACGGTCGGGCAGAGTGCCACCCAGCTCATAGAGCTTCTCCTTCTTGTGCACAAAATCGGCGCGAGCGTAACCGGAGAGCGAATAGATGTTCTGCAGCCAGATCGCCTCCTCGGGGCACACCTCCTGGCAAAGGCCGCAGTAAATGCAGCGCAACATGTCGATCTCGAACTCCTTGGGAGCCTTCTCCACATGGGCGTTGGGGCCGGTGGCATCGATCGCACCCGGGGCGATGCGGATCGCCTTGGGCGGGCAAACGAATTCACAGAGCTGGCACGAAACGCACTTCTCACGGCCGTGCGGATCCTTCACCAGCGTGGGCACCCCGCGATAGCCGGACGGAATCGGAGGCCGCTGCTCCGGATATTCCATCGTGATCTTCGGGGCGACCATATGCCGCAGGGTCGTGCGCATGCCGGCGAGCACACCCGGAAGATAGGTGCGCTGCAGGAATGAGAGCGGCCGGCGTTCGAGGACTTTTACGGTGGCAGACATCAGAGAAGGAAGGCTGAAGGCTGAAGGCTGAAAGCTGAAGGCTGAACGCTAAAGGCTGAAGTCGGAAGACGGAGACCGGGATGCAGGGCCGTGGCGCTCGGGCATGTTTCCCGGCGCTGGTGTGAACACTTCTGCACTTTGCACTCTGCATTCATCATTGGAGAAACACCGCGATGCCGATCGCGTAGGCGATAAGGTTGGCGAGGGACAAGGGCAACAGGACGCGCCAGCCGATGCGCATCACCTGGTCGTAGCGGAAACGCGGGAGCGTCCAGCGCACCCAAATGAAGACCACGACGAAGAATACGATCTTCACTAGGAACGTCGCCACCGCCAACATTGCTCCGAGAAGGCCGGCATTGAGCGGCAGAGAGGTCCAAAGCGCGAGCTTGTCCCAGGAGATTCCCGGGCAGGGTTGCCAACCGCCAAGAAAAAGCAGCGCGAACACAGCCGAGCCGACAATCATGTGCGCATATTCCGCGGTAAAAAAGAGGCCGAACTTGAAAGCGCCGTACTCGGTGTGAAAACCGCCCACCAACTCTGACTCGCCCTCGGGCATGTCGAAGGGGTGACGGTTGGTCTCCGCGAAGAGTGAGATGAGGAAGACAAACGCGGAAACGGGTGCTATGAACAGGAACCAGCACGATTCCGCCTGCCAGTGAACCACGCGGATCAGGCTGAGCGAGCCCTCGCCACCCGGACCGTTGACGATGAGGAAGAGAGGCAGCACCGAGAGGCCCATCGCGATCTCGTAGGAGATGAGCTGGGCCGAAGCGCGCACACCGCCGAGGAACGGATACCTGGAATTCGACGACCAGCCGGCCAGAATCGTCGAGTACACGCCGATCGAGGAGATCGCGAAAATGAAGAGGATACCGAGGTCGAGATTGGCCAGGATGAGAGGTACGCGCTGGCCGGCCGAGTCGATGTATTCTCCAAACGGGACCACTGTGACTGTCGTGAGCGCGGGAACGAGCGCGAGCACCGGAGCCAAGTTGAAGTAGAACCAGTTCACATGCCCGGGAATGGGCTCCTCCTTGAAGAGAAACTTCCCACCGTCGGCCAGCGGCTGGAAGATGCCGAGACGTTGCAGAAAACGCCCGATGAGCGGAATCGCAGCGATCCACGGAATGGCTGTGCGGTTCGGCCCGGTGCGGCCCTGAATCCAGGCCGAGACCTTGCGCTCGGCGAGCACGGAGTACATGCAGCCGCCCATCAGCACAGCGACGACAAGCAGCGCCTTGATGAGTAGCTGCAGGAGCAGCGGAAGCTGGAAAAAGAGGTCCATCAGGAGGAGTAGCGAGTAGCGTGTAGCGTGTAGCGAGTAGGGAGCCACGTTTGCGGTAGGGCCGGTCTCCGACCGGCCCAAGCCGGCGAGAAATCCCAGCGATCCAGTCGAAGACTGGACCTACTCGCGGCCAAGCTGGCTCCCGACTGGTTGTGTTGCGCGATCATCGCTGGGCTTCGTGGCACTTGATATTGGTTACTTCGAGGCGCCCGCTGCGGGTTTGAAATGCAGTGTTTCTCCCTCAACAAAGGGCAGCGTGGACCAATCGGAACCGTCGAGGAGTTTGCCCGTGGCCGGAATCGCGGACCAAGTGAGCCCGGCGAGCACCGGAACCTGCTTCGCGAGCTCGGCCCACACGGAGTCCACGTCGGCGGAGGCCAGCGAAGTGCCGCTGATGCCCGCGAGCAAGGCGCTGAGGATAGCGAGATCGTCGCTCGCCTGCGCCGGGCCGGGCACAGCTGCCTGAAACTTCTGGAGACGAAACTGCTGGTTGATAAACGAGCCGCGCTTCTCGAATACCGTGAATGCGGGCAGCACCACCTTGGCGCCAGCGGTGGCGCCGGTGGAGTGCGTGCCCACCTCGATGAGCGCGATCTTCGCGAGCTGCCCGGCGGTGAGCCCGGCGGTGAGCCCGGCGGAGGCGAGATCTTCCCCGAAAGCGATCACCGTGGTCACGGAACCGGCGTCGATGGCGGCGCCAAGCGCAGTGAGTTCGGTTTTCGGGTACTCTTTGAGGAGGCCGGTGACGAGCGCTCCGCGCACATTCGGGTTGCGGTCGGCGGAAACCAAAAGTTCATCGCCCTGCCCTACCCGACCGACGAGATCGGTGCGCACCGCGCCGAGGGCCGCGGAGAACTTGCGGGTAAGATACTGCTCCTCCACCGACTGCCGGCCGGAAGCGACCAGGGCCACGCGCGATTGCGGAGTGCGGAGTGTTGATTGCGGATTTGCAGTGGGCGCGGCGGCGGCGGCGATGGATTTTCGATTTTCGATTGGCGATTGCTGATTGGACGATGCCACTGCGGCCGGAGCGGAATTCCGGGCCCCGAGTTCGGAGCTTTCCGGCTTCAAAAGCGCCACGGCGGCGGCGATGGCCTCTTCGAAGCTCGCGAGCTGACCATTGACGAGCGCCTGCTTGAGGCGGTTCCCGGCGGCGACCTGCTTGTAGAGCAGGCGACCGGAGTCGGGCATCCACGTGTCGTTTACCTCGTCGTTGCGGCGCGGAGTGATGCGGTAGATCACGCCCTCGCGTGCCCAAAGTTCGGTGTTCGCACCTACGCTCGACTCGGTGTCGATGCTCGGTGTCGTCTTGAGGAACCACACCCGCATCTTGAACCGGAAATCCGTGCTGGTGAGCGCGCCCACCGGGCAGATGTCGACGGTGTTGAGCGAGTAGTTGTGGTTCAACTCCCGGCCGGGATAGCAGGTGAGCGTCGAGTAGCTGCCGCGGTCGACAAAGCCGAGCACGTCCTGCTTGGCGATCTCTTTGGTGAAACGGATGCAGCGCGAGCACAGGATGCAGCGCTCGTCGTCGAGAGTTACGCGCGGGCCCAGCTCGGTGCGCTTGGGCTTCACATTCTTGGGCTCGATGAAACGCGAGAAGCCACGGCCGTAGTCGGCGGCCTGCTCCTGCAGCTTGCACTCGCCGGCCTGGTCGCAGATGGGGCAATCGAGCGGGTGGTTGACGAGCAGAAACTCCATCACGCCCTCGCGAGCCTCCTTGATTTGCGGAGTGGTGGTGCGGATGTGGAGACCGGGAGTGGCGTTGGTGAAACAGGCGATCTGGGGCTTGGGCATCCAGTTCACGCGCTGCTTGCCGGTGGCCGCGTCCATCACCGGCTGCTTGGTGGCGGGGTCGACGGCGGGCAGGCCCATCTCGACCAGGCACATGCGGCAATTTCCCGATACGGTGAGCTTCGGGTGGTAGCAAAAATGCGGCACTTCGATGCCGAGCAGCGCCGCGGCCTCGATCATGTTGGTGCCCTTGGGCACCGCGATGTCGCGGCCGTCGATGTTGACGGTGACGAGGTCAGGATTGGGAAGCTGGGACATCAGGAAAGGCAGTCCACGAATCGCACGAATCCGCACCGAAGGCGGAGGCTGGATTCAAGATTCGTGTTCATTCGTAGTATTCGTGGATGAAAACGGTTCACACCAGCGTAGGCGCCAAGTTGTGGCGGTTCTGTTTGGCGGCGGGATAGGCTTTGAATTCCTCGCCGAATTTCTGCACGAAGGCCTGCACGGGCCACGAGCAGGCTTCACCAAACGGACACACTGTGCGGCCGGCGATCTGATCGGCCACCGACTTGAGCAACACCCCATCCTCGGCGCGGGCCTGACCGTGCACCATGCGCTGGGTGATCTTGCGCATCCAGGCAGAACCTTCGCGGCAGGGCGTGCACTGGCCGCAGCTCTCGTGGGCGTAGAAAGCGTTCAGATTGGCCAGCGCCTCGACCACATTGACGGTATCGTCCATCACGATCACGCCGCCGGAGCCGCCCATCGTGCCGCAGGCGGCAAACGAATCGAAATCGAGCGGGATGTCCTCAACTCCCCACGTCACCGTGGTGCCGTCCTTCTGCTTGATCGTGAACTTCTCGCCCCAGCGCAGCACCTTCGAGGAAGAGCCGCCGGGGATGATCGCCTGGAACGTCCGCCCGGGGCGCGGTCCGCCGCAGACGTCGTTGAGCAACTGGCCCAGCGTGATCTTGCCCGACTCGAACTCGAAATAGCCGGGGCGCTGCACATGGCCGGATACGCCGATGAGGCGCGTGCCGGAATTGTTGGGAGTGCCTATCTTTGCGTAGGCCTCGCCGCCCATCTCCACGATGTGGCGCACATGGCAGAGTGTCTCCACGTTGTTGACGATCGTGGGGCACTGGTAAAGGCCGAGAACCGCGGGGAAATACGGGGGCTTGATGCGCGGATACGGGCGCTTGCCCTCGAGCGACTCGATCAGGCCCGTCTCCTCGCCGCAGATGTAGGCGCCCGCGCCGCGGTGCACGAAAATCTCGCAGGAATAGGCGGAGCCCAGGATGTTGGGCCCCACAAAATTGGCAGCGCGAGCCTCCTCGATGGCCGACTCCAGAATGCGGGCACCGTGGGGAAACTCCCCGCGGATGTAGATGTATGCCTGCTTAACATTGTTGGCCCAGCAGGAGATCATGATCCCCTCCAGCAACTGATGAGGGTCCTGGTGGATGATGTAGCGATCCTTGAAGGTGCCCGGCTCGGACTCGTCGCCATTGACGATGAGATAGATGGGCTTGCCGCTCTTGCGGTCGACCAGCGACCACTTCATGCCGCAGGGGAAACCGGCGCCGCCGCGGCCGCGCAGTCCTGCTTTCTTCACTTCGTCGATGAGCTCGGCGGGCGGGCGGGCGACAGCCTTGCGCAACTGTTCGTAGCCGCCGTGGCGCAGGTAGCAGGCGAGGTCGGGCGAATAGCCGGGCTCGTCGATGTGCCGGAAGATCAGGCGGCGTTCGGCGGGATGAGGCATGGGAGCAAAGGCAGAAGGTAGAATGGAGAAGGCGGAGGTGCGGAGCGGCGGTTAGCGGCGCTGGGCGGCTTCGGCTTTGAGCTGGGCGACGAGGGCGGCGGCCTTCGCGGTGTCCACGTTCTCATGAAGGTCGTCGTCGATCATCACCACCGGACCGGAGCCGCAACTGGCCAGGCACTCCACAAACTCGATATGCACCTCGCCGTCCGGCGAGCTGTGCCCCACGTGGGTGCCAAACTCCTTCTCGAAGTGCTCGCACACTTTGTAGCTGCCGTTGAGCGCGCAGGAAAGAGTGCGGCACACTTTCACGTGGCGGCGACCGATGGGCTGCTGGCGGAACATCGGGTAGAAGGTGACAACCTCCTGCACATTGATCGGCTGCAAGCCGAGCCGGGCGGCGATCCACTCCACGGCTTCGGGCGAAACGTATCCCTGATCTTCCTGCACGAGGTGCAGCATCGGCAGCGTAGCGCTGCGCAGCTGCGGGTAGTGCGGGATCACGCGTTCGATGGCCGCGAGGGTTTCGGGTTTGAGAGGGAGATTCATGGGGCCATCGAACTAAGGAAGAACGAAGAAGGCAGAGTGCAGAATGAGGATGCGTCGACCAAGTCGGCCCCGCATTTCCCTGCCCTCGATGTGATTGCTGTGTTCATCATTCTCCGAGTTCTGGTTTCACCGTTCTTCATTCTTCGTTCTACGTTCTGCGTTAGGCGACGCCCAGCGTCACCGGTCGCACTCCCCCATCACGAAGTCGAGGCTGCCGAGAATGGAGACGACATCGCCCAGCATCGCGCCCACGCAGATCTTGGGAAGGATGCTCAGATTGCAGAACGAGGGGGCGCGGATCTTCAGGCGCCACGGCACACCACCGCCCTTGGAAACTACATAGAAACCGAGCGCGCCCTTGGGGTTTTCCGCCTCGAAATAGACTTCGCCGGCCGGCATCTGCGGGCCCTCGGTCACAATCATGAAATTCTGGATCAACTCCTCCATGCTGGTGAGCACCTTGCCCTTGGCCGGGGCGAGGATCTTGCGCGCATCCACCGCGTTGAGCGGGCCACCGGGAAATTTCGCGATCACCTGCTTGGCGATACGCACACTCTGCTTCATCTCCTCGCCGCGCACCAGATAGCGGTCGTAGCAGTCGCCGCGGGTGCCAACCGGCACATCGAAATCGTACTGCTCGTAGCCGCTGTAGGGCTTGTCCTTGCGCAGGTCGAGGGCCACGCCGCTGCCGCGCAGATTGGGGCCGGTGAGTCCCCAAGCCAGCGCGTCGGCACGCGAAATCACTCCGATTCCCTCGGTGCGGTCGCGCCAGATACGGTTGTCGGTGAGCATCGCCAGCGACTCGTCGAGAATGGGCAGGAACTGGTCGCAGAAATCGGACACACGATCGAGCCAGCCGTCGGGAATGGTCTCGCGCGCCACCCCTCCGATGCGCGTGTAGCTCGTGGTGAAGCGCGCGCCGGTGAGCTCCTCGAAAAGTCGGTACAACTTCTCCCGCTCCTCGAAGGTGTACATGAAGATGGTCCACGCACCGCAATCCATCGCGAAGGCGCCCAATCCCATCAGGTGCGAAGAGATGCGGGCCAGCTCGCAGATGAGCACGCGCAAAGCCTGTCCGCGCGCCGGCACTTCAAGACCCGCGAGCCGCTCCACCGCGATGGCGTAGGCCACGTTGTTGGCCAGAGGGGCGAG
Source organism: uncultured Verrucomicrobiota bacterium (assembly GCA_903960515.1). Lineage (GTDB taxonomy): Bacteria > Verrucomicrobiota > Verrucomicrobiia > Opitutales > Opitutaceae > CAJCBL01. Next base: position 10,119 of record CAJCBL010000102.1, read on the forward strand.
GTAGTCCAACCGGTCCGTGTACGGCACGAACTGATTGTAGGTCATGTTCTCGGCGATCTTCTCGTCGCCGCGGTGCAGGTACCCGATTACCGGGTCCGCCTTGGTGACAATCTCGCCGTCGAGCTCAAGGCTCACGCGCAACACGCCGTGCGTGCTGGGATGCGAGGGCCCGAGGTTGATCGAGAGCTTCTCGGACTCTGCGGCCTGGGCACCGCGGGCGGCGCTGTCGGGAAATTCGTAATCCGTCGGCATGGCGTCGTGGGAAAGTTGTGGGGCGGCGCGGGTCAGCCGGCGGGTTTCTCGTGCTTCTCGTTCCATTCCTGGTCGAGGGCGCGCGGGCCGCGACCCGAGGAAGTAGTTACGCTGCCATCGGGCTGGGCCACGAAGGGACCGCCGGCCATCGGGGCGCCGATCACCTTCGTGCCGGAGAGCGCGGCAATCTCCGCGTCGGGCAGCTCGGTGGGCAGGCCGGCGAGAGGGAAATCCTTGCGCAATGGATGATAGGGATAGCCATCCCACATGAGAATACGGCGCAGGTCGGGGTGGCCGGGGAATTGCACCCCCATCAGGTCGAAACATTCGCGTTCATGCCAGTCGGCGCCCGCCCAAAGAGCGGTGGCGGAAGGCATCGAAGGCTCGGAGTCGCTCGCGCAGGCGGCGGCGATGCGCACATACTCGGCGCGCTCGGTGGCGAGCAAGTGATAGACTACGGTATACCGCGGCGAGGAGCCCGGAGCCCAGTCGATGGCGGTGAGATCGGCCAACAGGTCGAAGCCGCACGCGTCGCGAAGATGGGCGAGCAGGGCGAGCGCCTCGGAAGCCGGGATATTGAAGGCGGCAGCATCGAGACTGGGCCTCGTAGTGAGATTCTGGAACTGCGCGGAGAGCGATGCAGCAAAGTGGGAAGCGGAGGCGGTCATTTTTGGGGCCGGAGCTCAGCGGATAATCAGGGAACCGATGGCGGTCTTGCGGGCGCCGTGATCCTGGCGGACCACGTTTTGCATTTTCAACAAAGCGTCGAGTACGGCCTCCGGGCGCGGGGGGCAGCCGCTGATGTACACGTCCACCGGCACGATACGGTCCACGCCCTGCAAGGTTGAGTACGAGCGGTACATGCCGCCCGAGGAGGCGCAGGCGCCCATGGCGATCACCCACTTGGGCTCGGCCATCTGTTCGTAGATACGCCGAACGTGCACGGCCATCTTGTAGGTGACGGTGCCGGCGACGATCATCACGTCGGACTGGCGTGCGGGAAAGCGCATGACCTCGGCGCCGAAGCGGCTGATGTCGAAACGCGAAGCGCCTGCGGCCATCAACTCGATGGCGCAGCAGGCCAGGCCCATGGGCATGGGCCAGATCGAGTTGGCGCGGATCCAATTGATCACCGCGTCGATGCGGGTGACGATCACGCCGCCTTCGACTTTGCTATCGTAGCCAAGTACTTCGTTGGTAGGTGAAACCATGGAACAGAGACGCCGATTTGCCGGGAGCGGCTCAAGCTAGGTTCCGGTCTACGGTGCAGCAAGCCGCATTTGGGTGAATTCGCCCTCTCAAGCTTCGCCCAGCCAAACCGAGCGCGGGAATAACGCCAGCTACTGCTTCGCGGCGGGCCAAGAGGCGGCTTGCCTGCGGTGGGGCATCCCTGCTCACAAACGGCTGGCTACGCCCCTCGCCGCTGACCCTCGACTCACCGCCCCCTTTGCCGTCACCTCCCCCTGTGGCTGAACGACTCCATCGCCCAGCCACAGGACCCGCCAAACAATCTGGGCGTTCAGATCTCGGGATCTTCCCCAGGGCGGCGTTCCGGCACCCGCTCTACCCTCACGCGCCGCAACCGCTCGGCGCTCACCTCGGTCGCGGTCAACCGATACTCGCCCACGGTCCCCACATCCCCACGCCGGGGAGCGATGCCCCCCAGACTCTGCAAGAACCAGGCACCTACAGTCTCGCGCGGAGCCCATTCCAGGGGCCAACCGGTCTCGGCCTGCAGCTCCCTCATCGTAAGCGCAGCGCTCACCACGATAGAGCTGGCCGTGCGCTCGAAGACCGGCCCGTGCTCAATGTCGAACTCGTCGCGGATGTCGCCCACGATCTCCTCCAGCACGTCCTCGAAGGTCACTATGCCTGCCATACCGCCGGCGTCGTTGCGCACCACGGCCAAATGGCTGCGTTCGGCGCGGAAGCGCTCGATCATGGTGGGTACGCTCGTCTTCAGCTCGAAGGTGAGCACCGGCCGGATCAGCGGCTCGAAGGCGGCCTCCGGTCCCAGTGCGGCGATCTGCCAGAGCCACTCGCGCACCAGCAGCATGCCCTCGACGTTGTCCTTGCCCCCCCTACACACCGGCAACCGGCTCAGCGCGCTCGTCTGTGCGATGCGCAGGTTGTCCTTGATCGGCCGGTCGATCCACAGAACCACCACCTGCTCGCGCGGGATCATGATCTGGAAGGCGGTGGTCTCGCGCACCCGCAGCGACTGCACCATGAGCTTGTTGACCAGCGCATCCGCCGGATGCGCATGGCTGGCATGACTGAACACATACTCCAGCTCGTCGGCACTGAAAGTGTGGTCGCCCTCCTTCGCCGGCCCCAGCCCCACCCAGCTCAGGAAAAGGTTGGCCAGGCTGTTGAGCGTCCAGATGACCGGGAAAAAGGCGTAGTAGAAAACCATCAACGGGCCCGAAACCCACAGGGACACACGCTTGGCCCGCTGGATCGCCAGCGACTTGGGCGCCAGCTCGCCAAAGATGATGTGCAGAAAGGTGATCGCGATAAACGCAAGGCCGATGGCGATCGAGGAGACCGCCGTGGCATCAGTTACTCCGATTCGCGCCAGAACAGGCATCAGCCGGTGCGCCAGAAACGGCTCGCCCAGCCAGCCCAGCCCCAGGCTGGCCAAGGTGATGCCCAACTGGGTCGCCGAGAGGGCTGCATCGAGATGCTCGGTCGCCTTGATCGCCAAGCGCACCCGCCAGCCGCCGGTCTTCTCGAGGGGGCGCAACTGGCTGGTGCGCACCTTCACCAAGGCAAATTCGGCGGCGACGAAGAAGCCGTTGGCCGCCACCAGCACGAGGATGGTGAGAGTTTCGAGAGCGATGCCGAGGGCTGTGTTCATCTGGCGAAGGATCACTAGGACAGGTAATCGCCCGCTCGCCAATGCGCTTAAACAAGGAGGCGGCACACGGCAGGAGCGGGCCGGTCATGCTCCACTGGAACAGTTGCGCGGAACAGGGCGCGAGTGCCGACGGCGAAACCGATCGCGCCACAAGCGATTTGCCCGGTCAGTTGGGCAAATCGTCTATCCAGTTTTTCTCCTCATAGGAAAAAAATGGCGGAGAGGGAGGGATTCGAACCCTCGGTACGGTTGCCCGTACACATGATTTCCAATCATGCACATTCGACCACTCTGTCACCTCTCCGTTGGTCTTCGTAGCCGGCCCCGGTTGCCCGGTTCCAAATACGCGAGCGACAAGAACACAGCGAGTGCCCCGCCCCGGTCAACACTGGAAACAGCGACTTGCGGCGATTTCGTGTTCCGCCGGGGCGGCCAGGTGCAAAATTCGCGAGTGCATGAGTCCAAGTCCCCGCAACCGGAGCGCAAAGCGCGTCAGCCCATCGGATAGCCTTCAGCCCTTCCGCCCCGCCTACTTCACGCTTCGCTGGGCGAACTGCCCTGTATCCTCCGCCGCGAGCCTTTTGCTGCGCGCCTGGTCACAATGGCCCCCGTTTACCAAATACCGCTCCACCGCCCATGCCCGATGGAGCGACGCGCCCTCCTCACTTGCCCGCAGCCTTTACGGGAACCGAGTCCTTCGCCACGGGGGCCGCATCTCCCCCTGCCTTGGAGGGCTCCTTCGGCACCGGAAACTCCGCCCACACCAAGCGCTTCCCCCCCATCTTCACCGGGCGAGTCACCAAGCGGCCCGCGAAACGCGGCTGCAGCTTTTCCCATTTCTCTGCCATGAAAACGATCATACCCGACTTTTCGCGCGCCAGCACCGCCTCGACCTCCTCGGGGGTATGCAACTCCTGGCCCTGCCGCTCGAGATACAGCGGCACGATCGCCAGTTGGCGGCCGTAGAGGTAGATCGGATGCCCGGGGGCGAGCCGTTGCTGCACCTCGGGAATTAGTGCCAGCGGCGCCTTCAGCGGATTCGCCACCGGCAACACCACCGCACCGATCAGTGCGAGATTGGCAAAATTCAGCCCAGCGAAGCCTGCGAACCAGCGCTGAGAAAGCCGCTCGCGCCGAAATGTCCACACCAGCCACCCGCCACCCGCCAGCATCGGAACACCAACTACGAGCAGCCGCCAGCTCAGATGGACCTCGCCCAAGTCGGCCGTGAACGCCGCGATCTTCAGCCCCAGTTTCCCGTCGGCCGGTGCTAGGTTCAAGACCACCGCCGCCGCTGTGGCGACCACCCCGATCAACAGAACCAGACCCATCGCGGCCCACCCAGTGATCCCCGACCACCGCCGCGACAGCCCGGCAAACCGGGGCCACGCCGCCGCTATCATCATCGCCGCCGCCGGATACGCGGCCAGCACGTACATCTGCCGCTTCCCCGAAAACAGGCTGAACATCACCAGAATAAACAGCCCCCACGCGAGCAACCTCCGCCGCAGGCTACCCGCGCCCAGCGCCACATACGCCGCCGGCAGGAAGATGGTCCAAGGCAGGAACTCCGCCGGGAAATGCGCCAGGAAATACCAAAACGGCTGGGGATGGGCGACGTCCTTGACCACGCGGCCAAACGACTTCACGCCGAACATCAGATTGAAATACCCGTCCGGGCCGTGTGCGTACCACCGGGCAGTCGCCAGCCACGCCGCCGGTATTGCACAGGCCAGCACCAGCCCCCACGCCCAGTGCCAGCGCCGCAGCTTTCCTCCCTCGCCCACCGCCAACGTGCCTGCGGTATAGATGCCCAGCGCCACCGGGAGCGCCACCGGCCCCTTCGCCAGCATCGCCAGCCCGAGCAGCCCATACGCCGCCAGCGGACGCAACCGCCGGCCGTCGTCGCTGAACATGAAAAGTTGGTACACCGCCGTCATCACCAGCCCCAGCAGCAGCGCGTCGATGCGCCCCCAGCCCCCCTCCTGCCAGATCATGAAGGAGGTCATCGTCACCAGCACCGTGCGCCACGCCGTGCCCGCATCGGCCCATCGCTCGGCCAAGCGCGCGACCGCCCACAGCGCCAGTATCATCCCGAGCATGCTGGGCAGGCGCGCCGCGACGCCGTTGATCTCCCCCCCGGTGAATATCACCGATGCCGCGTTGATCAGCCAGAACAAGAGCGGCGGCTTGTCGGGATAGAGCTCGCCGTTCACATGCATGACCAGCCACTCGCCGGTCTCGCGCATCTCGCGGGCCACATAGGCGTAGCGAGCCTCGTCGGGCGCCCAGAGTCCGCGCTGCCAATACTGGCCGAGCCAGAGCAGCACCGGGAGGAGGATCAGCGCCCACACGGGCGGGCGGCGGCGAAACAATTCCATGGTTATGCCACGCTGCCCGGCCCTCGGCCCCCAACGCAAGCCCTCTGGCGCGGCAGCGACGGGCCGTGATCGCCGGCCTCGCCCCGAGCCCCCCAGCGCCTGCGCCTCAAGGCCGATTCCGGATCCCCGCCGCCGCCAGCCCGTTCGAGGGAAATGCCTCCGCCGGCCCCTCCGTAACTGGAGCGCGAAGCGCCCAGCCCAATCCTATCCCTCCGTGTTCAGATTTCGGCGATCCGCTCTTCATCCTTCCGCCGCAGATGCGCTGCGAGCGCCCCGCTCCGAAAAGCGTGCAAGCACACTCCTCCTACAAGGATGGCCGGCACTCAGCCGTAACCATGCCATCCCACCGCTTTGCGCTCTGGCAGTGCATGAACTCCCGGTGTCCGCCGTAGGAGCGTGCTTGCACGCGATTCAGAGCGCAGATCGCGTGCAAGCACGCATCCTACAAATGAATGGTTACGGCTCAGCCCGCGCCCGCGCCTGCGAAGATCTCCTCCGGGCGGCCGATACGACGTTCCAACCACCCAAGCATCACCTCCCGCCGCTCCGCGTCCAGCGACTCCAGACTCTGCATGCAGATGAAGGCCACCCCTGCGTCGCGCTCCGCCTTCTCCAGCAACGGCCCCAAGCGCGCCGCCCGGTAGTGCGACTGGTTGAGCCTCAAGGTGCTCAGACGGTTGTCCACCACGGCCCGCCCGCTGCCCAAGGCCAGATGGTTCCCCAACGCATCCGCCAGAAACTGCTCCGGCGAGCGAAGACGGTAACGCAGATTGATTTCGAACTGCTCGGGATGCCTGCCGAAGTGGTCGACGAGCAGCGGCCGAAGCAATGGATGCGGCACATGCGGCGAGCGGAAGTACCGGAAGCGATACCCCGCCAACTGCGCCGCCAGGGCCTGAGCCTGATGATAACCGGGCCGAGCGGCAGGCACCTTCCGCACTACCCTGCAGGCATCGGCCACTGCTCTCAACAGGCGACCAACCTGGTGGTGCCAGGGCTGCATGCACCACCGCCCCCGCAATACGACCTTGTCGCCACTGAAGAAATCCGCCGGCGAAACCGGATGTAGGCACGCAAAGTCGTCGTTGAGATAGAGGATCCGGTCCGCGAGGCCTGGGATCCGCCACAATGCGGTGAGCAACGACCGGTTGTTAAACGTAGGCAGGTGCTGTTCAAAGCCCGCAAACAATACCTTGTGGTCCACCACCACCACCTTCTCACGCCAAGACGAGCGCCGGATCACCTCCATGAACGCCGGCTCCTGGTCGTCGGTGACGATGTATATCCGCCGAAGCCAAGGGGCAAAGCGCAGCAGGGAGGCGATGCAGTAGGCGAACTCCCCAGTTTCCCGATAGCGGTCTGCGCTGGCGATCTCCGGCACCGCGTCAAGCTTCCCGAGATAGGCGTTGAGCTTGGCCTTGTGGGCCGGGTCCTCACCGTCGACCCAGGTGACCACGGCATCGATCGGCGCATGCGAAGGGCAGTTGGGTTTCATCTTGGGGTTTGAATCGGTCATTTTCAATTCAACGCTACACCAACAAAGACCGCAGACGAGAATCAATTGAGCGAGCCCCCGGCACATGGCCTTTCCTTCGCTGATTCTTCGCTGTTTTCAGTGGAATGGCACCGGGGGCATGAGAGAGATAAGGGATGACACCGGAGCAATTGTTCCATGACTTGTTGGGCTTGGGACAGCAGTGGCGGGTAGCTCGCTGCGAGTATGCATTCGATGATGGCGTGAGCCTATGGATCGAGGAGACTGAGCGGCTTTGTAAAGGGGAAAGCGTCGCGGCAGGTCAACTGGTGACCCGTTACGACCGCGTATCTGAGGAGATGGTTTGGCGGCACCTTAATGTGTTCGAGCTCCGCTGTGAGATTCACTGCCGCCTGCCGCGAGGGCAGCGCTCCAGCGACGGCAAGGTCTATAGCGTAACACCCCCGTGGGAAGGGCTGGCCAAGCACTTTACGCAGGCCTTCGAAGCGCTAGCGCTCTTGTTGCTGCGCGAGATGCCGGTAGCGGCGGTGGCGAATGCTGCATGCCCACGTCGCCCAAGCCTGGCCCAAGGCGGACTGGAGCGGGGTGGTCTGCGTTGGGTGCGATGAGTTGAGCGCCCAAAAAGTGCATCGCTATGTGAGTGTATTTTTCGACATGCTGGGCAAGCGCGTGCTCTTCGCCGCCACCCGGCAAGGACAAGTCTAGATGGGAGGCATTCGTAAAGGCGCTGGGGGAGCACAATGGCCACCCGCGGGCGACCCCCGATGTATCCATCGATATGAGCCAGCCCTTTATCGCCGGAGTCCTCGAGAACCCTGGCGAACAGGCTGCCATCGTGTTCGACAAGTTCTGTGTCATCGCTCACGCTAATGAGGCCGTGGACGACACCCGCCGTGCCGAGCGCACTCGCACGGACAAGGAAGGACGCGAGTTACTCAAAAAGGCACGGTGGATCCTGCTCAAGGGCAGTTTGAATAATTGGCCCCAGGAAAACATGCTTCCAAATTGTTCGTGAAACCATCGTCCGCTATGCAAAGAAGGCGATTTCTAAGTTTGGTAAGCTTCGTTAAGTTGGTGTCGGTCGGTGTCTTGTGGGAATATTCACATATGCGAACACACTATGCCCCTGCCGGGGCCCACCCCATCTTGATGAGTTGGACGTACCGCAGAAAGTTGTAGACGAGGTTCGAAAGCCCAATCCCCGCTTCATTCCGGCGCATGCCGATATACTCCAGTTCGGGGCCGCCCATTGAATTTTCAACACACCCGAAGATGTGCTCGATGCGGCAGCGCACTTTGGATTTGCGATGATTGCTCTCCAGTTGCGTTTCGGTCAACGGGTGGTTGCGCGCCGCTTTCTCATGGATGTAATTATTGACACCGATTTCGGCGAAGCAGGCGTCGCTTTCGGTACCTTTATACGCGCTGTCAGCATAGAGGTGTTCGCCGACTTGATCCGATCAGTTATGGAAGAGCCTGGGAATCGTGCACTGAAGCGTCGGTCACAACATAGTCTGTGATCAGTTTGGATTCAGCATCTGCCCGAATGTGGTTCTTGAAACCGTAGAATGACTGCTCGTTCTTCTTCGCCCACCGGGCGTCGACATCCTTCTGGCAGAGCTTGCGAGGGGCATCATTCCATTGCGTTGGAGTCTCGCCTGACTTTACCAAGGCGTTCTCCTCACGCGTTTTGCGCTGCCGAGGAACCTCTACAAAACTTGCGTCAACAATGGTCCCAGTATTTGTGATCAGTCCGCGCTTTTGCAGCAGATCTGCGTAGTGATCAAACAAGGGTTTGATAGCG
>CAJCBL010000103.1 GCA_903960515.1 uncultured Verrucomicrobiota bacterium
AAGTCCGACAGGCTGCTAGCGCCGGATAGGGAATTCTGGGAGCGACAATCACAGCATCCGCGGCCGAATTAGGGACAGGTCAATTATGCCTTTTCTGCGATGCGGGCCATCGCATTCCTCCTGTTATTAACTGTCCCTAATCCGGCTCGGGCGCGTGCAGGCACGCCGGCCCGCCCCTGCAGCCGGAGTGGCCGCGGCCGAATTAGGGACAGGTCAATTATGCCTTCTCGTAGCCTGAATTTTCAAGGGCCGAGCGATCGGGCTACCGATCAGCCACGCCGGCTCCGCTCAGCGTAGCGGAACGGCTTCCGTTCCGAGGGCGGAAGCAAAGCGCTTCCGCTACGTTTTGGCCTCGGGCCGGATAGGGAATTCTGGGGCCGAATTAGGGACAGGTCAGTTCTGCCTTCTCGGCGATGCAGGCCATCGCATTCCTGCACGCCGGCCGCTCATTTCTATGTGTTCATTGCGCGCGCCGCTCACGTGTTGTCGGTTCTGATGCAGGGTTCTCACCTGCAACGGCACTGCACGACCGCCGCCGGGGCACCCTACCCTAAACATAGCGGTTGGAGACAGGGGCCACAGAGACAAGCCACGAGAGCCCGGAGATTTCGGGGAGAAACCCCCTTGGGGAACGCTCACCGTTTGGGTGACTGCCCCGCTGATACGCTCTGCTTCCCCAAGCACTCCTTGTGCTCCTTCCGCTTCTCCTCTTCCTCTGTGACCTGCCTGATACTGCCGGTTCCAGTTCTATGCCTTAGCGGCGCTTGGGCGGGGGCGGAGTGGGGGCCGCCTTGCCCGGCGTGGCGTTGGGCCGCGGGGTAACTGTGACCACTATGTCGTTCTCCAGTCGGATTTCGACGTCGGCGTAGAGGAGAACTTTCACGTTTCGGAAATCCATTTTGTTCAGAGGCATTCCTCTTTCCTTGAGCACGTCTTGCAACGCTTCACCTGGGAGGGTGGCACACAGAATCGAGGGGATGGCGAGGAGCAGGAGGGCGGCAAGGATCGAGCGAATCATGGAAGGCGAGACTGGGGGTTGTGATGGAAATATCAGTATTGTTTGAGCTTGGAGATGAAAGGTCCTGGGCCACCGCGCATGTAGCCGATGGTGCCCAAGGGTTCTCCGGAACTGTTGAGTACGACAACGGTGGGGTAACCCCTGATTTTGTAGCGCTCGGCAAGTTGCGCGTTCTGGGCTTTGAGTTGGTCGGATTGCTCCATGTGTTTGGGGAAATCGAGCTTCACCAGCACCAAGTTTTCGCGAGCATAGTCCAAGAACTCCACAGTGCCGAGGATTTCGCCATCGAGACGTTTGCACGGCCCGCACCAGTCGGAGCCGGTGAAGAAGAGGAGGATTTTCCGGTTGCTGCCAGATGCGGTCGCTAGAGCAGCCTCATAGTCGGTAGTCCATTCGCCGGGGGCCGCAGCGGGGGCGCGGCTGGGCGAGCGCGTCGGTTGCGGCTTCGGGGCCACGGCTCGGGTGGCGTAGTCGGCACTGGGCGGTTTGATGGAGACGACCTTGCCGCCCTCGATGCGGATCACGGCATCTGAATAGGTGAGGACGGTGATGTCGCCTCGCCCGAGCTTGCTGACGGGTTGTCCTTTTTCGGCAATGACGGATTCAAGGGTGTCGCCTGTGTTGACGGCACCGATTGCGAGGGTGGAGAGCAGGGCCAGGACGCCAAGAAGCAGCTTTCGCATGGGGAGGTGGGGTGGGTGCGGAGTATGGTGGTCACGATGGGAAAAGCCAGCGTGTGCGTGGCGGGGAGTCCCATTGCCGGCCGAGGGAGCGAAACCGAATTCGTCCATGTTTTACCAACGCGGAAACGGTTTGCGGAGTGGGGGCGCGTTTCGCTTCGCGCGGCCGGTATTGCAGTGGCGGAGACTCTTCGCTTGCTCGCGGAGCGACAGGCCTTGCTTCAACCCGGACCTCCGCCGGCCCGCCGCTGGACAGCCGGCCGCGCCCGGCCACACTCGCCGCCCATGATCACAGCCATCGGCTTCGATGCCGACGACACGCTCTGGCACAACGAGACCATCTTCGAGGAATACCACCGCCGTTTCCAGGCACTGCTGGCCCGTTACCACGATCCCAAGACGGTCGAGCGTGCGCTCTATGCCACGGAAATGCGCAACCTCGACCTCTTCGGCTATGGAGTGAAGAGCTTCGCGCTTTCCTCCATCGAGACCGCCATCGAACTCACCGGCGGCTCCATCCCCTCCGAGGAACTTCGCGCCCTGGTGCAGATGGCGAGGGACATGCTCGCCCATCCGGTGGAGCTCCTCGACGGCGCCACCGAGACCGTGGGCTTGCTCGCCGGCGGCTACCGGTTGCTCGTCATCACCAAGGGCGACCTGCGCCACCAGGAACGCAAGTTCCAGCGTTCCGGCCTCGCCAACATCGTGGCGCACTGTGATGTCGTGTCCGAGAAGGACAACGCCACCTATGCCCGGGTGCTCGCCCGCCACGGCATCGCTCCGGAGGATTTCCTGATGGTGGGCAACTCGATGCGCTCGGACATCCTGCCGGTGCTCGCGCTTGGTGGCCATGCCGCCCATATTCCGTATCCGCTAGTTTGGGCGCACGAGGAGAGCGCCGCCCCTGCCGGCTGCGCCCGGTTCCATGAGCTCGCAAATCTGCGCGAGTTGCCCGCGCTGCTGGATCGGTTGCGCGCCTAGCGCTGCGGCGTCGAAATTGGCAATTCGCCGTAGGTGGGTATCTGACCGGCGGATCCTTCGTCGGGGGCAGCACTACGACTCTCCATCCAGGAAACGGGGAGGCTCTTCGCACTCGCGGTTGCCAGCTGCCATGCGGTCGTCTCGAAGATGGGCACGGCGCCCGGATCGTGCGGTCCTGGGTGGCCGGCCCGGCGTGTTGGATCTGTGCGCCCGGGGGCAACGGTCCCTCGCTTGACCTTATGGGGCGCGGAAAATGGAGACACAAATAGCCCCGGCTCGTGGGCCGGGGCGGATAGCAGCGGTGGCGAAGGCGGAGTCGCCTGGCGAGGGTCGCTCTCCTACGGTATGACCAGGACCATGCCAGGGCGGACCTGATCGGGGTTCTTGAGCTTGCCGCGGTTGGCTGCGACGATCTTGTCCCACTTGTTTGGCGACTGATAGTACTTGAAGGCGATGAGGGAGAGGTTCTCGCCCTCGGCCACGGTGTGGGTGCGCGGGCCGGCGGGGGCTGCAACCGGTGCTGCGGGTGCGGGGGCAGCGGCGGCGAGCCTGGGCTCGGTCCGCGCGGGGGCCGCGGGGGCCGGCGCGGCTTTGGGCTCCTCGGTGGGCACAGAGGAGGCGGCGATCGTGTTGGCGGAGGCGTACGGCAGGTTGCTGCGGGCGGAGAGGGCGCGGGTGAGGTTGTCGATGCGGATTTGGGCGGCGTAGAGGTCGTTTTGCATCGCTGCCTTGTCGGCGACGGCGGCGGACTCGGCCTGTTTGGCCGCATCGCGCTCGGCGCTGAGGCGTAGGGCTTCGGCCACGGCACTCTCACGTTCGCGCTCGGCGGCGACCAGTTTCTCGGAGGCGGCTGCGGCGACCTTGGTCGCCTCGAGCGCTTCCTGCTCCTTGATGGCGTAGGCGCGCACCGTCAGTTCGACGGTCATCTCGGCCTCCTTCTGGGCCCGCAGCGCCTCTGCTGCCTCAATGGATCGGGAGTCGGCCGCGGCGACCTTCTCGCTGGCGGAGGCCTGGGCGGCCTTCATCGCTTCGCGCTCGGTCTGCAAGGAGGCTATTTCCTTGTTCAACTGCGCTATCTGCTCGGAGAGTGCGTCGCGCTGCTGCTGCACGGTGGTGAAATCGCGGCGCAACTGGGCGGTGTTCTCGGTGTTCTGGGCGAGGCCTGTTAGGGTGAGCGCCGGGATCGCGAGGAGGGGCAAGATGTGTCGCAACTTCATTCGGACGGAGACGTTAGAGGGTTGAGGGGCGGGCGTCCACCCTGTGATGACCCCAGTTTTCGGGGGGACGGCAAGCCGCAATTGCCGGTAGGGGGAGCCTAGGCGCATGCCAGCGGTGGTGAGTGGCCTCGGGGCTGGGGCTCAGGACGCGAGCCACCAGAGGCCGAACTTCATCCATAGCGGGATTAGAAAGATGGAGACAGCTGTGGTGCTCAGCACGACTTGGGCGGCGGTGAGCGGCTGGCCCCCGTAGTGCTTGGCCAGCACGATGGGGAGGACTCCGGCGGGCATCGCGGCCTGCACCACCACCACCTGCCGCAGCTCCGGCGAGAGGGGCAGGCACTTGGCCACCGCAAGGAAACCCATGGGCAAAAGGCCCAGGCGCAGCAGCACCGCTGAGATGTTGATGCGCGGCTCCAGCAGGGCACCGGGAGAGTGTAGGTGCTCCTCAAGGAAGGCGCCGATCAGCAGCAGGCCTATCGGCACGGCGCAGGCGGCCAGCGCGGCCACGGTTTGCACCAGCGGAGGCGGCAGCTCTACGTGGAGGGCGTTGAGGGCGAGGGCGGCCAGCAGGCCGAGCAGCGGGGGGCTGGCGATCTTGCGCCAGCCTTCGCGTAGCGAGCCGCCGGCAAGCAACTGGACGCCCACCGTCCAGACCGCGAACTCGATGCCCACGTTGAGCACGAAGAGCACGCCCAGTGTGCCCGCTCCGAAGAGGGCGCCGATAAGCGCGATAGGCAGGTAGCTGTAGTTGGGAAACCCGGTTGTGAAGGCGAAGGTGCGCAGGCCTTTGCCTCGCTGCAGCCCGATCGCCCGCCCGGTCCACCAGCCTGAGAGCCATCCTGCTGCCATCCAGGCGAAGCCGAGCAGCGGGGGCCAGAGGAGGTTGCGCGGGTTGCGCAGTGCGGAGTTGCCCAGTACCGACTGGAAGATGAGGCAGGGGAAGAACAGGTTAACCCCCAGTCGCAGCAAGCTGGAGTCGGCGTCCGAAGTCAGCCAGCCCGCCCAGCGCAGCACGGCACCTAGGCCGATCAATGCGAAGATCGGCGCGAGGATGACGAGGAGATGGAAAACTTCGGCCACGGTTGGGGAGTTGCTGGGCGAGCCGGCGGTGGGCGGCAAGCGAAGACGGAGGCCTGCTGGGGCCACGTCGCCAACGTTGCAGTTCGCGGGATCGAAAAGCAGACGGCTGGCGCTATTTGGGGGCGCCGGCCGCGGAGACCGCTGGTGGGCAATGGCGCAACCACCACCGCTGCGAAGCTACTTGGTATGCTTCGCCGGGGACCGCAGGGATTCGGAGGCCCAGTCGGAGAGCAGCTGTTTCTCGTACCGGGTAAGGTCGTGGTCGAGGTTCGTGGACTGGTATTTGAAGGTCAAGTTGGTGAGCTTCGCTGTGCCCTGCTTTTGGGTGCGACCTGCGGGGTCGAGCACCTGGTAGTCGAAGGCGAGGCGCGGCGGCTGGGTGTCGCGCATGTAGCGGATCCGGCCGAAGTCGGGACCGCGCCACGGTTCGATCGCACCGGCCAGATCGATGTCATGCATGGTCACGACGAGCGTCTCCCCAGGGGCGAGATAGCGCTTGGCGAGGCTGGCGAGGTGGCGCTCGAGTTCGCGGAAGATGAGGTCGCAGCCCGCCTTGGTGGGGGGGCCGGAGACCGCGATGTCGGTGAATTTCTCCCAGTTGTCGAATACGAGACTGGCCTTGGGGGCGTTGGCCGGGGCGGCGGCACGGAGGGCGGGAAGCAGCAACACAAAGCCTAGCAGGGCCACGAGAGTGAAGGCTCGGAGGACTGGTCTCATGTCGGGGGCGGGCGAAAGTCTCTGGGGGCGGGTGGAGGCGCAGCTCAATGGGTGCCGGCTACGACCAAGAGTGCGGGGCGATGTTCCTGGGCGGAACCCCGGGGTGGACCTTAGAAGAGGCACGAGGCAGAGCATGATAGGCAACGAGTGCGAGAAGGGGCGACGGCGCCGTAGGTCGATGCCCGCAATTCGCCACCCACTCCGCGCGGCTTGGTTGCGGGACCGCGGTGGCCGGGGCTTAGGAGGTGCTGGCCTTGGCGGGATGCTGCGCTAGATACGCCTCCATCGCCTCGCGGGTGACGACATGGCGGGCGGCGCAGCGAGGGCAGTTGACCTGGATGGACTGCGCCTCGCCAAAGAGGGACGCCGGATCTTTGCGCATGGCGGGAGCAAGCACGCTGAGGATCTTCTGCTGGTTGCAGCCGCAGTGCCAGCGGTAGCGGCGGCGCTCAAGCAGGGCGAGGGTCTCAGTCTTGTCGAGGTCGCGCAGAGCGTCGGCGGTGAGTGCGTCGAACCACGCGGTGTCGCAATCGGGATGTGAGCAAACCATGGCGACGTCCTCGGGCCCGATCATGAAGAAGCGCGCGGGGCGCTGCTCGCTCTGGAGGTAGAACGCCTCGGCGGCCCGGAAGGGGTCTTCGCCGGGGAAGGTGATCATGCTGCGGTGGGTGGGGTTGCGGCCCACGACCACGTCGCTGTAAAGGTAGTTCGCCTGCATCTGGCGGACATTGTCGGCGAAGATACGTCCGGCGACGGCCTCCTCATCGATGTCGGCCGTGAGGAAGATGTTGAGCATCGACTCCTCGAAATGGAGCGTCCAGGCGATGAGTTCGTGGCGCGGGCGGGCGGTGCTGTGCAGCACGAAGGCGGCGAGGGCGTCCTTGAATTTCTGGTCGTGCGCCTCGGGTGGGCTCACTCGGTTGGCGGCCAGGTGCAGGTAGTAGTCGACGAAGAGTTCGCTGAACGAGGCGCGGATGATCACCGCGTTGCGTGTCCTCACAAAATGGCTAAGCACCTCGATCCCCTCGGGCGGTGTAGGTGTGGAATCTTCGGGCTGGGCCGGGGGAACCGGCGGTAGTGGCGCGTCAGGCATGGCGAGAATGTGGGGGGGCGGAGGGAGCTCAGTTCTTC
Organism: uncultured Verrucomicrobiota bacterium; assembly: GCA_903960515.1. Classification (GTDB taxonomy): domain Bacteria; phylum Verrucomicrobiota; class Verrucomicrobiia; order Opitutales; family Opitutaceae; genus CAJCBL01. The sequence goes on from CAJCBL010000103.1 coordinate 6,828, forward strand.
TGGAGCGTGATCACGCACTCAAGGTGGCGGGTCTGCGGGAAGAGGTCGAAGGGCTGCACCGCCGTCAGCGTGTATCCGGCAGGGATCAACGTGGCAAGGTCGCGCATCTGTGTGGCGGGATCGCACGACACATAGACGATGGTGCGCGGGCCATAGGCCACCAGCTGCTGCAGGAACGGCTCGTCGCAGCCGCGCCGTGGGGGGTCGATGACGACGGCGGTATCGGCCGCGGGGAAGTGGAGCCCTGCGAAGATCGCGGAGGCGTCGCCGGCGCGGAAGGTGGCGTTGGCGATGCCGTTGGAGGCGGCGTTCTCCTGTGCCCAGCGCACGGAGCTCTCGCTGATCTCGATGCCGGCCACGCGCTCGAAACGGCGCGCCGCGGTGAGGGCGAAGAGCCCGCTGCCGCAGTAGGCGTCGACCAGGAACCGCGCGCCGGAGGCCGCAGCCTGTTCGCGCACGTATCCGGTGAATGCGGGTAGGATGAAGGGGTTGTTCTGGAAGAAGTCGCGGGCGAGGAAGCGCAGGCGGACCGAAGGGTGCGAAGTGCGGAGTGTTGATTGCGGAATCGCGGAGACGGGCGCTGCGGTGGTCTCGGGTTGCGCACCAGCAGCGGGGGCGGTCGATGTGGAGTCGCAACTCGCTTCGTACTGTATCTCCTCGGTGATCGTCGCCTCGAAGTCACTGGTTACGCCCTCAAGCGAGTGGCGTAGCAGCACCGTGGCTCCGCGCTGGTAGGCGCCGGCGGCGGCCTTGGCGCGGATCTCGGCGCGGGCGGCGGGCAGGCGGGCGTTGATGGCGTCGGTGGCGATCGGGCACTGCGGCACGTCGATCAGGGCGAAGCGCGAGCTCTGCTTGAGGAAGCCGATGGGGAAGAAGGATGAGCGCGGAGTGCCGAGTGCGGAGTGCGGAGTGGCCGGAGAGGACGCGGTGGCGAGCTGTGTTTCCCGTGAGGAGACCGAAGGTTCGAGGCTGGCCGCCTGGGGCATTCCGGAATCCGCATTTCGGATTCCGACTTCAAAGTGTGGCGTCAGTTTCGAGCGGTAGCTGAATTCGCAGGGCGAGGGGTGCACGGGGTTCACCGGGAACTCGATGCGCGCCATGTGCTGGAGCACCTCGGTTACGTGCTGCTGTTTCCAGCGGAGCTGCTCGGCGTAGGTGAGGTTCTGGTATTGGCAGCCCCCGCAGGTGCCAAAGAGCGGGCAGCGCGGCGCGACCCGGTGCGGCGAGGGCCGTAGTACCGCCACCAGGTCGGCCTCGGAGTAGTTCTTGTGGTTGTTGTATATGCGCACCCGCACGAGCTCACCCGGCAGGGCGAAGGGCACCATGATCACCCAGCCGCGGCCGCGGTCCGCGGCCGATTGCGGGCTGGCGCTCGGGGATTGGGCATTGGCGGCTGCGGACAGCGGGGTGCTGAGTGGCGAAGCGGCAGCGGGGGCCGGCTCCGTTGCCTCCACGGCGGGCGAGGCCGGCCGCTGCGATGAATCCGCATTTCGAATGCCGCAAGCCGCGTTTGTCGGAGGCAGCTCCAGCCGGCCCAGGCCCACGCCGAGGTTGGTGAGCTTGGAGATCTCCAGCTCGAGCTCGGCATGGTACGGGAAGGGATGATCGTTGAAACGCTTTTTGGCCACGCACTAGCGAAAGCAGGCCCGGGCCGGGAGGAGAACCCCAAACTTCGGTCCCGGGGCGGTGGTGCGGCGCTTCAGCGCCATCCCGGGATCCGACCGTTTGCCTTCACGGCCGTGAAGGCAAACGGTCGGAGCGGGGTGAGCCACCCACTGGGCAAAGCGACGGCGGACCCCGGTTTTCTGTCGTGAGTTCGCGGCGGTTCCTGCTTCGCTCTCGCCAGCCTCATGCCCGCCGAACGTATCACCAGCCTCCAGAACCCGCGTATCAAACAACTCGTCCGCCTGCGCGAGCGGCGCGATCGCGACGAAGCCGGCGTGTTCCTCGTTGAGGGCTACCGCGAGATCCTGCGCGCGCTCGACCAGGGGGCGCAACCGGTCGAGATGTACGTGTCGCCGGATTGGTACTTCGGGGTGAACGAGCCCGCGCTCATCGCCCGCGCCGAGGAGGCGGGGGCGCACATCTTCGAACTCACGAAGGAAGCCTTCGCCAAGGTGGCGTACCGCGAACGGCCCGACGGCCTCCTCGCAGTGATCCCGCAGTGGCGCATGAAACTGGAGGATCTCAAGCTCTCCGAGCCTCCGTTCCTGCTCGTGGTCGAGGCCATCGAGAAACCGGGCAACCTCGGCACCATCCTGCGCAGCGCCGATGCGGCCGGAGTCGATGCGGTGATCGTGTGCGACCCGGTGACTGACCTTTTCAACCCCAACGTAGTGCGCTCCTCCACCGGCGTGCTCTTCGCCATGCCGGTGGCCATCGCCACCGCGGCCGAGGTGCATGCTTTCCTGCGCGCCCGGGGCATCCGAGTGGTGGCGACAACGCCGGCCGCCACCGAGCTCTACACCAAGACCGACCTGAAGGGCTCGCTCGCACTGCTCATGGGCAGCGAGCAGTACGGCCTGAGCGACTTCTGGCTGAAGGAGGCCGACGAGCGCATCCGCATTCCCATGGCCGGGCAGGCCGACTCGCTCAACGTAGCCATGGCGACGATCATCACCCTCTTCGAGGCGGTGCGGCAGCGGGGGGCGTGAGTGTCGGCTATGAAAGCCGATACCCCTGATTTTCCCGATTCACTGCGCGTGCAGCGCGACCCGCGCACCGGACGGTATGCGAATTTCGGCGGCGTGAAGGCGCCGGCGCCGGCGACGATATTGCGTTGGCTCACGCACCTCGGCCCCAAGGAAAAGCCGGCGGTAGAGCGCTGCCGCGTGCCGGCGGGTGCCGCCCCGTGTGTGGCTCCGGAACTCGAGAGGATAGCCGCTCCGCCGACTGAGGGTATTCAGTTAACCTGGGTTGGGCATTCGACCTGGCTGATCCAAGCCGGCGGGCTGAACATCCTCACCGATCCGATCTGGTCGGCGCACTGCGCTCCGGTGCCGTGGCCAACGGTGCGGCGGCGCACTCCTCCGGGTGTGCCTTTCGGGCAACTGCCCCGCATCGACCTCGTCCTGGTCAGCCACTCGCACTACGACCATTGCGATGTGCCCACTTTGCGGAGCCTCGGGCGCGCGCCGGTGTACGCTGTGCCCGCCGGGCTGGCGGGATTTGTGGGCCGGCACACCGGCGGGACGGTGCATGAGGCGGAGTGGGGCGACACCCTCGCGGTGGCAGGGGCCAAACTTACGGCGGTGCCGGCTATGCACTTCTCGGCGCGCAAGGGCCCGGATCGCAATGTCACCCTCTGGTGCGGGTGGCTGCTGGAGGTGGCGGGCAGGCGGGTCTATTTCGCGGGCGACACCGGCATGGCTCCATTTTTCGGGGAACTCGGTGCCTGGTTTCGCGCCACAGGAGGCATCGACGTGGCGCTGCTGCCCATAGGAGCGTATCAGCCGCGCTGGGTGATGACGCCGGTGCACTGCACGGCTGCCGACGCGGTGGACATCCACCGGCTACTCGGCGCGAGGCAGTCGCTGGCGACGCACTGGGGCACCTTCGTGCTCACTGAGGAGCCGCTGCGCGAGCCGCCTGTGTTGCTGGCGGATACGTTGCGGGCACGCGGCGTGCCTGCGGAGCAGTTTCGCACTCTTGCCGTGGGCGAGACGGTCGCCTTCAGGTGAATGGGGAATGCTGAATGCCTGAGGGTGGAGTGCTCTCGGGAGCGAGTGGGCGGGTGAACGGACAAACGCGCACGAGCGTATCCGCCTACGACGATCGAGGTCCCAAATCTGGACACCGCTCAGCCCTTGGGGGTGAAGTGTCCCGGGGTTTCGGGGCTGGAGGCGCGCTTGAGGTGGCGGCGCGTGGTTTCGAGGTTCTCGCGAATGAGGTCGCCCATCGTCTCGCACGCGAGGAAATCGGGGTTTTTGTGGTGCTCGGCCAGGCTGGCTCGCAGCTGCAGCACGTTGTCGGGCGGGGCGAGCTCCTGCACGGCCATGGCCCCGAGAAGCATCTCGAGCCGCTCACGGATGAGATCGGCACGCTGGACGATGAGAGTCTGTTCCTCACGCTGGTACTGGAGTGCTGTGGCCGGATTAAGGTGCCGCAGGCAGAAGAGCGCGAGGTGGCGGTTCTCCGGGAAGAACTGGGGCAGGTAAAAGTTCTTGTGCGGGTTGTATGACTGCTGGTCGAAGTCCATCGCTCGGAAGCGGATCGTGGGTTCGTCGAAGTCGGGCACTACGAGGGCCACGAAGTTGTAGGAGCGCATGTCGCCAAGCAGGCGGATGAAACAGCGCTCGTTGAACTTCACCAGTTCCTTGGCCACCCGGATGGGCTTGAGGTCTCCACGGTGCAGCCACTGGTCGACGAATACGTCGCCGGGGATGCCGATTACGTGCTCCTCCACAAGGGTCTCGCCGCAGGTGAGGAAGTTCATTCGGTTGGGCGAGAGCAGGTGCTCGAGCTCCAGGCCGAACACCCGGGAGGCGTCCGCCTTCTTGAGGTAGAAGTAGTCCTGGTTGTCGTTGTAGGAATTGACAATCCGGATGCGGAAAGGGAGCGAATTGCCGAAGGTGCAGTAGTCGACCCGGTCGACGTAGAGGTGCTGCATCACGGAGAGGTCCCCCTGCACGCGCAGCAGGGCGTAGATCCGGGTGAGCCCGGCGTTGAGGCGCTCCATGTCGTGGCGGTCGTAGAGCACAGTCTCCCAAAGTGTGGACTCACCGGCGGCGTCGAGCAGCGGGACGGATTCGCGGAAGTGCGACAGGTCGCGGTAGAGGACGGGCAGCTCCAGGTCGCGGCGGTAGTGCGCGAGGTAGTTGCGCAGGGCGGGCGCGATGGGGTAGGCGGGCTTGCGCTTGGTGGGCGGGATCTGCTGCTGACGCGTTGGCATGTGGGCAGCGTAGGGGCGGGTGGAGCCGGGGCAACGCCGCGTGCGGCTCGGCACCCGCTGCGGGTGTGCGCGTGGAGGGAGAGCGCCTGGGGCGCTTCAGTGCATCCAGTGTTCGAGGGCTAGGATCTTCGCGCCGCAGGCGCTGATCACACTGTCGGCAGTCTCCGGCTCGGCGCCGCGCTTCTGGCCGGGAGGCGGCATGCTCTTGACGACCTCCAGGGCCAGGATGCGTGCCTCGGAGAGTAGGGTGGTCATGGCCTTCTGGCTTGGCGCTCGGGAGGGTTCGAATTGGTATTCGATGGGCACAACGATCTCGGGGCCGAAGTTCCATTTGCGCAACACAAGGGCGGATACCTGGGCGTGGGACATTCCGATGAGGCGCGCCTCCTGCCTGGGCAGGGGGCAGGCCGGCATCTCCCGCAGCAGCATGCCGGGGTCGCCCACCGCGCGCAGGTGGCGGTCGACCAGGATCATTCCGAGGGCGTGGAGCAGGCCGGCGGTGTAGGCCACGCATTCGTCCAGCCCTCGCGAGGGTGCCTGCTGCTCCATGACAAGCGCGCACGCCAGAGAGCGCCGCCAGTACTCCGCCGGGCCCAGGCCGTAGATACGCAGCGAGCTGTTGAGGAAGCGGCTCATTGCGAAGGCCGCCGTCACCCGATAGGACTCGCGAAGGCCAAGCAGCGCGATGGCGTCCTCCAGCGAGGTGATGTCGCGCGCACGGCCGTAGAAGACGCTCCCGGCCGCATGCATCACCCGGGTGGCAAGCGCAGGGTCGAAGCGTACCAGCTCTACAACTTCGGAGACATCGGTGTCGTCGCTCAGCAGCAGCTGCTGCAGGCGCGGCAACACGGCGGCCGCCACAGGCAGATCACGCAGGTAGGCCTCCAGGTTGGCAGGGCAGAGCAGCAGGTTGGACATGGGTTCCATCATCGAGCGGAAAGGGGGAATTCTAAAGCAAACGGGCTGCGGAAAAAGTACCCGAAAATGTGGGGACAATTCCCCACGCCCCAAGGGCGTGGTGCCGGGGGAGGACCAGGCCTGGGGCCGGGGCTGCGGAGGGCTGGCTGTGTGCCGTGCCACGGAGCGCACCGCTGTGGACCGGCCGGGCGACTCCGGCACTGGGTTGCAGGGGCGGCGGGGGGCCCCAGCGGGCGCCAGTGAATCCCCCCGGGAAACCCGGTTTGCCCACGGCGGGCGGTGGGCTGCGGGCGGCTTGAGGCCCCCGGATTCCGGGCAGGCGGCCCCCCTTTTAGGCGTATCCGAACATTTGCTCGACGCGGGGCGCAGTCGCAGGAATCTCCTTGCGCCGCGCCGCCACCGGGGCTTTTCTCGTGGCGCTTCGCCGGCGGCAGGAAGCCGCGGTGCAGTGCGCCATCCATGCCTACCCCTTTGGCCCACCCTCGTACCGGAGCCGCACGGCACTGCGGCCATGCTGAAGGAGGAGCCCGGGCCTGCGCCCGGGCGGAGGACTAGCCGCGGGGAGTGTGCGCGGCGAACCGAGGGAATTTTCCGAAACCTCAACCTTTCACCCCAACCCAGAGGAGTCTCCTATGAAGGAATACGCCCCGCACGAGATACGGAATTTCGCAGTCGTCGGCCATGTCGGCTCCGGCAAGACCATGCTTTGCGAAGCGATGCTGGTCTGCAGCGGCGCCATCCCCAAGCTCGGCAGCATCGCACAGGGCACCACGGTATCCGACTATCATGCCAGCGAGCGCGAGCACCAGATGTCCATGCATGTAACCTGCATGCACACCGAGTGGCTGGGCCGTAAGCTCAACCTGCTCGACTGCCCCGGCTATGCCGACTTCGCCGGCGACGGCCTGAGCGCCCTGCGCGTGGGCGACTTCGCCCTGCTGGCCATACACGGCGCACACGGTATCCAGATCGGCACCGACCAGGCCTGGGATTTCGCCACCAAGTACGGCCTGCCCAAGCTGATTGTGGTCAATGCGCTCGACCGTGAGAACACCCGCTTTGAGGAGATTGTGGAGCAGGCGCGTGAGCATTTCGGTCCGAAGGTTTTCCCGCTCAGCCTGCCGCTCAACGCCGGCCCGGGCTTCAACCGCCTGCTCGACATCATGCGCAGCGAGGTCGTCACCTACTCCACCGACGGCTCCGGCAAATTCACCGAGGAGCCCGCCACCGGGCCGCTGGCCGACAAGGTGCGCGCGCTGCACAAGCAGCTCATCGAGCTCATCGCCGAGAGCGACGACTCGCTCATGGCGAAGTTCTTCGACGAGGGCGGCACGCTCACCGAGGCCGAGTTGCGCGCCGGGGTGCACGGCGCCATCCAGGCGGGCCAACTCGTGCCCGTATTCGCCGTCTCCGCCCATACCGACATAGGCATCGCCCGCCTGCTCGACATCATCGCCAAGTACGGCTCCTCACCTGTCGACCGCGCCCGGGTGCCCGCGCACAGCGCCGCAGGGGCCGAGGTCGAGGTGCGGCTCGACCGCACCGAACCCGTCGTCCACGTTTTCAAGACACTTGCCGAGCCGCATGTGGGCGAGCTCTCGTTCTTCCGCGTCTATTCCGGTGCGGTGACCTCCGGCATGGAGCTCTACAACGCCTCAAGGAAGGTCACCGAGCGGCTCGGCCAGCTGCTTGTCGCCAACGGCAAGGTCCGCACCCAGGTGCCGTGCCTAGGGCCCGGAGACATAGGCTGCGTACTAAAACTTAAGGATACGCACACCGGCAACACCCTTTGCGCCCCCGGCCTCGCCGTGGAGTTGGCGAAGGTTGAATACCCCAGGCCCAAGGTCCACGCCGCCATTCTCCTGCGCACCCGCGGCGAGGAGGACAAACTTGCCGTGGGGCTCAACACCCTCCGAGAGGAGGACCCCACCTTCGCGCACCGTTACGACGCCGAGATCAAGCAGCACGTACTCTCGGGCCAGGGCGAGATGCATCTGCAGGTGATAGTCGAGCGACTCAAGCGCCGCTTCAATGTGCTGGTGGACCTCGACGAGCCGCGTATCCCGTATCGGGAAACGATTCGGGCCCGCGCCGAGTCGAAATACCGCCACAAGAAGCAGAGCGGCGGCTCCGGGCAGTTCGCGGAGGTGTGGATGCGCATCGAGCCTCGTGCCCGCGACACCGGTGTGGAATTCACCGAGTGCCTCGTGGGCCAGAATGTCGACCGCGTCTTCGTGCCCTCCGTGGAGAAGGGGGTGCGGAGCGCATGTACCGAGGGCATCCTCGCACACTTCCATGTCACGGATGTGAAGATCGAGTTCTTCGACGGCAAGATGCACCCGGTGGATTCCAACGACGTCTCGTTTCAGGTGGCCGGATACTGGGCTTTCAAGGAGGCCTTCGCCGCCGCGCGCCCCTGCCTCATCGAGCCCATATGCACCGTCGAGGTGCAGGTGCCTGAAGAATACATCGGAGCCGTCATGGGCGACATCTCCAGCCGTCGCGGCAAGATCAGCGGGGTGGATGGCGACGGGGCATTTCAGATCGTCAAGGCGGTGATCCCGCAGAAGGAACTGGGGAAATACTCGGCGGTGCTCCGCGCCATTACCGGCGGGCGGGCCAACCACACCGAGTCGTTCGCCTACTACCAGGAACTGCCGGTCGAGCTCGAGAAGGCTGTGATCGAGGAGCGCAGGAAACAACACGCCGCAGAGCACAACGGACATTGAGCCTTTCCGGGTGCGGGTGGGGCCCACGGGGGCCTGGGGAAATGGGACTTGCTGTTTCGCTGAAAGGCGAAACAGTGGGCGCCCACATGGCGAAGGTCACCCCCACCCAGCGCAAACAGCGAGCCGCCGTCTTCAAGGCTCTAGGCCACCCGGCGCGGTTGCGCATTGTCGAGGAGTTGCTCGGCGCGGAGCGCTGCGTATGCGAGTTGGTCGAGGTTTCCGAGGGCGGCTGGTCGACGGTTTCTCGCCACCTCTCCGTGCTGAAGGCCGCAGGGGTGGTCGAGGACGAGAAACGCGGCCTGCAAGTCTACTACAAGCTGTCGCTGCCCTGCGTTGGCACCTTCCTCGACTGTCTCGCAGGCGGGCGCGCCGCTTCCGCCAAAGCCGCTCCCGCCAAGGCGTGCGGCTGCCGCTGACTTTCTTTTGCTCTCTATTTCGTCGGTCCGCCAAACAGCGAACCAAATACCATGCCACTCCACGCCTCACCTCGCCTCTATCTGCGCCTGCTGGCCGCCGCACTCGGGCTCGTCGCCTGGTGGCTGCTCTACGGCAGTCTCGCCTCGATCGCCGCTTGGCTGACGTATGCCTTCGCCGGCCTGGAGCGTGGCTCGCACCTTGGGGCGGCAGTGGAGTTCTTTGTGTACGAGGCGCCCAAGGTGCTTCTGCTGCTCGTCCTGGTGGTCTTTGGCGTGGGCGTGGTGCGGACGTTCTTCACACCCGAGCGTACGCGGCGTCTGCTCGCAGGGCGCCGCGAATCGGTGGGCAATGTGCTGGCGGCACTGCTCGGCACGGTGACCCCGTTCTGCTCGTGCTCGGCGGTGCCGCTTTTCATCGGGTTTGTGACCGCCGGCGTGCCGCTGGGGGTGACCTTCTCGTTTCTTGTATCCGCGCCTATGGTCAACGAGGTCGCGCTCGTCCTGCTGTTTGGGATGTTCGGCTGGAAGGTTGCCGCGCTATATCTGGGGATGGGACTGGCTGTGGCCATCGTTGCCGGCTGGACGCTTGGACGCCTGCGGATGGAGCGCCATGTCGAGCCGTGGGTGTATGAGAACATGGCCGGCGGGGCGGGCGCCGAGGACGTAGGCACCGCCATGAACTGGCCGGGGCGGGTGCAGGCCGGGGCGGCGGCGGTGCGCGAGATCGTGGGGCGCGTGTGGCCCTATGTGCTACTGGGCATCGCGGTCGGCGCCGGTATCCACGGCTACGTGCCGGAGAACTTCATGGCCGCGATCATGGGCCGCGACGCATGGTGGTCGGTGCCGCTCGCCGTTCTGCTTGGTGTGCCGATGTACGCCAACGCCGCCGGCATCATCCCTGTGGTGCAGGCGCTGCTTGGCAAGGGCGCCGCGCTAGGGACCGTACTGGCTTTTATGATGTCGGTGATCGGTCTGTCGCTCCCGGAGGCGATTATCCTGCGCCAAGTGCTCAGGCCCCGCCTCATCGCCACCTTCTTTGGCGTAGTCGCCGCCGGCATCCTTCTGGTCGGCTATCTTTTCAACTTCCTCCTGTGACGTCGCCCCCCGCGACTCCAGTCCGCGATTCCCTCGGTTTTCCCTCAATCACTAACCCTCTCCCTCCATGAAACGCATTCAGATCCTCGGCACCGGTTGTGCCAAATGCCAGAAGCTGGCCGCCGTGGCCGACGAGGCCGCCAAGGCGCTCGGCTCTCCCTACGAGCTGCAGAAGGTCACCGACATCAAGCACATCATGAGCTTCCGGGTGATGAGCACCCCAGCACTCGTAGTCGATGGTGTCGTGAAACTCTCCGGACGCGTGCCTACGGTCGACGAGGCCAAGCAACTCATCGGCTGAACGCCCGGACTCTCTCCATGAATACTCAAACCATTGGTTTCATCGGCGGCGGGCGCATCGCCCGCATCTTTCTCTCGGGATGGGCCCGAGCCCAGCAGTTGCCGGCGCGTGGCGTCGTGGCCGATCCCTGCGCCGGCACCCTCGCCACGCTCAAGTCGCGTTTTCCCATGATTGAGACGACGGCCGATCTCGCCGTCGCCGCTTCGCAGGACGTCGTGTTCCTCGCCACACATCCGCCCGTGCTGGCCGAGGCCGCCGGCCGCGCCGCCGCCGCTCTCAGGCCGGGTGCGATCCTCGTCTCGCTCGCGCCAAAGTTCACCATTGCGAAGCTGTCCAATCTGCTCGGCGGTTTCGCGCGTATCGCGCGCTCCAATCCCAATGCGCCCTCTCTAGTGGGTGCCGGGATGAACCCGATCGCCTTCGGCCCCGCGCTCACAGCCGCGGATCGGGCGATCGTCGCCGCGGTCTTCGCACCGCTGGGCGAAAGCCCCGAAGTGGACGAGGCGAAGATCGAGGCGTATGCGGTGTTTACCGCGATGGGCCCCACGTATCTATGGTTCCAGATGCAGGCTTTGCGCGAGCTCGCCGTATCCTTCGGGCTGACCGCCGAGGAGGCCGACGCCGGCCTGAAGCGCATGGTTTGCGGTGCAGCGCGTACGCTGGTCGAATCCGGACTCACCCCCGACGAAGTCATGGACCTCGTGCCGGTGAAACCGCTAGCCGAGATGGAACCGCAGGTGCTTGAGCTCTACCGCGCTCGCCTTCCGGCGCTCTTCCAAAAGATCAAACCATGAAAACCCTTACGCTAATGCTCACCCTCTTCTTCGCCTGCAACTGCGGCGCGGCTGAGCTTTCCGCCCTACCGCGCCTCGTCGATCTCGGCGCGGGGAAATGCATCCCCTGCAAACAAATGAAACCCATCCTCGCCGAGCTCACCAAGGAGTACGCAGGGCAGTTTGAGGTGGTATTCATCGACGTGTGGGAGAATCGGGGGGCCGGGGAGCCGTACGGGCTCCGAATGATCCCAACGCAGATCTTCTTCGCTGCCGACGGCAAGGAACTGGCGCGTCACGAGGGTTTCATGGCAAAGAAGGACATCCTCGCGAAGTGGCGGGAAGTGGGCGTCGTGCTGCGGGGGCCGGTGGCTCTCGAGGCTGCGTCCGTGCCTGCCGCACCGGCCGCCGCCCAACCCGTAGCCCGCTGAGGTTATGGAACTGGTCTTTACCTGGCTGAGCGATGCGATGAGCGGCGCACCGTGGCTGGCTGTGCTGGCCGCCGCCGGGTGGGGTGTGGCGAGCCTGGTGCTCAGCCCGTGTCATTTGGCGAGCATCCCGCTCGTGGTGGGCTTCGTAGCTGAGAGCCGGTGCGCGACTTCGCGCCAAGCCTTCGGCTACGCGCTGCTTTTCGCGCTCGGTATCCTGGTTGCTATCGCAGCCGTGGGGGGAGCCACCGCCGCCGCCGGCCGGATGCTCGGCGATATGGGCCCATGGGCCAACTACGCTGTGGCCGCTGTGCTCGGCGCCGTGGGCCTGCATCTGCTGGGTGTACTGCCGCTGCCGTGGGAACGGGGGCTCTCGTTGCCCCGTTGCAAGGGCAGGGCGGCGGCGCTGCTGCTTGGGCTTGTATTCGGTATGGCGCTCGGGCCCTGCACCTTTGCCTACCTCGCGCCGGTGCTCGGGGTGGTCTTTGGGGTGGCGCGCCGGCAGCCCGGTTTCGCGGTGGTGTTGCTGCTCGCCTACGGGCTGGGACATTGCGCGCTCATCGTCGCAGCCGGCGCCTCGGCCTCCCGGGCCCAACGAGTACTCGACTGGCACGAGGGCTCCGCGGGCGCGGCGTGGTTGAAACGTGGTTGCGGCCTGCTCGTGCTCGCCGGGGCGGTGTGGCTGGTGTTCAGTGCCTGAGCGGCAGGGGTGCCCTTGCGCCTGCAACCCCATGCGGGTTGCGCTCGGTGTCGCCGCTCGCCCGCATCGCTTTGTTCCCGCACCACGACTCAGCGGCTTCGGCCCAGAGCGCCCCCCTCTCCCTGGGCCGCGGCAACACGACATCGAAGCCATTGCGCTTGGATCGCGAGGCGCCCGGGATCACACGGCCTTGCCCGGCTCCAGCCCGCACGTGCAACTGCAGGCCATGGCTGAAGAACTGGTGGGCGGGTGGCTGGGGCCAGCCGCTACCTTCAGCCTGTTTGTCGGAGTCCGGCGGGTTGCAGCTGGGCGTATGGGCCGCAGCCCCCTGCCGCGACGCCTCTCCGTGGTGTGCGAGCTGGTATCGCGCCTCCGCGACATGAAGAGGAATGCCGTGATAGCCACGCTGCACGGTATCACTGCAACGACCCCAAGCCGGTTGGCCGGCCACCGATCGGCGGGTTGGGGTGAATTTGAGCTGGTGTGACAGAAAGAGCACCGCAGAGTGGAGACGTAATAGTTTCGCTGCGGCTTAGCCCGAATCGCCAAGTCGCGGGGCTGGGCGTGGAGGGATCCGATGCGAACAAGACGGCTAATTTTCACAATCAAAGTACATCGGATGAAACGACTTTTTGAAATGGTATCAGGCGCTATCGGACTTGGCAGTGATAAGGGGCGCCGCAGGGGCGCGCTTGCGAACGACTGCCAAGTCTTCGCCAGGATTGAGGAGCCGTTGATGCCATTGCAGCGGGGCATCAAGTACGAAGACCCGCTTGATCGGGCTCTCACCAATGCTCAGTTGGGGCGGGTGACCGGCGGCGGTTCAGTGCAGGGCCTCGATGGGGCCATTGAGTGGATCAGCCTCGATTTGGAATTGGTTGATATGGATGAATCGGTGGACTTCGTACGCTCGAAGCTCAGGGCGTTGGGTGCCCCCAGTGGCTCGGTGTTGAAGTTCAAGCGCGGCGAAAACGTGACTACGGTTCAGATCTAGCGAAGTGCCCGGGTATCTCTTCGCGTGGCCCCCGTCTCGGGCTGTCTGGTGCGCGAAGGGCAAGGATGGGCGGAGGGCACCCGGCTCCGCTGTCGGGACATCGACTTCGGACTAGTGCAGGCGGCTGTGTGCCTGACTATTGGGCACGGGGGGCACGCGGGCCGCTTTGGCGAGAGGCAAGGGGCCAGAGGGGGTGCTCACTTGGAGTTGCGGTGAGTAGAGGGTGGCTGTGGACACGTGAAATCGCCCTCGCTCATGGCTTCCGCAACCGGGAAAGACTTCCCCTCCCGCGGGCAATCCCCCACGCTGGCGACTCCGCCACCGATGCGCATAGCAGTCATTTCAGACACCCACGACCAAGTGCCAGCCTCCCTCCCCGGACGTCTGAGGGGAGCCGATGAGCTCTGGCATCTTGGCGATGTATCCATCGCTTCTACGCTGGCGCCGTTGGAGGCGCTCGGGGTGCCTCTTCATGTGGTGCGCGGCAATTGCGACTGCTCCACTCAGTGGCCGGAAACGCTGCTGCTGGAGCGCGGCGGGTCTCGATTCCTCCTTGTGCACATCCCCCCGATGCGCGTGCCCAAGGACATTGCGGCTGTGTTGCATGGGCACACCCATGTGCCCCGTGACGAAAGCGACCCGCGCGGGGTGCGCTGGCTCAATCCGGGTTGCATCGCCCACGCGCACCGCGGGGCACCGCCCAGTTTCGCGTGGCTGGAGTTTGCCGATGGCGGGGCGTGGACCTGGCGGCTGGAGCTGCTCTGAGGACTTGGTTGACCGGCGGAAGCGAGCGCTCACGCGTTGAGCGCTGGGAATCGCCTGCCAACTCCCGCCTGCGCCTGCGGCGCATCGTGTCCACGTAGTGTTTACAGCCCGGGGTGCTGTTGCTGAGCCCCGAGGATGTTTTCGGCTTTCCAGCCGCGATGGTTGCGCCAAGACGGAAACTGCGTGCCCGCAACCGAACAACAATGGTTCGACTTCTCCGCTTCCGCCCCGGCGGAAGTGCAGGCCCCGGCGGCGCTGCTCGTGGCCCCCACCGCCCCCGAAGCGCCTCCTTTTGTTTTGGATTCAACCCACGCTCCGGTTGCGGGCGACGGAGTGGTTCTTCGGCGCAGCGAGAAGGCGTCCCGCTACCGGCTAAGTGTCGGGCGCGACGGTGTGGCTGTGCTCACTATCCCGTTGCGTGGTTCGGAGCGCCAGGCCCGGCAGTTCCTCGAGAGCCAGCGGGAGTGGCTGGATCGCGCCCGCGGGCGGCTGGCCGGGTTGCCTCGTAGCGCCGCGGTATGGACGCCGGGCACCAGTTTGTTGTGGCGCGGGGAGTGGTGCCCGATCGTGCGAGCGACCGAGGCCTCGCCCCATGTGCTCGTGGGCGCCGACCGTTTCCGTGTGCGCCAGTGCGACGGCGACCTGCGGCCAACGTTGGAGGCGCATTTTCGCCGGATTGCGCGGATCGAGCTGCCGGCGCGTACTTGGGAACTGGCGGCTGTTACAGGCGTGAAGGTGCGCAATGTCGCGGTGCGCGATCAGCGCACCCGCTGGGGCTCCTGCTCGTCGAGCGGGACGATCTCGTTGAACTGGCGCCTGGTGCAGGCCCAGCCGTTTGCCGCCGACTACATCATCCTGCACGAGCTCATGCACCGGCGGGAGATGAACCACTCGGAGCGGTTCTGGGCTCTGGTTGGCGAGGCGTGCCCGCGGTGGCTCGAGGCCGAGCGGTGGTTGAAAACCCATGGCGGCGCGCTCGGGCTCTGATCCGGCCCTGGCGCCAAGCTGTATCAAACGCCCGGATGAAGGGAGCGGTACGCGAATATTGCCGCTTCGTTTCCGTCTGGAGGGGGGCTGTTTTACCTATGAAAATGCTATTGCCATGCCCGGGCCGGGGGGTATCAAAAGCTCTCGTATGGCAAAAAAGTCTCCCCGTAAACCCAACGCTGCTTTCATGAAACCCGTTCAGCCCAACGAGGCGCTCGCCGCCGTCGTGGGTTCGAGCCCGCTGCCCCGTACCGAGCTTACCAAGAAGCTCTGGGCATACATCAAGAAGAACGCCCTTCAGGACAAGAAGGTGAAGACCAACATCAACGCCGACGACAAGCTCAAGGTCGTTTTCGGCGGCAAGAAGACGGTCACCATGTTCGAGATGACCAAGTTGGTCTCGAACAACCTCGTCAAGTAAGGGTTTTTATCCCTCTCTGCGCCGGCGAGCTTCTGCTCCCGGCGCTTTTTTGTGTCTGGTGGGTGGTAGCCGGACACTGGGGGCAGTGTAGCAGGCTGCTGCACACGGATTCGTGATTGTCGTTTGGGCGCGAATGGCCGGAGGGCATGCAAGACAACGGGATTACTTCGCCTATAACTAGGCGACCGGCTACGTCGGTGTGTTTGGATTGTTGTCCGCCGGAGGGGGAGGGGCACCGCCCCCGCACCATTCGCAGCGAGGAACGCTGGCACTACGCTCCGTCTGCGATCGAAGCAGTCCGGATACAAGGTCCGATCCTGCTCCAAACGTGCTGGCGATGGCCGCTCTGCACCCGAGTTGGAGCTCGGCGGCGCCGGGACTCACCGCGAGAAGCGGCCGGTGCGCAGGAAGGCGATGGCCTGCAGCGCCGTGCGCCGGCGGAAGAGGATGAGGGTGTGGTTGGAATGCAGGGTGATGTGGTCGGCCATACCGGCCAGGCGAGTGCTTGTTTCTGCGACGGTGCCATCGCTTGTGCCTTCGAGGAAGAACCAGCCCAGCGGGTTGATCGCGAAACTGCCGGCAATCACTCCGAGTTCGAAGTCGGCGCGCTGGGGGAGGGTACGCCAGTAGGCGTCGGGCCCGGTGCCGAGCGCGCCGAGGTTGCGACCGATGATGCTCCAGATGATGGGCAGTTGGCGCAACCGGTCCGAAATCGCGCTGCCCTGGTGTGGCGGAGCAATGGTGACGACTCGCCCAAGATTGGCCGGGCGGTGGGCGGCGAGGAGGCCGCGCACAATCAGCCCTCCCATCGAGTGGGTGACAAAGTGCAGGCGCGGCGCGCGCTCAAGGCCTAGTTCGCCGAGTTTCGAGGCCAGCCAGTGCGGTCCGAGGTCGGCCAGTGCTACGGAGCGGGAGGGGTAGTCGAGATTGTGCACCTCGTAGCCGGCGGCGGCGATGAGGCGGGCCAGGCGGGCGGTGAAGCGCGTGTTGATCGCCACTCCGTGAAGGATCACGACGGCTTCGCGGGTATTGTTGGCAGGTGGGATCATCCGGGGATCAGAGTTTCGTTACGAAGGAGGCAGGATAGTGGCCTGAGCGCAAAGGATAGTGGCAGGCGGATAGTCGATACCCGTTTTCGGCCGCCCACGAAGAGTCCGGAGTGCGTTGATCCCTTGCTCCGCGTGCTTTCGCGAGGTCTCGGGATTCTGCTTCTGCTTGTGAGCGCAGGGCCCTGGGGCGGGCGGATTCGAGAGGATGGGACGTAGGTGGGACTCTTCTGGGAGGGGCCAATTCGGGTGTGTTGCTGGGGAGAATAGGAGGGCTGCCCCGCATTCTTTACCTGTCCCTAATCTGGCAAGGACGTGTTTGGGCAGATACGCGTCGTGGAGAAGATCGCAGCCAGCAACCTCAAGCTCATCCCCGAGAATCTGGTCATCGGTGGTGGTGGCGGCGGTACGGGCGACGGGGCCGGTCTCATGAACGGCTTCTTCGGT
>CAJCBL010000104.1 GCA_903960515.1 uncultured Verrucomicrobiota bacterium
CCAACTTGCCGCCCTAGCGCGACCGCCTGTCGCAGCGAGATCGAGGGGAAAGGTGGCGCGGGGAAACGGCTCCCCCGGAAAGCCGGCCCAAAAGCGGAGGTCTCATGCAAACCCTGATTCTCATCGCCCCCTGTGTGGCATTGCTTCTCGGTGTCGCGTTCCTTGCCCGGGCGCTGCGCCTTCATCTCCCGACAACCCAGGCGGAGGAAAGGCGGCACAAGCTGGCGCTCTTCTTTGTAGGCCTGCTGGCGCTGCCCACTCTCGCCCTGGGCCAGCAGGCCCAGGCGGTGGATTTGCGGGCGGCCACCGAGGCCGGCAACGCGATCATCATGTACTTGTGCGGCACCTTCGCAGCGGTGGGCATCGTGGCCGCCGGCATTGCGATGATGATGGGGCGCCAGTCCATCGCCAAGTGGGCCTTTGTGGGCGCGATGGTCTGCGGGCTGGCCTTCGCCATCGTGCGCACGATGTGGACAAGCATGGGCCTGGAAGCCTCCGGCATCGGAACGTTCTGAACACGGCGTTTCAACCCTTTCGGGAATGCTTCAGCCATGAATGCGACCCATCTCAACGAGCACGATGCCAACCAGGGCGCGCAGTCCTGCGGGGAATTCCTCGGTATGACCGGCAACTCGGGCTGGTACCTGCTCTGCTCGGGCGGGGCGACCGTCCTAATGGTCATCTTGCTGTGGGGCATGTTGGGTGTATCGCTGCTGCTGTGCCTGCTGGTGGGGCTGAGCCTGGGCACCCTGTCGGTCGCCTACGTATTCGCACTCAAGAACAACCGCCCCGCCCACTACGACACCGACTTCTTCGAGGCTGCGCTGGTGGAGGCCGGGGTGCTGGGCTTTGTGTTCGGCCCGCGCAGTCGCCGGCCCGAAAACCCCTTCGACGAGTTCGCCGCCGCCAGCCCGGCGGCCCAGCCAGAACGCACGGTAGCGCGGCTCCGCGACTCCCGGCCCGCTATGGCCGCCAGCCCGGCCCCTGCTAGCCCGGCCCACGCCGAGGCGGCCGGCCCGCAGCCTCTAGCGATTCCAGTTCCCGAGGCCGCGCGCGCCGCCTCCAGTGCAGCCCGCGCCAAAGAGACGGAGCCGATGGTCACGCGGCGAGAATACGACCGACTCAGGGAACAACTCACGGACGCCGAGGAAATGTTGGATGACGCGCTCACACAGCGGGCGGAGGGATGAACCATGAGAGTCGAACCCGTAGACGGGTTTCTGGGCGAGGACATGATAGTCTTCGAGGGGCTGCACCGCGGCGGCTACATCGCCCGCGGCTTCGAGGTCATCGCGCCCGATCTGGAGCACGCCGATCCGGTCCACCACAACGCCTTCGAATCCGACCTGGTCGCGCTGCTCTCAGTATTGAAGCCGGAGTGGCGCATGCAGGTGCAGTGGACCACGGATTCCGACTACAGCCAAGCGCTCAAGCGCTACCGCGACGACACCGACCGGCTTTCCACCAACCCCTGGAGCACCCGCCAGCGCAACGAGCGCTACGTGCGGTATTCGCGCCTCATGGAAGAGGGAGCGCTGCGCCGCGAGCGCCTGCGGCTGTATTTTACAATGCCGGTGGACGCGCAGCTCGTTGGCCAAAAGCCCGGCCGCTGGACCAGTGAGGCGTTGCTGGGTGCCTACGCCGAGCAGTTCCGCCAAACCGGCCACTTCCTCCAGGCCCTCTTCGCCGGCAGCGGCGGGCAGGTGCGGCCAATGACCGACGCGGATCACTTCCTCCACTACTTGGAGTTCTTGAACCCCTCGCTGCCCGAACAACGGGTTTCCGACCCGCTGGAGTTCTTCGACCCCGAGAAGTCGCTCCAGGAGAACTGCTGGCTTGGCGAGGGCCGGCCCCTGGAGAAGCCCGACACCGGCTTCCACCTCGACGGCTGCTTCCACGGGATGCTCGTGCTTAAAGCCTTTCCCAAGCGCACCCGGCCCAGCATGGCGTATGTGCTCACCAAGCTCGGCTTCCGCGACTACGCGATCACCGTCAACGTGGAGGCGGTGGACGTGGAGCGCCTCATTGAGCGCGAGCAAAAGGAGCTCAACCGAGTGGAGGGCGACTACGAGAGCCTGCGGAAGGTGAAGCTGCTCGCGGCCATGCGCGTGAAGGCCGCCAAGATCGCACGCTACTCCAACGGGGACAGTTCGCCCTACCGCCTCCAATACATCATCCGGGCCTGGGACCGCAGCCGCGAGGAGCTGCGCGCCAAGCTCACCGCGCTGAAGGCCGCGGTGGCGAGCATGGAGCGCGCGCAGGCCTACGAGCCGGCCCTTGAGCCCTCGGCGCGCAACTTCTTCTACTGCACCTGGCCGGGGTGGTCGTTTAGCCCCTACGATTCGCTCTGGCATGACTACGACGACGTGCTCGTCGCCGATCTGCTACCCTTCTCCTCGACGCCCGTGGGCTACCTCGACGCGGCGGAATTCCTCTACGAAGGGCCCAACGGCAATCTGGTGGGCGGCCGCACCTTCGTGGGCGAGGGTGCCAGCCAGACGCCCCAAAATGCCGTGGTCGTCGGCACGACAGGCTCGGGCAAGAGCGTGAACCTCATCGACCTGCTCTCGCAGACTGAACCATTTTACAATTACACCATGATCGTCGAGGAGGGCGAGTCGTACACCACCTACGCCCGCACGGTGGACCCGGCTTCGGAGCCCATCCTCATCCAGGCCAACGGCAAGCTCACGATGAACTACCTCGATACGCGCGGGCTGCCGCTTTCCGGCCTGCATCTGAGCGCGGCCGCAGCGCTGCCCCTGCTCATGGTCGGGCAGTCCAAGGACGAGGACCGCAACAAGCTGCGGCAGGCCCTGCTAGCCAACGCCATCGGGCGGCTCTACGACGACTTCGCCCGCTGGTATCTAAACCAGCACGCCGGCGAAGCCTCCGAGCTGCCCCGCCGCGCCTGCGCCCTGGATGCGTACCGACGCGAGTGCATGGGCCCGCAGGCGACAGAGCTGGATGCGTTTCTTGAATTC
>CAJCBL010000105.1 GCA_903960515.1 uncultured Verrucomicrobiota bacterium
AGCTTGTAGCCGTTGTCGACGCCGAGACCCCAGTTGACGGTGGACAGCTTGATATCGGTCAGATCAATGGTGCGGCGGAGCCAGAGATCATCGCCCAGGCCGGAACGATTAGGCCAGTCTGTGCCGGGGACAAAATCGGTGTTCCCATTCCAGCCAGAGGCATCGGCGTTGCCAAAGGGTGCCGGAGCTTCGCTCCAGCCACCGGTGCTGGTGGACCAGGAAGCGTTGCCGGTCGGATTCACCGCGGTGTACTCCCAAGTGGAGCCAGGAGCGAGTACGGGGACGATCTGGGCCTTGAGGGCCAGAGGAAGGATAAGGCCGAGCGCCACAAGGGCTGCCGAATAGAGCTTTTGCGAGTTCATGTTTGGTTTTCTTCTACGTATGCCCTAAAGCCCGATACTTCCTAGGGTGGCAACCCTATTCTCCCGGCCGCCGGAGCGGGGTGCCATCCGGCGCCCCAAATAGAGCCCCGATTATCCCGACCTCGGCCTCTACCAAACCAGCAAGCCTCCGCCTCCTCCCCATTCCTACAGGTTCGCCCAAGACTACCGGCCCGCGAGGGACTCGCGCTGCCGCTGCCCGAAGGCCGCCGCCAGCGCCAGAGCCACCGAGTAATCCCTGATCGCGAAGCGGCGTCCCTCCAACTCGGCGACGGGCATCACACCCATGAGCGCGTTGGTCACGAACACCTCCTCGGCCGCCGCCACCAAGTCGGGGGTGAGCAGTCGCTCCTCGGCAGCCGCACCGCAGAGCTCAAGAACGACACTGCGGGCCACCCCGGGAAGCAGATTGGTGGCAGGCGGCGTGAACACCTTGCCCCCGACCACCACGAAGAGATTGGTTGCGCCGCCCTCGAGCAGATTGCCGGAGGGATCGGCGAAAAGCACCTCGTCGAAGCCTGCCGCCTGCGCCGAGCGGCGCGCGAGCAAGTTCTCCAGGTAGGCGAGCGACTTCACCATATGCATCGAGCCCGCCCGTGCAGTGGACGCCGTACGCAGGCGAAACCCGCGCTCGTACTGTTCGGGCAGATATCCGGTAGGCCGCGAAACCGCAAACTCGGCCACCCCGCCCACATCGCGAAACCGCACCACCTTGAAACTCCCGTCGCCTAGCTGGTTGGCGTGCGCCAACCGGGCAAGCCGTTCGCGCCACTCGTCCAAGGTACTGGGCAGCTCCAGCCCAAGGGTACGCGCCGCCTGCTCCAGCCTGCGATGATGGCGGTCGAGGAAGACCGGCCTGCCATCGAGCGCACGAAGGGTTTCAAACAACCCATGTGCGAACATGAACCCGTCGCCCAAAGGCGACACCCGCAACTCGGCTGACTCGACGAGTTCGTCTCCACGGATCGCATAGTGCTGGAAAACCGGCGTCGCCCTGTTTTGTTGCCCGACCAAAGCGGCGCGCATCGCACGGCCCTTGTCGAGCGTTTCCTGAAACTCCGCCTCAGGCTCGGAATCCCACACGATCCCGCCACCTACATGGTAGTACACTTGGCCCTGCCGGCAGAGCATCGTGCGGATGGCGATATTGAGGTCGCAGCGGCCGTCGAAGCCCAAATAGCCGATCGCCCCGGTATAGACCCCGCGCCGGCAGGTTTCGAGTTCGTCGATGATCTGCATGGCCCGGATCTTGGGGGCACCGGTAATCGAGCCTCCAGGAAATGCCGCGCGCACTGCATCAAGTGCGTCGCACTCCGGCCGCAGGCGCCCATGCACCGTCGCCACGAGATGGTGCACCGTAGGGTGGGTCTCCAAGCGGTTGAGCTCCTCCACCCGCACCGAGCCCGGCTCGCACACCCGCCCGAGGTCGTTGCGCTCGAGGTCGACAATCATGAGCAGCTCCGCGCGGTCCTTCTCACTGCCGAGCAGCTCCGCCTGCATGCGCCGGTCCTCTTCCGGAGTCACTCCGCGCCGGCGGGTGCCCTTGATCGGACTAGTCTCCACCTCCCGTCCATGGATCCGCAGGAAACGCTCCGGCGAGCTGCTGAGCACCTGGAAATCACCGCCGTCAAGATACGCGGCAAACGGCGCCGGGCTGGCCGCCCGCAGGCGCCGGTAAAGCGCATACGGGTCGCCATTGTAGGCCGCCGCGAAGCGTTGCGTGAGATTGATCTGGTAGACGTCGCCGGCAGCGATGTATTCGCGCACTCGGACCACCCGCTCGAGATACTCGGCCCTCGTCAGGTTCGACACCGGCTCGCCAGCCGCGCCCGGCTCGGGCGGCGGCGGCAAAGGGTGCCTCAGCGCAGCGGTTACAGCGGCTTCGAGCCCCGCGAGTATCTCCTCCGAGCGGCGCTCGTGGACCGGGTTGGCCACAGCAAAGGTCCGCCCCGTGGCATGTTCGTGGGCGATCACGCCGTCGTGGAAGCCGAGCAGCATGCGCGGCAGTGCGAGGTTGTCGGCACAGCGTTGAGGGATGGAGTCGAACGCGGCGCACAACTCGTAGGAGAAGTAGCCCACCGCTCCGCCGGCGAAGGGGAGCGACGGATGCGCTGGCGAGGCAAACCGCCGCAGGCACTCGCGCAGCCGCTCAAGAGGGTCGCCCGGCAGAGTGACCGCCGGCCGGCCTCGCTCGGTGATGACGACGCCCTCCGCCAGAGTTTCCCGGAAGGTGAGGAACGGTTCGAACCCGATGAACGAATACCCAGCGGCCTCGCCCCGAGCACTGTCGAGGAAGAAGCTGCCGGGCCGCCCCTGCAGCCCGGCGAAGAGGCGTTCGGGGATCAAGCCACGCTGGAGTTCCCTGGTGATGATGGTGGCCATCGTTCAGTCCTCCGGCACCAACGCCGCCAGCGTCCCCAGCTTCCGCATTCCGCTGCGCTCGGCGCTGGTGGCCAGCGCCTCCGCCCTCGCCTCGCCCACGAGCAGCCCCGGTGCGATCTCGGCGAGCGGCACCAGGACAAAAGCGCGCTCGGCCATCCGCGGATGCGGCAGCGTGAGGCGTGCGCTGTGAAGCACGGTATCGCCGTGGCAAAGCATATCGATGTCGAGGGTGCGAGCCCCCCAGCGCTCGCGGCGCACTCGGCCATGCCCGGCCTCGATGGCCAGGCAGCGCTCCAGCAAAGCCTCCGGCCCGAGCTCAGTATCCACGGCGACCACCATATTGAGATACTCGGGCTGCTCGGGGCCGCCCACCGGCGCCGTCTCGTATACGGCCGACTCCGCCACAACGTGCACTCCGCTCGTGCTACGCAGCGCCGTCAGCGCCCCGCGCAGCATCGCCGCGCGGTCGCCCAGATTGCTGCCCAGCGCTAGGTATGCGGTGCTCAACTTGTGTACTGCAGGGGCTCTCACAGAGCGCGCGGCGGTGGCAGGATGGGGGGAGCAGGGGCGCGCGTACTCGGCTCAGCGCGTCCGGCTAGTCTCCACGGCCACATAGTCCAGCACGCCCTTCATCGGCACACCGGGTTTCTTGACGACGACATCCACAGAGGAAAGACGGGGAAACTCCACCAGGAGGCGCTCAGCGATGCGGGCGGCGAGAGTCTCGATCATCCGTACCTGCTCGTCCTCTACCAACTGCCGGCACACCTCGTGCGCACGCACATAGTCCACAGTCGATTCGAGCGCATCGGTGCGCACCACCTCGGCAATGTCGAGCGTCAGGGCCAGATCGACAATGAAGCGTTGCCCCAGGCGGTTCTCCTCGGCGAGGTCGCCGTGGTAGCCGTAGAAGAGCATATTCTTGAGGTGGATTCGTCCGTTCATGACAGGGAGTTTCGCAAGGCGGCCGCCATGCGGGCGGCGCGCAGGTTGGCGCGCACATCGTGCACGCGGAGAAACTCGACCGACTGCCACACAGCGATCGCCGTCGTGGCGAGAGTGCCCTCCAAGCGCTCCTCAGGCGGCAGCCCCAGCACATGGGCAACCACCGACTTGCGCGAGGCGCCCAGCAGCACCGGAAGCCCCAGCGAGCGCAACCCCCCGATACGCGCGATCAGCTCCAAGTTCTGCTCCTGCGTCTTGTGGAAGCCGATGCCGGGGTCGATGACAAGCCGGTCGGGGGGCAGCCCCGCCTCCACTGCGATGGCCAGGGTGCGGCGAAAGTACGAGAGCTGCATCTTGAGCACGTCGCCCGGCGGGAACGCAAAGGATTCATCGAAGTGCATGGCGATCATCGCGGCACCAAACCGCACCGCCAGCATCGTCAACTCGGGCTCACGTTGAAGCCCATGGATGTCGTTGATCACATGCGCGCCGGCCTCGAGGGCGGCCCGTGCAACCGCGGGCCGGTAGGTGTCGATGGAGAGCGGCACCGAGGTGTGCCCGACCAGCGCAGCGATCACCGGCACCACCCTCGCGATCTCCTCGGCCTCGGTCACCTCCTGGTGTCCTGGCCTCGTGGATTGGCCGCCGATGTCGAGCATTCCGGCGCCCTCCTCGATCAGTCGCTGGGCATGGAGCACGGCGGCCTCGGTGGTGGAGTGGCGCCCGCCGTCGTAGAACGAATCAGGAGTGACGTTGACAATACCGACAACCACCGGGCCTGCCGCACAATCTATCGCCAAGCCGCGGCAATCGAGGAGGCGCGGAGGCAGGGATTGCGAAATCCGGGTGGTCATATGGCCTCCCATCGCTGGCGCAGGCCGGCGGAGTCGCCAAGCCCAAAGCCGTGGCCAGGCCCGGCCGGCCCGTAGTCTATTTGCAAGGGGCAAGGGACCGCCAGCCCTTGGACTGGGTCGCATCTTCGGGTTTGCCGCTCAAGGCGCGGGGCGGGCGCTGGGGTGGTTCCTCTGCTCGCGCGGCCCTGCCGGCCCCTCCGCTTGTGAAGCGTCGAATTCGCCTCAACAGACTCTTCCCTTTTTCCCGAAAAGCCCGCACACTGCCCCCGGATGAGTCTCCCCCCCACGCCGGTTGCGCCCCCCCCGGTCCCCACAGCCAACCGGCCCATCTGCGAATTCGCCCAATTTGTCACCAATTCCGGCGGTACGGTGGAGCGCTGCCGTATCCTTGGTACCGAGGCCCTCTGGGGGGAGCCCGAGAAGATAGTGGGGCTCGATCTCCTTTCGCTCCTGCTGCGCACCAACCGCACCTGGGCGGGCCTGCTCCCCACCACCGTGCAGGACTGCCCGGATACAGTGTTCCTGCCCGTGCCCACCGAGCAGGCCTGCGGCTTCGGATACCGCCTGCACCGGCTAGCCCTCGACAGCGGGTATGTATTCACCATCTCGCCCGAGCTGTCGCCCTCCGCCTCGCTCGGCCGCGAGGGCTTCGCGGGCATCGCGCTGCGCCCCGACACCTTCGCCCAGCTCTTCCTGCGCCACTGCCAGTTGGAGAGCCGCATGCAGAACTACCTCGCCAATTTTCCCGGCGTGGTATTCAGCCAGCGCAGCGACCTCTCCTTCAGCTACCTGGGCCCGCGCGCCGAGGAGCTCACCGGGATCTCCCCGACCCGGCTCAGCAAGGACGGCCACGCCTTCGAGGAGCTCATCCACGAGTCCGACCGCGAAGCCTACACCAAGGAAACCCTGGCCCACGCCGCCGGCCGCGCCTTCTCCCTCACCTACCGCATCCAGCACGCCCGCACAGGCCAGGTCTGCCATATCATGGATGTGCGCAACCCCGCCCAGTCCGCCAGCGGCCTGCCCCTGGGCTGCGACGGCATGTGGCTGGACATCACCCGCCAGAAGGTCGCCGAGCTGCGCCTCAACGAGAACGGCTGGAAGGAAACCCTCGCGGTGCTCACCAGCGGCCTGCTCCACGATTTCGGCAATCTGCTCAGCGGCATCTACTCGCTGAGCGAGCTCTACCACGCCCAGCTCATCGAAGACCCCTCCATGGCCGAGGGCCTGGGCATGATCAAGGAGCACGCCCGCCAGGCCCAGGCGCTGGTCAAGAAAATCAGCTCCCTCAACCGCGACACCATCGGGCGGCGCAACTACTACTCGCTCAACCGCCTCACCCGCGAACAGCTCGAGCTCATCGGCCCCATCCTGCCCAAGAGCATCAAGATCTCCACCACCTTCCCTCCCGAGGACATCCCCGTCTACCTCGACGAGGTCGCCTTCCGCCAGGCCCTGGTGAACTTCGCCATCAACGCCCGCGACGCCATGGGCTCCCAGGGCCGCATCTCCATCCAGCTGCACGCCCCCGCCCGCCCCGAGGATTTCGCCGACGTCGCCTTCCGCAGCCCACCCAACTGGCGCCGCGAGTACGCCGCCCTGGTATTCAGCGACTCCGGATGCGGCATCCCCACCGAGAAGCTCACCAAGATCTTCGCCCCGTTCTACACCACCAAGCAGACCGATAGGGGCACCGGCCTGGGCCTTTACACCGCCCAACTCTTCGCCGAAAACGAGCACGGCCACATCGGCGCCCGCAGCCGCCTGGGCGTAGGCACCGACCTGGTACTGCTCCTGCCCATCGCCGCACTCAACGACGACGGCTCCCCCTCCTCCAACGACGAGCCCGCCGCCCCGGCTCTCGAGGAGCCCGCAGTGCGCCGCCCCTGTGTGCTGCTCCACACCCCCGGCCAGATGCCCGGGGCCCGCCTGGAGGACGCCCTGCACTCCCGTGATTGGGAGGTGCGCAACACCATCGCCTTCGAGGAAATCCGAGTCTTCCTCGCCGAGAAGGGCGCCGGCCTCGACCTGCTCTTCATCCTCCAGCCCGAGGCCGACGCCGAACTGCCCCGCCTGCTCGATCTGGTCCGCCACGACCACCCTCGCCTGCGCATCGCACTGGAGATCACCGGACAGAACCCCGACGAGATCCCCTCGGAAATCCGCCGGCGCGTGGATGTATTGTTGCGTCCCAACCGGCCCGAGCGTGACATTGTCGCCGAACTGGCCCGACACCTTCCCTCAAGATGACCCCCGCCCACGTCAAGCCGCCCATCCTCATCGTGGACGACGAGCCCATCGTGCTCGCCGCCCTCAAGGAAACCCTGCTGCGCGAACACTACGATGTGGTCGCCACCAACAGCCCCGCCCAGGCCCTCGACATCCTGCACCAGCGGCAGTTCGACGTCATCATCTCCGACTACCGCATGCCGGAGATGACCGGCCTGGAGTTCCTCATCGAGGCCAAGAAGATCCAGCCCCAGACCTCGCGTATCCTCATTACGGCGGTGCTTTCGCTGCCCACGATCATCGACTCGATCAACAAGGGCGAAATCTTCCGCTTCCTCGCCAAACCCTGGTTGCGCGAGGAGCTCACCGCCACCGTCAAAAACGCCGTCCAGCGCCACGAGCTGATCACCCACAACCAGCAACTCCAGAGCGAAACCGCCGAGCTCAACACCCGCCTCGCCGAAGCCAACCGCACTCTCGAAGGCCAGGTGCGCGCGCTGGAGGAACAGAAGATCGCCCTGGACCGCGCCAACAACTCCCTCTCCACCAACTTCGGCAAGTCGCTCGATCTGGTCTACCGCATCCTCAATACCTACGACCCGCTTCTGGGCAGCCAGATCAAGACGGTCACCGACATCTGTACCAAGATGGCGGAAACAGAGTACTTCACCACCGAGCAGAAGCACGTGCTGCGCACCAGCGCCTGGCTGTGCGACATCGGCCTCATCGGAGTCTCGCGCGATCTGCTACGAGCCTTCCGCACCGGCCAGCCCCTGGGCGAGAACGAGCAGCTCATCATCCGCAACCACCCCATCTACGGCCAGGCTCTCGCCTCCTTCGTCGACACTCTCACAACCGTGGGCGACACCATCCGCGCCCACCACGAGCGCTGGAACGGCACCGGCTTCCCCGACGGCCTCAAGGGCGAAACCATTCCGTGGACGGCCCGCTGCCTGGCCGTCGCCGTGGCCTATGTCGAGAGCGGGCTGCCCAAGGATCAGGCCATCGAATACATCCTGAGCCAGTCCGGCATCAGTTTCGACCCTGCGGCCGTGCGCCTCTTCCTCAAGGTCACCCACCTCATCCAGCTCCCGCGCCAGGTGAAGGAGATCATGCTCGAGGACCTCAAGCCCGGCATGATGCTGGCCAATGGCATCTACAACCCGCATGGACTGCTGCTCATCGGCGAGGGCCAGGAACTCACCCCCGCGATGATCTCCAAGATCCGCAACTACTCGCAGATGCACCAGATCACCCAGCAGTTGCTGGTGTACACCTGAGGGCGTCCATAGTTTTCCGATCGGCCCGAACCGACCGATCGGTGAGATCAGTTTTCCCTGCGCACCCGCGCCCACGCCAGCAGAGCCAGCGCGGCGCAGGCCGCCACGAACCAGTCGCCGTGGGCCACGTACGGCGTGGACCGCCCGATCCAGCGCACGTCCCGCGTGAGCGCCACCATGCCACCGCCGCGATAATACACGCTGCCGCGCGCATCGGTGAGCACCTCGCGCATCGTGCCAAACTCGTCGAACCAGCCGCTCCAGCCGCCGTTGCCGCAGCGCACCAGCGGCCGGCGCGTCTCCGCCGCCCGCAGCGCCGAGTGGGCGGCATGCTGGTAGGCCGCCGCCCCTTCGCCGTACCAGGCGTTGTTGGTCACGTTCACCAGCAGCTCGGCCCCCGCGGCCGCGCTGGCGCGCGCCAGCGCGGGAAACACATCCTCGTAGCACACGAGCACCCCCGCGGCCACCGGCGCGCGATGCGTGGATACAATCAGCGGTGCCGCCGAGCGCCCGGGCATGAAGTCGTCGCCTATGGGCACGAACTTCTTCATCCAGCAAAGCGCGCGCCCCAGCGGCACATACTCGCCGAAGGGCACGAGGTGGCGCTTCACATAGTACTGCGCCTGCAGGCCTCCCTCGGGATCCACCACCACCGCGCCGTTGAACCAGCGCTCCGTTGGCTGTCCCGAGTCCTCCATAACAACAGCCCCGCTCAGCAGCGGCGCCCCTGCGCTTCGCGCCTCCGCCTCGAACCAGCCCTGCAACTGCGGCTGCACCTTGAGAATGTATGGCACCGCCGACTCCGGCCAGAGCACGAGGTCGGGCTGCCCCGCGGCCACCCGCGCCGTCTCCCGTTCGAGGATGCGCAGGTTCTCCTGCGCCGCGGAGGGATCCCACTTGAGCGACTGCGGGATGTACGGCTGCACGATGCCCACCCGCAGCCACGCCGCCCGGCGCTGCCCAAGAAAGTCCCGGGCCAGCCCGAACGTGGCCGCCAGCAACACTACCAGCGCCGCTGCCAGCTCAGGGGCGAACCAGCGCCGCCGCTCGTCGTAGCGGGCGGTGGTCTGGCGCACCAGATACGCAGCCAGTCCTAGGTTTACCAGGATGAGCAGGAACGACACTCCGTAGGCGCCCACATACGGGCAGAGCGTGAGCATCATCGGCCGCTGCCATTGCGTGGCCGCAAGGGGGAGCCAGGGGAAGCCGGTGAACAGCCAGCTGCGCACCCACTCTCCCACCACCCACAGCCCGGCCAGCCCCACGGTGGTTGTCACCTTCGCAACGGGGCCGGCCCGCCCCGCCCTGGGCAGGGCCCAGCGAGCGGCAAGAAACCACAGCGCGGTGAAACACCCCAAAAACACCGCCAGCAGCACCATCCCTCCCGCCGTCACATGGTGCAGCCAGGCGATCAGCACGCCCCAGGCTACCGACGACGCGGCAAGCATCGTCAGGGCGAAGAGCCGCCATGCCGGGGCGCGGGCGGCCCACCACAGCGCCGGCACAGCGAATACAAAGGCCAGCTCCGGAGTGCGGGAGGGCGGAAACGCCAGCCACGCCAACAGGGGCGTGAGCAGCAGCACTGTGAACGCGGAGCGTTTGTCGGAGGAGTTCGGCACGGTTATCGAAGAAGTGAGGACACTGCGGGCCAAGCCTGGGCCCGGCCTCCCACCGGGCCGGCACAACTTGCGCATCCAGGAAGTCCACCCGAGGCCGTCCCTGCGCGCAGGGGGCCGCCCCACGGGTTCCACCCCCGGGGCATCAGCCCATCGCGAGGTCCTTGGTCCGCTCGGCGTAGAACTCCTCGCAGCGGGTTTGGATCTCCTTGGGGTCGCGCAGCTCCAGCACCTCTCGGGCGAGCTTGCGCGCATCGACCATGGTCATGTTGCGCACCAAATACTTCACCGCGGGAATCAGCGGCGGGGTGATGCTCAGGCTGGTCGCCCCCAGGCCCAGCAGCAGCGGGGCATAGACCGGGTCGCCGGCCATCTCGCCGCACACCCCGGAGGGCAGCTTGCGGCTCGCAGCCTCGGCGAAGATGCTCCGCAGCGTGCGCAGCACCGCCGGATGGGTGGGCTCGTAGAGGTGCGCGATGCGCACGTTCACCCGGTCGATGGCCAGGATGTACTGTATGAGGTCGTTGGTGCCAACGGAGAAGAAGTCGCACTCGTCGGCGAGCAGGTCCACGGTGGCCGCCGCGCTGGGGATCTCGATCATGCTGCCCACCTTCACCTCGGGATCGAAGGGCTGGCCGCGCTCGCGCAGCTCCTGCTTGGCCTCCTCCAGGAGGTGGTTGGCGCGGGCCACCTCGTCCACGCCGCTGATCATCGGATACATGATCTGCACGTTGCCCGAGGCGCTGGCCCGCAGGATGGCCCGAAGCTGGTTCTTGAACAGCGTGGTGTTCTCCAGGCAGAAGCGGATCGCCCGGAATCCAAGGAATGGATTGGCCTCCGGCTCGATCAGCGACACCCCGCCGGCCGAGCTCTTGTCGCCGCCTATATCCAGTGTACGGATGATCACCGGCTGGGGCGCCAGGCCCCTGGCCACCGCCGAGTATGCGGCGAACTGCTGCTCCTCGTCGGGGATGCGCCCGGAGTTGAGAAAAAGATACTCGCTGCGGAACAGCCCCACGCCGTCGGCATTGTAGCTTCGCACCAGCTCCACCTCGTCGGCCTTCTCGATGTTGGCCAGCAGCGTAACGCGCACCCCGTCCAGCGTCTCGGCCGGCAGGCGGTTCACCGCCATGATACGCGTCTCCACCGTGCGACGCTTTTCCTGGAGCTTGCCGTAGCGGAACAGCGTCTGCTCGGTGGGGTTGAGGATGATGAACCCGTCGTAGCCGTCGAGGATCGCCCATACCCCGTCCTGGGCCTTCTCGAGAATGCCGCGCGCGCCCACCACCGCAGGCACCTTCAGGGACCGAGCCACGATCACGGCGTGGCTGGTGCGGCTGCCGCCCTCCGTAACCACGCCCAGGACATTGCTGCGGTCGATGCTGGCCGCATCCGAGGGGCTGATGTCGTTGGCCACCACGATCCGGTTCTTCAACACCGAGCCGAGATTGGTCGACACCTGTCCCATGAGCGAGTGCAGCACCCGCTTGGCCACATCGCGGATGTCCGCCACCCGCTCGCGCAGGTACTCGTCGGGGATCTCCTCGAAGGCCTGCACATAGCGCTGCGACACCCGGTGGAAGCACGCCTCGATGTTGAGGCCGGTGTTCTCCATTTCACGGATCGTCTCGGTGATCAGCGCCTGATCCTCGAGCACCAGCTGGTGGGCATCGAAGATGCGCGCCTCGTCCTCGCCCAAGTTCTTGGCCACCTCCGCCCTCACCCGGCCGATCTCCTTGCGCGTATCCACCAGCGCCCGCTCAAAACGCGCGATCTCGTCCACCCGGCGGTTGGGCTCGATCTGGTACTGCGGCAGGTCGAGGTCCTTCTGGAGGTAGAGGAAAATCTGACCGTATGCGATGCCTTGCGACGCAGCTATGCCCTGGACGACAATCTCGGTCTGGGCGGGTTGGCTCATGCGTGGCGTGCGGTGCGGGTTTGGTCGGCGTGTTGGAAGGCGTGCAACAGGGCGAATTCAAACCCCGCAACTCGCGCACCGTCAACCGCTTTTCCCGCCCCCACCCACCCGGGTCTCCACGGCAAAAGCCTCTACTCCCCACGCCTCGCCCACTTCCGCCATCGCCGCCGCCGCGTCTCCGCCTTGCGGCAACAGAGCGAAGCACGCGCTCCCGCTCCCGGTGAGGTGCAGGTGCAGCCCGAGGCGCTCCCGCAGCCGCGCGGCCAGCGCAGGCAAAGCCGCGAACTTCGCGAATACCACCCGCTCAAACGAGTTGGCCAACAACTCCTCCAGCCCGATCTCCCCCTTGCGCCACGCCGCCAGGCGCGCCTCGGCCTCCTCCGCGGCCAGGTAGCTGCCCGGCGCCCCCGCCGCCAAGCGGCCATACGCCCACGGAGTATCGATGCCAAAGCCCGGCCGGCACACCAGCACGCGTTGCCCGGCCAGCCGCGAGCGCTCCTGCGGCGCCAACGCCTCCAAGCGCTCGCCTCGCCCTCGCATTATCGTTGGCCAGCCCCCCAAAAACAGCGGGCAATCCGAGCCCAGCGCCGCCGCGAGCGGCCCCAGCGCGGCCGCGGGCAGCGGCGTATCCGCCAGCTCCTGCAGGCCGCGCAGCGCCGCCACCGCATCGCTGCTGCCCCCGCCCATCCCGGCGCCCGCCGGCGTGCGTTTCTCCAGCACAAAGCGCTGCCAAGGCGCCCGCCCGCCCGCCGCCCTCCATGCCGCAGCCGCCTTGAGCACCAGATTGCTCGCATCGGTGGGCACTCCGGGCGCGGCGCACTCCAACTCGTCGGCCCCGCCTCCCCCGCGGGCCGGCTCCAGCCCAAGCGTGTCGCCGTAATCCAACGGCACCACCAGCGACACCAGGTCGTGGAACCCGTCGGTCCTGCGCCCGGTTACGGCGAGATACAGATTAAGTTTGGCGGGGGCGAATACGCTCATCGAAGGGCTTGCGTTCACAGGGAAAAACGCTGCGGTTGCACGTTCGGAAACGTACGAACGCACCTCCATGAACTGCGACCTAATTCTCGCCCTCGATTGTGAAACTGCCGACGAAGCGGCCCCCCTGCTGCGCCAGCTCTCCGGGCGCCTGCGCTGGGTCAAGATCGGCCTGCAGATGTTCACCGCCTATGGGCCCGACTACGTGCGCCGCGTAGCCGACCAGGGCTTCAACGTCTTCCTCGACCTCAAGCTCCACGATATTCCCAATACTGTGGCCAAGACCGTGCAGTCCCTCTCCCCGCTGCCCATCGGTATGCTTACGCTGCACACCTCCGGCGGCCGCGAGATGATGGAGTGGGCCGTCAAGGCCCAGCGCCAGCACAAGCCCGAACTGCTGCTGCTCGGCGTAACGGTGCTCACCTCCATGGACGATGCCGCGCTCAACGCGACCGGAGTGCCGGGCTCAGCCGCCTCCCAGGTCGAGCGCCTCGCCCGCCTGGCCGCCGCCGCCGGCATGAGCGGCCTGGTGTGTTCACCGCATGAAGTCGCTCCGCTGCGCGCCGCGCTGCCGGCCGGCGTGCGCCTGGTCACCCCCGGTGTCCGCCCTGCGGATTCAGCCGCCGACGAACAGAAACGCGTGATGACCCCGGCCGACGCAGCCCGCGCCGGCTCCAATTTCATCGTTGTGGGCCGCCCCATCCTGCGCGCCTCCGATCCCGCCGAAGCCGCCACCCGCATCCTGCGCGAACTCGGCCGCACCGGATGAGCACCGCCGCCATCCGTCGCGCCCCCGCCGTAGCCCAGCCCCCAGCGCCTGCCAGCCCGCCCCCCATGAGCACCGCCGCCATTTTCCTTTGCGCCGGCCGCGGCACCCGCATGAAGGCGGCCGCCGACGACAAGATCCTCGCCAAGGTCGCCGGCAAACCGGTCTTCCTCCACTCGGTCGAGGCCTTCGTGGAAAGCGGGCTGGCCCCCACCTTTGTATTCGTCTTCCGCTCCGTGGCCCAACGCCGCCAGATCGACCGCGCGGTGCGCTCCCTCAAGCTCTCGCTCACCCAGCGCATCATCTTCGTGCGCGGCGGAGTAGAGCGCCAGGAGTCGGTGCGCCACGCCCTCGAGGCGCTGCCGCCCAGCACCGAGTGGGTGCTTATCCACGACGCCGCGCGCCCGATGGTGCGCGCCCCGTTGATCCGCCGCTTCGCCTCCCTGGCCAAGCGCCACGGCTCGGCCGTCTTCGCCCACCGGGTGGCCGATACCATCAAGGAGTTCCCCGATGCCGCCGAGCCCGACGGCCCCGTGGCAGTGCGCACCCTGGAGCGCAGCCGTCTTTGGGCTACGGAGACACCGCAGATTTTCCGCCGCGCCGAGATCCTCGAGGCCTACGCCTCGCTGCCGGCCAGCCGCCGCGTGACCGACGACGCCCAGGCCATGGAGTTCGCCGGCAAGCCCGTGTTCTTCTATGAGAACCCGGAGCCCAACCCCAAGCTCACCACCCCGCGCGATCTCGCCTATGCCGAGTTCCTCTTCGCCGAGCGCGCCGCCAAGCCCCGCAAGCGCAAGTGATCCATCCGGCAAGGACAGTCCCCGAGCCGGAGCGCTCACCGGCGGCGCCGGTGGAGCGCTGCTCGCCGAAGCCGGGCTGAAGGTTTCCCCAGTCGGCCCCCGCCCACAAGATTCAGGGGTGATCGACTGGCGCCATCGCAGGGCCACACCGCCACGATCCGATCGCTCGATCACTGTCTTGTTACTTGTCATAGGGCACCGATACCCTAGCCTGACCGCCCACCCGCTCCGACCGACGACCCGATCTCCGGCTTGCCGCCGGGACCTAGCGTCGGGCGGAGGAGCAACCCCATGCCTCTATCGGAAATGAAATTGTCGATGGCCTCTACCCCAAAGTTCTCCCGCGCAGCGCTCGGCCTGCTGGCCGGCGTCGCATTGTTGTTGTCCGGATGCCCCTCGAAAGAGGGCTCCAACGCCGCCGCCGAAACCACCGCAGCCCAGCCTACCGCGTGGCTCGACTTCGAGAACAAGCCGCTCGGCATCGCCTTCAAGTACCCCAACATCTGGGAGGCTGCAGTGGAAGAACGGAGGTCGCCGCGCAGCGATACCCCGCAATCCTTCGTGTCATTCTCTCGCAAGGGAGTCAGCGGCGCCGAGAAGCATGTCATGGACATGCGGGTAGCCAATCGCACCGAATACACCGGCGACCTCGAGGCCGTCTTCTCCCAGCTCTATAGAAGGCAATTCACCGCCGCCGATGGCATGAAGAAAATCGTCACGAAAGGAGGCTACCCCGCCGTGGTCTGGCAAAACGGAGACAAGCCGGCTGACTCCGTCCATGCCTTGGTCGACTGCGGATCCAAGATCCTGATCATCGATTCGGAGTCCGCCCGCTGCGGGACGCACTTGGAAGGCGTGCTGGCCGAACTGCGCGGACTGTGACCGGAGAGTGTGTCCCAGGGCTCAGTCCCCCTGTCGCTGGCAAGCTCCCTCAATGTATGGGCAGCCATCCCAACTGGAGCACGACACGAAATCGCCCCGCCCCCGGTGGTTGAACCACGGGGGCACGGGGCAAGGCATGCGGCGAGCCGCTGGCTGAGTCCCCGATGCTGGGCGCCGGCCGGGCTGGCTCTCTCGGGCCCAGCCTCAAGCCCGGATTGCACAGACGAGGAGGCGAGTCACGTACTTCGCAGTACAGAAGCCCCGGCCTGACTTCCGCTCTCTGTGTCGCCTGCCTCAGCCGCTGCCGCCCCTGCTGAGCCGAAACCATGCAATCCTACCTCTTTGCGCTCTGGCAGTGCACGCCCCCCGTGTCCGCCGTAGGAGCGTGCTTGCACGCGCTCTGCGCTCTGAATCGCGTGCAAGCACTCTCCTACGACCGAATGGTTACGGCTGAGCCGTGCCAAGGCAGACCTGAGCCGAGTGTTGAGTGGCGAGAGACGAACCACCAGGGATCGGCTCCAAAACAAGCATGCTTCCAAGGGCTTGCTTGGTGATCAGCCTCCGGCGCTCTGCTCTTGGCTCTCGACCGAATAGTCACGGCTTAGTACCTCGCGTTCACGCTCGCCGCCGCACGCGCCATCTCCTGTATTGATCGAACGGCAAGCTTACGCCGGCCGCTGGCTTCGTCCTCAAATCCGCCACTGGGCGACCGATAGGGCAGCTACTCCTTCCTTGTTAATACGCTACCACTGGTTCTCGTCAGGACTGGGCCGCCCGCGCCCCAGCTCCATTGCCCTGCATGCGCTGCTGTTGAGCGCAGTGCTTGGTTGCGTGTTGCTGGGGGCTGTGAGTGCCGCACTGGGTGCCGATTCCTCGCGTATCCCCGCAACCCCGCCCGGGGTGTCCGAAGCTGGCGTGCCCGACTTCGTGGTCATGGGGCCGGAGGCGATGGGGCTGAGCACCCCGCCCATCGACCTGCAGTTCCTGCCCGACGGCCGGTTGATCGTGGCGGCTCAAAACGAGATCGCCATCGGCGACGGAGTGCGCTGGGAAACGTACTGCCGCAGCTCCGCCGATCAGGGCGGCATCGCCGGCAACATCGCCGTCGATACCGACGGCCGTGCCTATGCGAGCATCGGCAACAGCTTTGCCCGCCTGGAGTTCACAGCCGACGCCCGCTGGCACTACACCCCCCTCGCCCCCTGGCCCCAAGGCATCGCCCCCGACAGCGGCGTCTTCACCTTTGGCGATTCCTGGTACTGGCATGGCCAAAGCGGGGCCTTCGTTCTTTGGAAACCGGGCTCGGAGCCCAAGGTCATCCAGCACACCGCCAGCATCGGCGCGGTTTTCGCCATGGGCTCCACAGTTCTTGTCAGCGATGGCAGCAACGGAAAAACCTACCGCATCGACCCGGAGGCCGGGCGCACCATCGACGTCTCCCTGCCCCAGGCCAGCAACGCCACCTGCTTGATCACCGGCGTGGAGTTCGAACCGGGGCGCCTGCTGGTGAGCACCCCAGCCTCCGGCCTCAACCTCTACGACGGCAAGACCCTGGAGCCTTTCCCCAACTTTGGAGAAATTCCCAAGTCGATGGAAGTCCACGACCTGTGCGCACTGGGCAACGACAGATTTGCCGCGGCCGTGGACACCCTGGGCATCGTCATCTTCAACCGCCAAGGCGGCATCGAACAGGTGCTCGACCGCACCCTCGACCACCGCCTCTCGCGCATCCGCCGGCTGCTGCGCTCCTCCGATGGAGTGCTATGGGCGCTGCTCAACGACGGCATTGCCCGCGTGGCCTACCCGTCGCCGCTATCCAACTTCACCCCGCTGATCCCCACCGGCCTGAGCTACGCCATCACCATTCGCCACCAGGGCCGGCTCTGGATCAAGAGCCACGGCCGATGCTTCCGCGGTGTCTACTCGCCCGAAGGCCGCCTTCAACGTTTCGAGGAAGACTCCCCGCCCGGCTCAGGCCTAGCCCATTTCGGGGTGCTCGCCGATCGCCTCTTCGCCTCCCGCGACGACGGAGTCTTCGAATACACCGCAGGCGCCTGGCGCAAAGTACTCGACGGAATCATCAGCGCCCGCATCGGCGTGGCCCCGCCCACCGCCGACGGCTGGTTCTACTGCGCGCGCAACGAGGTGGGCTGGTTCCGCCCCACTGCCGACGGGCTGGAGGCGCGTCGCTTCCCCCTCCCCCAACTGGGCACCGTCTACACCACCTCCCTCGACGCCGCCGGCACCGTATGGCTGGAGCTGGGCACCGGCCGGATCGCCCGAGTGCGCCTGGAAGCCGGCACCCCGCGAGTCCAGTTTCTGGGGCCCGAGGATGGCCTGCCCAACGCCTGGGTGAACACCTTCGTTCTCGACGGAGTGGCCCGCCACTTCGCTGCGGGCAAGACCGTGCGCTACGACGAGGCCAGCGGCCGCCTGATTGAGGACAACGAGTTGAGTCTCCGATACCCCGGTATGATGGGCTACTTGGGTCGGCCGTTCCAGGACCCCCTGGGCCGGATCTGGTTCACCCAAAGCAACTCCGTGCACATGCTGGATACCAGCCTGCCGGCCACCAGCCCGAGCCGTACGATGATCCCCGGCTTCGACGCCTACAGCTACACCTGCCAGGAGGATGGCGTGCTCTGGGTCCTCGAACGCAAGCGCCTGCTGCGCTACGATCCGGGCGTGGTGCCGCCCCCCGCACGCCCCCTGCGTGCCTTGATCAGCTCAGTGCTCCTGCCCACAACCCAGCGCTACCTCGCCACCCCCGGCCGCACCCTGCCCGACCTGCCCTTCGTAGAGAACTCGCTCGCGTTCCGCTTCTGCGCCCCGGGCAACCCCTTCGGCCCCGCCATCTCCTTCGACGTCATGCTTGAGGGCGCCGGCGAACAGGGCGAGCACTGGACCTCCACCGGCACCACCGGCTCCGCCTCCTTCAACCGCCTCAAGGAGGGACGCTATGTCTTCCGCGTGCGTCCCCAAGCCGCCGGTACCATCGGCGAAGAGGCCCGGCTTGCCTTCGCCGTGCTCCCCCCCTGGTACCGCACCCGGCTCGCGCTCAGCCTCTTTGCCCTCTCCGGCCTGCTCACCATCGCCCTGGCAATCTGGACACTCTCCTGCCTTGAACGCCGCGACAAACGCCGCCTCTCCCGCCTGGTCGCCGAGCGCACCGCCGAACTGGCTACAAGCGAGGAGCTCTACCGAGTGCTCAACGTCGAACTCGAGCAGCGAGTGGACCAGCGCACCGCCGAGTTGGGCCGGGCCAACACCCAACTGGGCCACGCCAACGCCGAACTGGGCGAGGCCAACCTCCAACTGGGCACGGCCAACATCGAACTCGAGCGCGCCAAGATCCTGGCCGAGGAAGCCGACAAGTCCAAGAGCGCCTTCCTGGCCAACATGAGCCACGAGATCCGCACACCGATGAACGGAGTCATCGGCATGGGCCACCTGCTGCTGGGCACCCCACTGGCCCCCGATCAACGCGACTTCGTGGATACCCTCATCCACAGCGGCGAGAGCCTGATGACCATCCTCAACGACATCCTCGACTTCTCCAAGATCGAGGCCGGTCAGCTCAGCCTAGAAGCCATCGACTTCGACCCGGTGGAACAGCTCGAGCGCGCCGTGGACCTGCACGCCGCCAACGCCCGCAAGAAGGACCTGGAACTCTCCCTCGACATCGATCCGGCCACCCTGCAACTCGTCCGCGGCGATCCGGTACGCATCCGCCAGATCCTCCTCAACCTGATCGGCAACGCCATCAAGTTCACCGACACCGGCCAGGTGATCGTGCGCGTGGGCCCGGCCGAATCCGCAGGCAACCCCTGCCGCCTGCGCTTCGAGGTCGAGGACACCGGCATCGGCATCCCTCCGGAAGTGCAGCGCAGCCTCTTCCAGCGCTTCGTGCAGGCCGACGCCTCCACGACCCGGAAATTTGGAGGCACCGGTCTGGGCCTGGCCATCTGCCGGCGCTTGGTGGAATTGATGCATGGCGAGATCGGAGTGGTCAGCATTCCCGACCGCGGCTCGCGCTTCTGGTTTGTCGCCGAATTTGGATCCGCCTCCGGCATCCCCATCCCGAGCGCACCGCTCGCCTCGTTTGAAAACCGCCGCGTTCTCGTGGTCGACGACAACGCGACCAACCGCAAGTACTTCCACTACGTACTGGATCGCTGGAACATGGCCCACCACATCGTCGACTCGGCCGGAGCGGCCGTGCTCGCGCTCTGCCAGGCCGTGGCCGCTTCCAAGCCCTACGATCTGGTGCTCATCGATCACCACATGCCTGGAGCCGACGGGCTGGATCTAGCCCGCACCATCAAGGGAGACAAAACCCTGGGCAGCCCGGTGATGGCTCTGGTGAGCTCCTCCGGCGAGCGGCTCAGCATTGGGCAACTACAGGAGTTCGGGCTCACCGCCTACGAGTTCAAGCCGATCCCCGCCGGGCGGCTTCGCGACCTGATCCTGCGCGCCCTCGGCGCCCCACAAGCTGCGGTGGTCAGCGCCCCTCCAGTTCTCGTCAAAGCTACCGCGGCCCCCACGGCCGACAGCGCGCGTATCCTTGTGGCCGAGGACAATCGGGTGAACCAGAAGGTCGCCCTGCAATACCTCAAGAACGCCGGCCACTCCGCCAAGGTCGTAGGCAACGGGCAGGAGGCCCTCGACGAGCTTCGTCGCCATCCCTACGAGCTCATCCTGATGGATGTGCAGATGCCCGTGCTCGACGGCCTTGCGGCCTCCCGGCGTATCCGCTCGGCCCAAGCAGCCCGGGAGCCCGGCTTCGACCGGGAGATCCGCATCGTGGCCATGACGGCCAACGCGATGTCGGGCGACCGAGAGATGTGCCTGGAAGCCGGCATGGACGATCATGTGCCCAAGCCTCTCACACCCGACAGCGTGCAGGCCGTGCTCACACGCTATCTCAAGCCGCTCCCCACGGAATAGCTCAAGCGCGAAGCGAGAATCTGGAATCGCCAACCGATTGGCCGTTTCTCGTAGCTGAAGCGCGAAGCGATTCAGTCCCTCCGATTGGCCGTTCCTCGTAGCTGAAGCGCGAAGCGATTCAGTCCTTCCTGCTCGTAGCTGAAGCGCGAAGCTATTCAGCCCTTCCTCTTGGCCGTTCCTCGTAGCTGAAGCGCGAAGCGATTCAGC
>CAJCBL010000106.1 GCA_903960515.1 uncultured Verrucomicrobiota bacterium
ACTCCAGTGTCCCAAGTAGGAGCGTGCTTGCACGCGACCTGCGCTATGAATCGCGTGCAAGCACGCTCCTACGGATGACTGGTTCCGGCGCTCTACTCGGCTCAGCCCTGTGGCCTCTGTGTCCAACTGCTCTGGCTGGGCGCAACGGGCAATACATGGGCGAAAACGAGCCGGGGAGCGGGCGGATTTGATCAGTGGCGGATGTGGACGCGGGAGCCGGGGCCGTGGGGCCCTTCACTTGCGCTGGCGAAGCGTGTGGTTTTGCCCCGGGTAAATCTCCGGCTGGATCTAGGGTCCGCACCGCACCGTTCCCCTGCGTGCTTCGTCTCGGATCACTCGGGTCGGCGCACCTGCCTTGCCGGAAATGCCAGCGGAGTCTTCGAGCTTCTGCGTTACCCGCCTCCGCTGGCATCGGGATTGCTGGCGCTCTCCGACGATGAGCACGTGTGATTCCTGTTCGGAACGAGGAGGGATGCTGCCTCCGGCCCTGCCGCCGGATTGGGCGGGCTCATGCCGAGTGCTCCAGGAATTCCGCCTGCTGCACGATGTCTCAGCCATGTTGGCACAAGGGCTGGACTTGCGCGATGCCGTGCAGCCGCTCTTCCAGAAACTTGCCGCCACCACAGCGCTGCGACGCGGCCTGCTCACCATCGTCAACCGCGAGAGCGCAGAGCTTATGGTGGAGGAGATGCAGGACCGGCCCCACGCCGATCATCGCGACAAGGCGATGCGCGAGAAGCTCGGCGAGGGCTTTCTCGGCCGAGTGGCGACCGTGGGCGAACCCTTGGTGCTGCCCGACCTGGCGGTCTCTCCTGCCGACGAATGGAGCCCGCTGGAGCAGCGCCTCTTCGCCGAGGCCCGCGCTCAGGGCGAGAGCCTCGTAGCCGTGCCCATCCGCCACGGCAACGAGGTGCTTGGCACTCTGTCGTTCACCCGCCCCGCCAGCTCGCAATTGCTGCTCACCATCGACGCTCGCTTCCTGGTACTTGTAGCCGGGCAAGTGGGACTGGCGGTGCGTTTCCGGCAGATGGCCAAGGAGCGCATCGACACCTTGCGCGAGGAGAACGAGCGGCTCCAGCAGCAGATCGCCCGCAGCTTCGTGCCCGAAGGCATGACCGGACATTCGTCGGCCATGCGCACGGTGTATTTTCACATCGACCAAGTGGCCGACTCGAAGACCACGGTGCTCATCCGCGGCGAGACCGGCGTGGGCAAGGAGCGGATAGCATCCGCTATCTGGGGAGGCAGCGCGCGGCGCAAGAAGCCGTTTGTGCGCGTCAACTGCGCCGCTTTGCCGGAGAGCATCATCGAGAGCGAGCTGTTCGGCCACGAGAAGGGAGCCTTCACCGGCGCGCTGGCGCTGCGCAAGGGGCGCTTCGAACTGGCCGACGGAGGCACCATCTTTCTCGACGAGATCGGCGAGATCTCCGCGGCCACCCAGGCCAAACTGCTCCGGGTGCTGCAGGAGGGGACCTTCGAGCGTGTTGGCGGCTCACAGACTATACGAGTAGACGTGCGCGTGATCACCGCGACCAACCGCAACCTCGAGAAGATGATCGAGGAGGGGCGCTTCCGCATCGACCTCTACTACCGCATCAATGTGTTCCCCATCTATGTGCCGCCGCTGCGCGACCGCCGTAGCGATATCCTGGAGCTAGCCGACCACTTCCTCGAGAAATACGCCAAGCAGAACGGCAAGAACGTGGTGCGTGTCTCCACTCCCGCCATCGACATGCTCATGGCCTACCACTGGCCGGGCAACGTGCGCGAGCTGGAGAACACGATGGAGCGCGCGGTACTCCTCTCCCAGGACGGAGTGGTACATGGTTTCCATCTTCCACCTACGCTGCAGACCGGCGAAGCCTCCGGCACAGCCCCCCGCGGCACGCTGG
Organism: uncultured Verrucomicrobiota bacterium; assembly: GCA_903960515.1. GTDB lineage: Bacteria > Verrucomicrobiota > Verrucomicrobiia > Opitutales > Opitutaceae > CAJCBL01. The sequence goes on from CAJCBL010000106.1 coordinate 1,893, forward strand.
AGGAGGCGATCGGCGCGGTGGAGCGAGAGATGATCGCAGAGGCGCTCAAGAGCCACCGCGGGATCATGGCCAAGGCAGCACGCCAGCTCGGGTTGACCGAGCGAATCATGGGCCTGCGCGTGAAGCGCTACGGGATAGATCCGGAGCGCTTCAAGGCCGATCCTGCCGCAGCCGCCGCCGAGGTGCGCCGCGGGCAGGCGGGCCTAGGGTAGGCTGGGGCGCGAGCCGGCGGGCTTAGTCTGTACAGGCCGGACGGATGCCGCTGCGCACGCCTAGGGTCGGCGGCCGGGCCCGGTGTGATTTGGAAATGGATCGCCAGCGGCCCCGGTTGCCGGGGACATCGTGGCTTTCGCGAGCCGCCGTGCTGCCGGGGACACTCCACGCCACGGTTCGTGCGGGCCCGGAAACCGACTACTGGCATCGGTTCAAGGGCTGGAGAAGCCGTGGGGCTTCCTATCTGGCGCGCCCCAGGATCGCAGTGCTCAGGGTATCCACCGTTTGGCCTAGGCCCTCGCCGTGGTCGCGCAACAGATGGGCCGTGGATGCCAGCTCCTCAGCAGAGGCCGCGCTCTTTTGGGTTCCTACACTTATTGAGGAGATCGCGGCGCTGATTTGGCCGGTACCCTGACATTGCTCACGGGTATGCTGGGCGATGCCGCCTACGTGTTCCTTGGCCGAACCGATGGCCGTGGTGATCTCCTGCAAAGAGGCTGCAACCGCCGCGCTGATGCGCGCCACATCCGCCGCCCCGCCTTTTACGCCATGGATCAGCGTATCGATCTCCTTGGTGGCGGCTCCGGACCGGTGCGCCAAGGCGCGTACCTCGTCGGCCACCACAGCGAACCCGGCGCCGGCCTCGCCCGCCCGGGCCGCTTCCACGGCCGCGTTGAGGGCGAGGATGTTGGTTTGAAATGCGATCTCCTCGATGACCTTGGTGATCTTTGCGATCCCTTCGGTGGACACCCGCATCTGCTCCATCGCCCCGGTCAAACGACTCGCAAGGGCCCGGCTGGCCTCGACAGCGCTGCCGGCGGCGTCCACAGCGGTCTTCGCATTTTCCGACTGGCCTTCGGCGGTCTTGGCAATGCTGGCGATCTCTTCGGCCGAGGCGCTGGTCTCCTCTACAGAGGCGGCCTGGCTGCTGGCGTCGTTGCTGAGCGACTCGCTTGTGCTGGAGATCTCTGTGGAGGCATCCTGGATTTGATCCGAGCGCTCTCGCAGGTCGGCGACGATGCCCGAAATCAAATGCTGGAGACGATGGGCGAGCAAGAGGGCCAGCCCCACGCTGGCCACGATTCCGACGACAACGAAGGCCAGCTCGGCCGCGTTGCCGTTGCGCACCACGGAGGCGGCCTCGCTTTCGCGCTCGGCGTTGTAGGCGTTGGCGGCGGTCACCACTTCGTCGATAAATTTGCGGTGCAGATCATAGGCGGCCTTGAGCTCCCCGAGCACGAGGGAGCGCGCCTCCGCCGTATTGCCGGCTTTGATGGAGGGAATGAAACGGTCCCGCACGAGCGAAAAGAACTCCGTGGCATGCCGGGCGGCATCGGCCACCATTGCCTGCTTCATCCGGCCCTCGGGTAGTGTATCTTTCCACACCACCTGCCGGTCCCGGAAGTCCTTTTCCAGCTGGGTGAACTTTGCCTCCAGTTCGCGGCGCTCCTCGGCGGAGCGGGCGTCGACCATCTGGAATGCGGTCAGATACGATTCCAGAATGTATTCGGGCGGCGGAAGGATGTCGGCGATGAGGTCCTTGCCCATGACGATCTTCGAATAGATCGGGCCGTTGACCTCGACCCTTGAGCGGGTGTGCGCCGAGACTATTCCGAACAGGGCCAGGGTGGCCGCAAAGCCCGCACCGAAGCAGGCGATTTTGGTAAACAGACTGAAGCGGAAAGCGGGCATGAAGGGGAGGGGGGCCGGCGGGAGCTTTTGACTGACTGCAAGATGGCGTGGTCGAGCCGGACTGTATTCTATCGGTGACGTTGGGTTTCTCTTGAGTCCGGCCGCCATGATAGTGCCACTTCGGCGAGGTGGCATCTTCGGAGGCGGGTTGCCTTTGCGAGTGGCGCGGGCGGGGTGCACGGGATTGGTGAAATCATTTCATGTATCCCGCGGGTGAATTGCCCGGATGCCTTGGCGCTGCGCTCGCCTTGGACGCGGGCGATTCTCGTCGCTTCCGGGCTTGATTCGGTCACGCCCGCACCATGAAAACACCGCGCCCGGACCCGCTTGAGGCCTTCACGCTCGCGCCGATCGGCGAGGTGGATTCACCGTACCAAACCTTTGTCGACGGCTGCGACTACAACAGCGAGTCGCGCCTGGTGCTGCGACCCGAGCTGGAGGCCGGCCTCGTGGGGATCGAGTACTTTTCCCATCTGTGGGTGATCTACCGCCAGCACCGCTCGGCCGAGTGGCTGCGGGCGCGAGGGTGGGGCGATGCCCCTCCGCTGGTGCTGCCGGCCGAAGACGACAGGGCGGGCCAGGGTGTGTTCAGCTCCCGGGCACCGTGCCGGCCCGCCGCGCTGGGCTCGTGCATCGTCAGGCTGCTGCGGCGCGAGGGTAACGTAATCGTCGTGCGCGGGCTGGACGCCTTCCATCGCACCCCGGTGGTGGATGTGAAACCGTATGTGCCGCACTTCGACGCCTTTCCCGACGCCGCCGTGCCGCTGCACTGGGCGAAGGTGATGGAGCGGCCTGACGATGCCGCGCGCGCCTCGCGTGAGATGCACTGGGACACCAGCAACGTCGATTTTGCCCTCGGGTTGCGCGTAGGGGTGGAGGCACTGCGCCGCCTCGGGGTGGCGCGCGGGGTGCCGCTGCGCGCCGAGTTGGCCGGCAGCACGTTTTTCGCCCACGGCTTCGAGATGGCTACGGGCTGCAGCCCCTTGCGCGCCACGCTGGTGCACACCGCTCGAACCGTAGTCGAGGTTCCGTGGTCGGCCCGGCTCTTCCACGCCGGCAGCGTGCTCGGCTATCGCCTCGATCGGATCGTATGGCCAGATGCCGCCAGCATTTTGGCGGCCTCGCAGGAAGAGCTATGGACAGCCGCATTCGAAATTCCTCCGTATGCCGGAGGGGAGAAGGGTGCATGATCCGCCCGCCGCATCGGCGGTTTGGTGATTGTTTGGCCGCCGCGGTATCGGCGGCGGCTTTTCACGGTGCATTCTTCGCCTGCGGTGGGTTTGGTGTTCGGCGCTCGCCTCCAGTGGTTGCACCTCCAGCCGCCAGGAGCGAACCGGACGCGGAGGTTGCGCTGTTCGCCGTCGAGCGCTGCGAAGCGGCACCAGTTCCAGGAAACGTCGAGGTCGAGCCCGTTCGGGAAGTCGGTGACTCGTCTGAGCCCGCCGCGGACCTGATCGGCCGGAGCGATCTGTGTAGGGACTCGGCGGTGGCACTCCCGTGGCCATGTCTGCCGCTCGGGCGGGTGGCGGGCGGCGTTGGCTTCAGGGTTGATCGCGACGTCTTGGCCGGAGTGGGCGGGGGCCGCTGCCTGAGGTCGTTCTTCGAGCTGGCCGAACTCGACCAGCCGCCGGTCATTATCGCGCAGTCGTTGCCGCCGTATCCGTCCGCTCTGCTTCGCACCGGGGCCAGCGGCGAAGTCACCGTGATGTTCATCGTCACACCCGAGGGCGGAGTGCGCTCGGCCCGGGTGACGGCCGCCACCAATTCCGGGTTTGCGGAGTCGGCGCTGGAGGCGGTGGCGCGCTGGAGATTTTGGCCCGGCCGCAAGGACGGCCGCTCGGTGGACTCCCGGGTAGAGGTGCCCATCGCTTTCGCGGTGCCCGCCTGCGCCTAGCACGCCGCCCACTGGCCCGTTTGCCGCTCCTCACTCTTTCGCCAATGAACACCTCCATCGATCCATCCGATCTTCTCAACGACGAGCCGGTTTTCCCGGAGACTGAAACCAACTCGCGCCGCCGCCTCGACCTGCTCGCCTATGCGCCGTGCCCGGTGCGCAACGAGCTGCGGCAGCGACTCCACTGGCACTTCCGATCGCTTGAGGACTAGGGTGGGGCGCCGCCGGCGTGGTTCATGCCGGCTGGCTGCCATTCGCCAAACCCCTACGACGAGCTCTGGCAGACAGGCGATGCCGCCGAGCTGCCGGGCCTGATCGCGGAAACCGGATTTGGCGACTACAACCGGCCCGAGTTCCTCCGGCGCTGGTTCGATACCGGGGTGTTCGGGAAGGTGGATGCGGGCGCGAGCCGCCCCGAGTTCCTCGAGGCCGGCTTGGTCGATCCGGGGGGGGGAGTTCCACGTCTACGGCGCGGTGCCGGAGATCGTGCTTGTCGACCTCAAGCGCCTGGGCGAACGCCTCGACGAGCCCTGGGCGCAGCTCGTGGGCGATGCGCTCACCTGAGCGCCCGATTTCCCAGAAACGATCCCAGGTAACGAAGGGAACGAAGATCGAAGGCCCGGAAATTGGAGATAAATTCCGGCTGTTATCGCCCCCGTTTTTTCTTCGTTTCCTTCTGCGGAAATGAATCCCGCCAACGACATATGTATATCGACGACGCCACTCTCGACCGCTGGATCAAGGAGGATGTGCCCTACCTCGATCTCACCACCCATGTACTCGGTATCGGCGCCACTGCCGGCCGGCTCACGATGCGCTGCCGGACGCCTATTACCGTATGCGGCACCGAGGAGGCCCGGCGTATATTCATTAAACTGGGCGCCACAGCGGAGGAGTGGCTTCCCAGCGGGCGGCGAGTGGAGGCGCGCCAGCAGCTTCTGAGCGTCACCGGTTCTGCCCAGGCGCTGCATCTGGGCTGGAAGGTGGCCGTGAATATACTCGAGTATGCCTCCTGCATCGCCACCCGTACGGCGGCGCTGGTCACTGCGGCGCGCGCGGTGGCGCCGCATATAGAGATTGTGTCCACTCGCAAAGGGTTTCCCGGCACGCGCGAACTCGCGGTGAAGGCGGTGGTGGCGGGAGGCGGTTCTCCACACCGGCTGGGCCTATCGGAGACCATACTGGTATTCGCGCAGCACCGGGTGTTTTTGGCCTCGCCAGCCGAGTTCACCTCCCGTCTTGCCGAATGGAAGAGCCATGCACCCGAAAAGAAGTTTCTCGTTGAGGCCACCGGACTCGACGAGGCGCTCGCCGCCGTGCGCGCCGGGGCCGACGGAATACAATTCGACAAGGTGCCCCCCGCCGAGCTGGTGAATTATGTCGCCGCTTTGCGCGCCGAGCGCAGCGATCTCGTGCTCATCGCCGCCGGAGGAATTGCCCCGGACAATGCCGCAGCCTTCGCTAGCACCGGTGTCGATGCGCTGGCGACGTCGACCGTCTACCATGGAGCGCCAGCTGATATCGCTGGAGAGATGGAACTGACATTGTGAGCGATTCGGGCACGCGCCCTGCTCCCTGGTTCGCTAACCAACCCATGAAAACTAGCGCCCGCAATATCCTCCCATGCTCCTTTGTTGTGATCAAGGGCCGGTCAGCGCCTTGGTCACGATCCTCATCGCGCCGGAGGCTGAAATCACCGCGACCGTGACAACTGACGCGCTCAAGGAGCTGAAGCTCAAGAAGGGCTGGCCTGCCCGCGCCTCGATCAAGGCTTCGTCGGTGCCTGTAGGCGTAGATTGATTTCAGTTTGCCAACCAACAACCCACCATGGCTGACGATTTTGAAACCGGCGATCCCAGCTACTGCGGCACCCGCCCGGGGAAATGGGTGAAAGTGGTGCGCGGAATGATCCGCGATCTCGACTACGGCGGGGTGCAGTTGTCGGTGCATCGAGGCGAGGTCGTCGAGGTGCGCAAAGTTGGTGAAGATCCGTTTTGAGGACACCCCGCCGCCACGAAAATGAACACCGCGCCGAGGTGCGCTGCACGAATAGGACCCACATGGGCGAGGGCTCGACCCCGCGCATCCCGCCCGTAGCAGCCCGCTGAAGAGTCCTGCAACAGTATCCCACACTCCAGTCCCCCATGAAATCCTTACGTCTCTTATCCATTGCGACAGCAGCGCTGGTGGGGCTCGGTGCCTCTGCGGCTGAGGTCACCGTGTTTTCTGCGGCCAGTTTGGCGGACGCGCTCAAGGAGATCGCGCCTGCCTACACGAAGAGCACTGGCGACACTTTGCGCTTCAACTTCGGCGCCTCCGGCGCGCTCGCACGCCAGATCAAGGAGGGTGCGCCGGCCGATGTGATCATCACGGCCGACGAACTGCGCGTGGACCAGCTCGAGAAGGCCGGCCTGATTGCCGCCGGTACGCGTCGCACGATCCTCGCCAACCAGCTCGCGCTGGTCGTGGCTGCAGCGGGTGGAGTAGCGGTGGCCCAGTTGGCCGATCTCGCCAAGCCTGAGGTGAGCCACATCGCGATCGGGGAACCGGCTACGGTTCCGGTGGGTACCTACACCAAGGAGCATCTGGAGAAGCTGGGGGTTTGGGCCCTGGTGGGCGGCAAGTGCGTGCCGCTGGACAACGTGCGCGCGGTGTTGGCGGCCGTGGAGGCCGGCAACGCCGAGGCCGGTTTCGTGTACCGCACCGATGCGCTCATCTCGAAGAAGGTTCGTATCGCGGTATTGGTGCCCCTCGACGAGGGACCCAAGATCACCTACCCGGCGGCGGCGGTGAAGGAGTCCAAGTTTCCGCAGGAGGCCGCGAAGTTTGTGGCGTATCTGGCTGGAGCGGAGGCGCAGGCGGTATTTGCGAAGTTCGGATTTCTGCCGCCGAAATGACCGGATAATGGACATTATGTGCGCCGCTCCAGCTGGTGATTCAACTGCGGGCCGCGCGTCTTCGCCGAGGCTGAAATCGGCTGCTCACATCGGATCCGGCCGCTCCTTATGCGTGGGCGGCCATTGCACTTCCGACCCCCAGTTCACACTTACGCCGGAGGCGGCCCATGCCTGAGATGCTCCAGCTCACGCTTTTCACTCTGGGGGTAGCCCTGCTGAGCACCCTGCTGATCCTGCCCCCGGGTGTGGCGCTGGGCTGGTTGCTGGCGCGGCGACGCTGGAGGGGGAAGGCGTTGGTGGAGACCCTGGTGGCGCTGCCCCTGGTGATACCGCCTGTCGCCACGGGGCTGGTGCTGCTGAAGTTGTTTGGCTTACACGGCCCGCTCGGCGCGCTGTGCCGGTGGCTGTTCGGCGTGGAGGTGGTGTTCACCTGGAAGGCGGTGGTGATCGCCACGGCTGCGATGGCGCTGCCGCTGCTGGTGAGGGCTGCGCGGGTAGCCTTCGAGGAGGTTCCGGAGCGGCTGGAGCAGGTGGCTCGCACGCTGGGCGCCGGGCCATGGAGGACCTTTTTCACGGTGTCGCTGCCTCTGGCGCGGCGTGGGCTTGCGGCGGGTACGGTGCTGGCATTCGCCCGCTCGTTGGGCGAATTTGGCGCCACGGTGATGATAGCCGGTATGATTCCCGGCGAGACGGTTACCCTTGCACTCGGCATCTACCACGAGGTGCAGCTCGGCAACGACTCCGCAGCGCTGGGCCTGCTCGGTGTATCGGTATCGCTGGCATTCGCGGCGTTGGCGCTGAGCGAATGGCTGTTGCGAGGGCGGGGAGGCGAAGGTGTCGAGAGTCGAGCGCAGAGCGTCGAGAGGCGAGAGGCGAGGGGCGAGTGCCCGACGGATCGACGGCGGCGGGCGGAGGCGGATTTTGTAGCTGGAGCGCGCAGCGATTCAGCCGAACGGCTGAGTCGTGCGGCTACGGCTTCGGACTCCCCCGCGTCGCTCTCCCTCGACGGCATACGCTGGGGCGCGGGCGCGTTTGCCCTCGAGTTCTCGGCGGAGTTTGGCGGGCGGGTGACCGGGCTGTTCGGGGTTTCGGGTTCGGGCAAGTCAACGCTGGTCGAACTCGTCGCCGGACTTCGGCGACCGCAGGCCGGGCGGATCGTGCTCGGCGGCGAGGTGCTGGCGGATGTCGCAGCGGGGATCCACCTCGCGCCGCAGCGGCGCCGTATCGGCTTCGTACCGCAGGATGGGGCGCTGTTTCCACACCTCACGGTTGCCGGCAACCTGCGTTTCGCGGAAGCCCGGGCGCCGGTGGAGGGGCGCGCGCGGCGGCGCGCTCAGGTGTGCGAGCTGCTTGGGATCGCCGGGCTGCTGGAGCGCTCCGTGGGCGGACTATCCGGGGGCGAGCGCCAACGGGTGGCGTTGGCCAGGGCGCTGGTATCGGCGCCTCGGTTGTTGCTGCTCGACGAGCCGCTGGCCGCTCTCGATGCCGCGCGCAAGGAGGCGATCCTGCTGCATCTGCGCCGGGTGCGCGACGAGCTCGGGATTCCGATACTCTTTGTGAGCCACGCCCGCGAGGAGGTATTGGCGCTGTGCGACAGCTTGGCGGTGCTCGCCGGAGGAAGGCTGCTCCAACACGGCCCGGTGGCGGAGGTGTTCCGGCGGCCGGCCGGGCCGGAGGTGGCTCGAATCGTGGGAGTGGAGACGGTGCTGCCGGGGCGGCTGCTCGGCGGCGAGGGGGCGTTGGGGGCGGTAGAGGTGGCGGGGATGCGGCTGTTCGGAATGGCCGATCAACTGCCGCCCGGGACCGAGTCGGTGCTGGTGAGTATTCGCGCGGAGGACGTGCTGTTGATGCGTGCCGGGGCGGTGGCTACGGCGAGTGCGCGCAACCGCTGGTGCGGCAGGGTAGCCGCGCTGATCGACGAAGGCGCCCTGGTGCGGGTGGAGCTGGAGTGTGGTTTCCCGCTGGTGGCGCGGCTCACCAGGCAGGCAGCGGCGGAGTTGGAGTTGGCGCCCGGTTGCCCGGTGGCCGCGCTGGTGAAGGCGCCCAACGTGCACCTGATGGCGCGCTGAGCCGCGCGCGGCAGTCAGTACTTGAGCGGCTGCACCCGGTATTCGCCACCCAGCACAAGAAACTCGCTCTCGCCCTCCAGCAGATGGCGGGGCAGCAGGCCGCTGAAGAACACGATCTTGGCCAGGGGCACTTGCACCGCCCACACCGAGGAGCCGAATTCCCAGGCTACTTCGCGGTCGGAGGTGAAGGAGCTGAGGTTGTTGAGTCGCACAATGGTGGCGTCGTGTACCGCTCCGTCGCTCACAGCGTACTCTTCCGGATCGTGGGTACCGCGGTAGAGGGTGAGGTGGCGGCGGTCGGGGTGGCGGCGGGCCAGTTCGTCCTGGCAGAAGGTGTAGAGGAGATCCAACTGCATGGATACGCCAAAGGTCTGCGCCGAGCCTCTCATGCGGTCGGCGGCATAGCGCGCCTGGGCGGCGGGATCGACGTCGAGGCGGCCCTGGTGGTAGGTGGCGCGCAGGCCGAAGCGGCTCTCCACCCAGGCTTTGAGTACGGCGCCGGCGTGGCCGTTGCTGTCTGCGCCCCAGTTGGTGAGGAAGCGCAGGTAGCTGTGGCGCAGGCTGGCGCGGGCGGAGGCCTGGTGCTGGCTCCACTCGTGCAGGCGGAACTTCACCGAGAGGTAGTCGTGGAAGACCTGTCCTCGCTGCACCGGGTCGGCGGTGGCGGCGAGCAGCGCGAAGAGGCGCCGGTCGGTCGCCCGCACGCCGTCGATTTCAAGCGGCTGTGGATCGTCCTGGAACGCCTGACATGCTATGGCCCAGGGCGGCAGGTTGCAGCGGCTGAAGATGGTGGGATGGGCGGCGGGGGTCACGGGTTGGCGGGCTGCAGGGTGGACACTCGGGCGGGGCGGGCTAGGGCGAGCAGGCCGGGCGTTTGGAGTCGTATGCGCTCAGCCACACTGTGATCGAGACGTTTGAGCCAGCGTTCCGGGATCCCCGCAACCCCATAGCACGCCCCGGCGAGCTGCCCGGCCAGCGCCCCGGTGGTGTCCGCGTCGCCCCCGCGGTTGACGACGTTGACCAGGCACTCCTCGAAACTGGTGGAGCCGAAGAAGGCGTCGAGGACGGTCTGGGTGGTATCCACAATGTAGCCGCTGGTGCGGCCGGGCCAGGGGTCGAAGCGAAATTGTGGATGCTTCGCCACCAGATCGTTGGCACAATGGCGGCAGTCCAGCTTGTCGCCCCCGCCCAGGAGGATGCGGGTGATGTGGCCGAGGGTGAGGGTGGCGGCGTCGGAGAATGGGTGGTTGTGGGTCACGTGGGCCTGCTCGATGGAGCAGCGCTCGAAGGCGGCCGGGGCGTGCGCGAAGGCGAGAGCTACGGGCAGGTTGCGCATGGCGGCCCCGTTGCCCGCGCTGTCCTCGGCCGGCGGGGCGGCGAGGGTGCCATCGAGCATATAGCGGCGGATACCCCGGCGGCAGGTGTTCCCGATGTCCGGTGGGCGGCTGCGCATCCAAGTTACAAAGGCGTTGGCCACCGTGGGCAGATCCCAGCCCTGGGCGGAGAGGATGGCGTCGCCCAGCGCCAGGCACATCTGGGTGTCGTCGGTCACCTGGCCGGGCTTGAGGCGCAGCCAGCCGCCGCCGAGGATTTGCCGGTGTACCTTGTGCGTGGCGACGATCTCGGAGGGGGTCATGAACTCCACGGTCGCTCCGAGTGCGTCGCCTATGGCGAGTCCGAGGTAGGAGCCCAGGGCGCGGTCATGAAGAGTGATTACGGGCGAAGACACGCTGCAGGTCGCAGCAGGCGGCGTTCCAGTCGCAAGGCGGGACGTGTCACCTCCGCCCGGCGTCGGGCAACTGCGTATCGATCAAATAGGCGCAAAGGGCGTTTCGCCGCCAGGGTGGCGCCCCATGTCGCCGCTGGCGTATCGCGAAGCCGACGCCGAGGTCGGCCTACATCGGGTTTCCTACGCCGATGTAGGGGTTTTGAAGGCGGTTTGGGCGTGCCGGAAAGCCAGAAAAGATTCTACGCACTGGCGATCAGTTGTTTGCGACTGCCTGGCATGAGTTGGCACCGCGCCCGCTAAAGGGTCGGCATTCCCGAAGGCAGTTTAACCAGAAAACACACATCATGAGAAAAGTCGCAATCTACGGTAAGGGCGGGATCGGAAAATCCACCACGACTCAGAACACGGTGGCCGGTCTCGTCGAAATGGGGAAGAAGGTCATGGTGGTCGGCTGCGACCCCAAGGCCGACTCCACCCGCCTCCTCCTTGGCGGCCTGGCCCAACGCAGCGTGCTCGACACGCTCCGTGAAGAGGGCGAGGACGTCGAACTCGCGGACATCCGCTCCACGGGTTTTTGCAGCAGCCTGTGCGTGGAATCCGGTGGCCCGGAGCCGGGCGTGGGCTGCGCCGGCCGCGGTATCATCACCTCCATCAACATGCTCGAGCAGCTCGGCGCCTACGATGAGGACCAAGCCCTCGACTACGTCTTCTACGACGTGTTGGGCGACGTGGTGTGCGGCGGCTTCGCGATGCCGATCCGCGAGGGCAAGGCCGAGGAGATCTACATCGTGTGCTCCGGCGAGATGATGGCGATGTATGCGGCCAACAACATCTGCAAGGGCATCCAGAAGTATTCGGAGACCGGTGTTGTCCGCCTGGGCGGCCTCATCTGCAACAGCCGCAATGTGGACAACGAGCGCGAGATGATCGAGGTCTTCGCCAAGCGGCTGGGCACCCAAATGATCCACTTTGTGCCGCGGGAGAACGACGTCCAACGCGCCGAGATCCAACGCAAGACCGTCATCGAGTGGAACCCGAAGTGCAAACAAGCCGATGAATACCGCACCCTCGCCCGGGCCATCGACCAGAACAAGATGTTCATCAAGCCCAAGCCGATGAGCATCCAGGAGTTGGAGAACCTCCTGATGGAGTACGGTCTGCTCGGCAACTGAGCCGCCCCCGAGCCACCCCGGCTGCCATAGCCACCAGGAGCGCGGCCTTCCCCCGCGCTCCTTTTTTTAAACCACCACGATCCGAGAACCCACCGAGGTTTCCACCATGTCCGAACTTTCCGACAAGCCCGCCGACGGTTGCGACAATGAAGGGTATCCAATCCCCTCGCTGCCCCAACCCGATTCCGCCACCGCCCGCGCCGAGATGCTCGAAGTGTATCCGCCCAAGACGCGGAAGAAGCGAGAGAAGCAGCTCCTCACCAACGAGCCGTCCGCCCCGCCCGAGATCGCGGCCAACTCCCGCACCGTACCCGGCATCATCACCCAACGCGGGTGCACCTACGCCGGTTGCCGCGGTGTGGTCATCGGTCCCATCCACGACATTCTGCACATCACCCACGGTCCGGTCGGCTGCAGCTACTACTCGTGGCTCACCCGCCGCAACCTGGCCCGCACCAAGCCCGGCCAGCCCATCAACTTCCTGCAGTATTGCATGACTACGGACATGATGGAGGAGGAGATCATCTTCGGCGGCGAGAAGAAGCTGGCTGCCGCCATCCGCGAGGCCTACGCGATCTTCAAGCCAAAGGCGATCGCGGTGTATTCGACCTGCCCGGTGGGCCTCATAGGCGACGACATCCACTCCGTGTGCCGCAAGGCCAAGGAGGAGCTGGGGATCAATGTCTTCGGCTTCTCCTGCGAGGGCTACAAGGGCGTCTCCCAGTCCGCCGGCCACCACATCGCCAACAACGGCGTATTCAAGCACATGGTGGGCCTGCTCGACGAGCCCGACAAGGAGGAGTTCCGCATCAACGTGCTGGGCGAGTACAACATCGGCGGCGACGCCTGGGAGATCGACACCCTCCTGAAGAAGTGCGGAATCCACGTAACGGCGACGCTCTCCGGCGACATCAGCTACGAGCAAATCTGCAAGTGCCACACCGCCGACCTCAACGTGGTGATGTGCCACCGCTCCATCAACTACATGTCCGAGATGATGGAGACCAAGTTCGGCATCCCGTGGGTGAAGGTGAACTTCATCGGCGCCGAGCAAAGCGCGAAGTCGCTGCGCAAGATCGCCCAGTTCTTTGGCGACAAGAAGCTCATCGACCGCACCGAGGAGGTCATCGCCCAGGAGATGGCCGCGCTGCGCCCGGTGATCGAGGACGTTAAGAGCCGCCTCAAGGGCAAGACCGCCGCGATGTTCGTCGGAGGATCACGAGCCCACCACTACCAACACCTCTTCAAGGATGTGGGCATGCTCACCGTGGCCGCCGGCTACGAGTTCGCCCACCGCGACGACTACGAGGGCCGCGTGGTGCTGCCCACGATCAAGGTCGACGCCGACTCGCGTAACATCGAGGAGATCGAGGTCGAGGCCGATGCGAAGCGCTATCAACCGCGCAAGACCCCCGAACAGCTCGAGGCGCTCAAGGCTGGCGGGTTCAACTTCAAGGACTACGACGGCATGATGGTGGAGATGAAGAAATCGACCCTCATCATCGACGACATCTCCCACCATGAGATGGAAAAGCTGATCCATCTCTACAAACCGGATATCATCGGCTCGGGCATCAAGGACAAGTTCGTCATCGAGAAGTTCGGGGTGCCCTGCAAGCAGCTCCACAGCTACGACATCGGCGGCCCTTATGCGGCCTTCACCGGCGCGGCGAACTTCTACCGCGAGATCGACCGCATGATCAACTCGAAGGTCTGGAAGCTCATCACCCCGTCCTGGAAAAAGCCGGCCAACGCCGCCACCGCCATGGGCAAGGGGATCGACAGCCCCACCAACAAGGCCATCCGCGAGGTCGTCTCCGGTCTGGCCAAGGCATGGAAACCCAAGAAGGCCGCCGTGGAGGCGGAGGCCTGATCCACCAACCAACCACCAGGAGGATACCAACATGTTAAACGGAACCACTGCCGAAATCGTCGAGCGCAAGGCGCTCCGCATCAATCCGGCCAAGACCTGTCAACCCATAGGCGCCATGTATGCCGCCCTAGGCATCCATGGTTGCATGCCGCACAGCCACGGTTCGCAAGGCTGCTGCTCGTATCACCGCAGCCACCTCACCCGGCACTTCAAGGAGCCGGTGATGGCCACCACCAGCTCGTTCACCGAGGGCGCCTCGGTGTTTGGAGGCATGGCCAACCTCACCCAGGCGCTGCGCAACATCTTCACGATCTATGATCCCGAGATCGTGGCGGTGCACACCACCTGCCTGTCCGAGGTCATCGGCGACGACATCCCGACCATCGTCAACAAGGCGCGCCAAGACGGTTCGGTGCCCGAGGGCAAGGTGGTCATCCACGCCAACACTCCCTCGTTCATCGGCTCCCATGTGTACGGGTTCTCGAACATGATCATGGGCATGGTCAACTACCTGTCCGAAAAGACGGGTACTACGCTCAACCAGATCAACGTGATCCCCGGCTTTGTCGAGCCGGCGGACATGCGCGAGATCAAGCGGCTGGCCGCCGCGATGGCGGTGAACATCGTGATGTTCCCCGACACCTCCAACGTCCTGGACGGCCCGCTCACCGGGCAATACAAGATGTACCCGGAGGGCGGAGCCACGGTGGCGCAGATCAGGTCGGCCGGCGACAGCATCGCCACCATCGCGCTGGGGCATTTCGCCTCGCATGTGGGCGCCTCCACCCTGGAGCAAAAGTGCAACGTGCCGGCGGCCTTCCTTGAGCTGCCGGTGGGCATCGGGGGCACCGATCGCTTCATCGACGCCCTGCGCGGCTACGCCGGCGTAGAGGTGCCGGCGGCGGTCGAGCTGGAGCGCGGCCGGCTGGTCGATCTGATGAGCGATTTGCATCAGTACTTCCATGGCAAACGCGTGGCGGTATCGGGGGATCCGGACCAAGTCATCGCTCTCACGCAATTCCTTCTCGAACTCGAGATGAAGCCCGTGTTTGCGATCACCGGTTCGCCCGGCAATCAGTTCGAGAAGCGGATGCACGAGCTGCTCGATGGCCCGGTGCCCACCGCCAAGATCAAGGCCAATGCCGACCTCTTCGAGCTCCACCAATGGATGAAGAACGAGCCCGTTGATCTGCTGATCACGAATACCTACGGCAAGCACATCGCCCGCGTAGAGAACGTGCCCTTCGTGCGCTACGGGTTCCCGATCCTCGACCGCACAAGTCACCGGTTCTTTACGACGGTGGGCTATGCCGGGGCGACCAACCTGATCAACCAAATGATCAATGCGCTCCTCGACAAGAAGGACCGCGAGTGCGAGGAGGAGTGGTTCGAGTTGGTGCAGTAATCTCCAGTACGCGCAGGGGCGCCGGGTGTAATGGGTTCGCCCGGTGCCCCAAGCGGCTGGAGCGAGCGGCGGGCGCCTGTTGGCAGGCTACGCTGCGCCGAGACTTTGGTGTCGCAGCGCCTGCCGCGCGCCTCGGGGCCGGCGCTAGAACGGCAGAAAGTGCACCCATGATACAAACACGGCCGGGCGCTCCTTCACCGCCGCATGCGGCAACAGCGCTCCTCCGAGCCACAGGGAGCCACGGCTTTTCATGTGCAGGAGATCGCCTGGTTCACCGCGCCGCACCCTACGGAAATGTAGCGTTTTCTCCTGCGAAAATAACCGCCGCCAGCCCACACGCTGGCACCCGAAATGCATCTGTACGTAGACCGCAACCGAATACCATGAGCGACCACGAAAACTGCTGCCAAAAAGCGCCCTGCGGCCTCTCCATGCGAGTGGCCAACTCAACCGACGCCGCTCTGCTGTGCGAATTTGTCCGGGAGCTGGCCGAGTTTGAGGGACTCTCGCACGAATGTGCGATCACTCCCGAGGCGGTATCCGAACATTTGCTTGGTCCCCGCCGCTGCGCCGGGGCTATCATCGCCGAGCTCGACGGGCATCCCGCGGGATTTGCGGTCTACTACCGCACTTTTTCCACCTTTGCCGCCAAGCCGGGAATCTTCCTGGAGGACCTTTATGTGCGGCCGGATTTCCGCAAGCGCGGGCTGGGACGAGCGCTGCTCGCGGCGGTGGCCGAAATCGCCCACGGGCGCTCCAGCGGGCGCCTGGAGTGGACCGCGCTCAAATGGAATGAGAAGGCGCTCAAACTCTACGATTCCGTAGGTGCGAAACGGATGGCGGACTGGACGCTCCTGCGCATGGGCCCCGAAGCCATCGCCCGCGTAGCAGCCGGGCCAGCTGCGGCGCATCCCCACGAGGGCTGTAGGTGCGGGGGCGGCGGCGCCGGGCACTGCAAAGGCTGAAGGCTGAAACCTGAAGGCTGAACGAAGAACCAATCCAATGAATCCCACTACGTCCGCCGCAAGTTCATCCGGTTCGGGTATCCCTCCTTCAGTTCTTCAGCCTTCCGCCTTGGAGATTCTTCCCTCCCGGGCCTCCTCCATCGCGGAGGCGGGCAAAGCCGGCGGACCGCTCAACTGCGGCAAGACGAGCGTGGCGGGCTCCGTTTCCCAGCGCGCCTGCGTATTCTGCGGCTCGCGCGTGGTGTTGTATCCCATCGCCGATGCTCTTCACATTGTTCACGGCCCCATAGGCTGCGCAGCCTACACTTGGGACATCCGGGGCTCCCAATCCTCCGGTCCTCAGCTCTTCCGTAACAGCTTCTCCACCGATATGCAGGAGCTGGATGTAGTCTACGGCGGCGAGAAGAAGCTCGAGCGCGCGCTTCTCCAACTCATCGCCAAACACCAGCCAAAGGCCGCCTTTGTGTACGGCACCTGCATCGTGGGCCTGATCGGCGACGATGTGGGCGCCGTGTGCAAACGGGTGGCGGCCGTCACCGGAATCCCGGTGCTCTCCGTGGCGAGCGAAGGCTTCAAGGGGACAAAGAAGGACGGATACCGCGCCGCCTGCGAGGCGGTGTTCCATCTCATCGGCACCGGCGACACCACCGGCATCTCGCCCTACAGCCTCAACCTCATGGGCGACTTCAACATCGCCGGCGAGAGCTGGGTGGTGCGCGGCTACCTCGAACGCATGGGTGTGGAAGTAGTGGCCACCATCACCGGCGACGGCCGGGTGGACGCCATCCGCCGCTGCCACGGCGCGAAGCTCAACCTGGTGCAATGCTCGGGCTCGATGACCCACCTCGCCAAGAAGATGCAGGAGGTGTATGGCGTGCCCTTCAAGCGCGTATCCTTCTTCGGGATCGAGGACATGTCCGCGGCTCTCTACGACGTGGCGAAACACTTCGGCTCCCCGGAGCTCATGGAGAAGGCCCGCGAGGTGGTGCGCGAGGAGGTAGCCAAGATCTACCCCCAACTGCGTACCTGGCGCGAGGACCTCAAGGGCAAGAAGGCCGCGATCTACGTGGGCGGCGCCTTCAAGGCCTTCTCGCTCGTGCGGGCGCTGCGCACTCTGGGTATGCGTACCGCCTTGGTGGGGACTCAGACCGGCGACGCCAGCGACTATGAAACCCTGCGCGAGATGTGCGATCCCGGCACCATCATCGTCGACGACTCCAATCCGATCGAGTTGGCGAAGTTCTGCCTCGAACAGGACGTGGACCTCTTTATCGGCGGGGTGAAAGAGCGGCCGATCGCCTACAAGCTGGGCATCGGTTTCTGCGACCACAACCACGAGCGCAAGGAGTGCCTGGCCGGCTTCGAGGGGATGGCGAACTTCGCCCGCGAGGTGCATGCCTCGGTGATGAGCCCGGTATGGAACTTCGTCCCACGGAGGGCCACGAGGAAGGCTGAAGGCCTGAAACCTGAAGGGCTGAAAAGTGTAGAGCCGGACCTTGCCTGCGGTCCGCAATCCGCAATCACCAATCTGAAATCCGCAATCGTGAGGGCCGTAGCATGAGCTGTTCATCCTGCAAACCCGCAGTTGGCGGACCGCCGCCAGAGGGCGCCGCCTCCGAGCATCCCGACTTCCCCTCCGGCTCGACCAACCCGTGCAAGCTGTGCACGCCCCTCGGCGCGTGCTTGGCCTTCAAGGGCATCGAAGGGGCGGTCCCCCTGCTCCACGGTTCGCAAGGCTGCGCTACCTACATCCGCCGTTACCTCATCTCGCACTTTCGCGAACCGGTGGATATCGCCTCGACCAATTTCTCCGAGGACTCGGCGGTCTTTGGCGGTCGCAAGAACCTGCACACCGCTCTCGACAACGTAGGCCGCCAATACCACCCGGCCCTGGTGGGCATCGCCACCACCTGCCTCTCCGAAACCATGGGAGAGAATATGCCGATGCTGATCGGCGAATACCGCAAGGAGGCCGAAGAGCGGAAGGCGGAATGCGGATTGGGCGGCGCGCCCGAGGGTTCCGCCGCCGCTGGTTCTCCCGCGGCAGTGGTGCCTTTCGCTTCTGGGTCCGAAGAATTCCGCAATCCCCATGCCCAAGTCCGCAAGCCGGACCGCCCCGAGCTGGTCCATGTATCCACGCCCAGTTTCAAGGGCACCCATGCGGAGGGCTTCCACGCCGCGGTTCGCGCCCTGGTTGAAACCCTCGCCGGCGATGCTGCACGCGATACCAAGCTCGAGGACGGCAGCGCTGCGCCGGTGGCGATCTTCCCGGGCATGGTCTCGCCCGCCGACCTGCGGCACCTGCGGGATTTCTGCTCCCCCTGGGGCACTGCGGTGACGCTGGTGCCCGACTACGCCGAGACTCTCGACGGGCCGAGTTGGGCCGACTTCGAGCGGCTCCCCAGCGGCGGCACTACAGTGGCGGAGCTGCGGGCTCTTGGCATCGCGCGCGCCGCCGTGGAGTTCGGGCACTCCCTGGCCATCGCCCCGCGCACCGCCGGCACGCATCTGAAGGCGCGCTTCGGCGTGCCGCTGCACCGTATCGGATTGCCAATCGGCTTGCGCGGGACCGATGCATTTTGCGCAGCGCTGAATGCGACGTGTCCGAATGTAGGAGCGAGCTTGCTCGCGATGGCGGACCCGGAATCGCCTGCAAGCAGGCTCCTACACGGCAAACCTTCATTCTGCAGTGTCGTGGATTCCTCCGGGCGTGAACTCGGGCTGCCGGCCCGCATCGCCGCCGAGCGTGGCCGGCTCATCGATAGCTATGTCGACGCCCACAAGTACCTCGCCGGCAAGAAGGCGGTGGTCTACGGCGAGGATGATCTGGTGGCCGGTCTCGCCGTGTTTCTGGCGGAAACGGGCATCACCCCGGTGCTCGTGGCCAGCGGCGAACGCAACCGCCGCCTGGCCGCCGCGCTCTTCGCGGCCGCCCCCGAGCTGCGCGACCGCACCGAGGTGCGCGAGGGTTCGGACTTTGGCGACATCGAGGCGCGCATCGCCGAGCTCAAGCCCGACCTGCTCCTGGGCAGCAGCAAAGGCTACAAGCTCGCCCGCGCCCTCGGTGTGCCCCTGGTGCGCTGCGGCTTCCCGGTCCACGACCGCCTCGGATCCCAGCGCATCCAAATCCTGGGCTACGCCGGGACGCAGCAACTTTTCGACCGCATCGTCAACGCCCTGCTCGAAGCCAAGCAGGAGCATTCGGACATCGGTTACAGCTACCTCTGAATCGGAGACTTTTACCATGAAGGATGAAACCACCAGCGCCCTGATCGCCACGACCTCCGCCTGCATGTCGGCCGACGACTCGCAGTGCGAAGACGTTCCCTCCGTGGTCCATCAGACCCTGGACTTCACCAAGCACCCCTGCTTCAGCAAGGAGGCGCACGGGAAGTTCGGACGCGTACACCTGCCCGTCGCCCCGCGCTGCAATCTGCAATGCAACTTCTGCAACCGGAAGTTCGACTGCATGAACGAGAGCCGCCCGGGCGTGACCAGCTCGATCCTGCCCGTGCAGCAAGTCGTGCCCTACCTTGAGGAGGTCATGGCTCGGGTGAAGAATTTGAGCGTGGTGGGCATCGCCGGCCCGGGCGACCCGTTCGCCAATCCGGAGGAAACCATGGAGACGCTGCGCGCCGTGCGTGCCCGCTATCCGGAGATGATCCTGTGTTTGGCTACAAACGGCCTGGGCATCGGGCCCTATGTGGAGGAAATCGCCGCCCTCAAGGTCAGCCATGTCACCTTCACGGTGAACGCCGTGGACCCCGAGATTGGGGCGAAGGTCTACGCCTGGATCCGCGACGGCAAAAAGCCGATGCGCGGAGTAGAGGCCGCCAAGCTGCTGCTTGAGCGCCAGATCGACGGTATCCGCCGGCTGAAGGCACTCGACGTGGTGGTGAAGATCAACTCCATCCTCATGCCCGGTATCAACGACTCCCACATCCCCGAGGTGGCCAAGGTCATGAAGGAGCTCGGCGCCGATCTCATGAACGTGATGGCCTTCCTGCCCGTGAAGGGCGCGGCCTTCGAGGACCTCGCCCCGCCCGACAATATGGAGATGGCCAAGGCGCGCCTGCAAAGCGGTCAGCATCTGCCTCAGATGACCCACTGCGCCCGCTGCCGCGCCGATGCGGTGGGGCTGATCAGCGAAGGTCTCAACGAAGAGAATATGGAGCGGCTCAACCGCTTCGCCCATGCCGATGTGCTCGGCGGGCGGGCTCGGCCCTATGTGGCTGTGGCGAGCGAGGAGGGTGCGCTCGTAAATCAACACCTCGGCGAGGCAGCCCGCGTGCTCATTTTCAAACAGGACGAATCCACTTCCTCGGGTTTCAAGTTCCATGAGGTGCGCATGTCCCCCGAGCCCGGCAGTGGCGAACACCGCTGGCGCGATCTCGCCGCGCTGCTGCACGATTGCCGAGCCTTCCTGGTGTCCGCCTCCGGCCCCAAGCCGAAGGCCATCATCGAGGAGAGCGGCATCGAGGTTTTGGAGATGGAGGGCCTCATCGAGGAGGGCCTCGCAGCAGTATTTTCCGACCAGCCGATTCCCAAGGCGCTGCAACGTCGCTTCACCGCTTGCGGCACCGGGTGCAAAGGCACCGGCACGGGCTGCGGGTGAAGGCGGCAGCCTAAGGCAGGACGCTGAAGGCTGAAGGCGCGCCTCCTGCAAATACGAAAACCGAAAACCAAGTACCTATCATGTCTCCCACAATTACCGCCTCACTCGAAGCCCAGGGCACCCGCGAGATGTCCACCTCCAAGTCCTACTTGGCGATGGCCTACTGGTGCGAGAACCAGAACTGGAACGGCTTTGCCAAGCTCTTCCACCTGCAGGCTGCCGAGGAGCAGACCCACGCGCGCAAGTTCTTCCACTTCATCGTCGATCGCGGCGCTATGCCCAAGATTGGCGGGGTGGGGGCTCCGCGCAGCGAGTTTGCCAACCTCAGCGAGGTGGCCAAGGCCGCCTATGATATGGAGCGCGCCAACACAGCCTCTATCCACGCCGCATTCGAAACCGCCCAGTGCGAGAAGGACTTCGCCACCCAGGTGTTCCTGCATGATTTCATCGCCGAGCAGGTAGAGGAGGAGGCCTGGACGGATACGCTCGTAGGCAAGGTTCGCCAGGCCGTCTGCGCCGGTGCGCTCTTCAATCTCGATCGGCACGCTGTGAAGGAAATCCTCGGGGAAGCCGCCGACTGATCGGCGACAGGTCACCAAGAGGCCGCGGTCCTACGGCATTTCAGCCGGGCGGAGGCTGGCTCTGTGGCCTCCATGCAACCGCTGGCGCAGAGGGCCGGCGCAACCGGCGCTCTCGCTCAGGGTTGAGCCCGCAAGCAGCCAGACGCTAGGCCGCGTGAGCGGACTCGGCCTTGCGCAAGCGCCCCGAACCACTCCCGCCCCGATACCAACTACCCGCTACTCATTACTCGCTACTTCCTCCCATGAACAAACCAGCACACCATCTCTTCGTCTGTGGCAGCTTCCGCGCAAACGGCGAGCGCCAGGGCGTCTGTCACAAGAAGGACTCCATGAGCCTGCTCTCCTATCTGCAGGGCGAGATCCAGGATCGCATGCTCGAGGGCATCGAGGTTGCCGTTACCGGCTGCATGAACGTATGCGTCAAGGGCCCGGTGATGGTCGACTATCCTGCCGGCAACTACTACCGCGTTCCCAATACCGATGCGCTCGACGCCATCCTCGATGCGATCGAGGGCGACACCGTGGCCGAGGAGTTCCTGCTCACGTGAACCCGGGCGGCTACAGCGCAACGGCACAGCATACGCCTTGCTGCCGCAGCCAACCGCTCCCGGTCCGCTGCGGCGAAGCCGCCGCTGTTTCCATCCCTCAGAAGTTGCCTTGCTTTCCGCAAACCCGCTCCAACAAAATCCACACTTTATGGCCTACAAAATTGATACCGACAACTGCGTCGCTTGCGGCGCTTGCCTTGATGCCTGCCCCTCAACCGCGATCATCGAGAAGGACTCCGTCTACTCGATCATCGCCGATAAGTGCGTCGATTGCGCAGCGTGCGAAAGCACCTGCCCCAACGGCGCCATCAGCGCGTCTTGACGGCTCCGCGGCGCTCGCGCCGCTGCTAGGAAATCCGCCGGGGCTGACCATTTGCCCCAGGCGCCGGCACGCAAGGCGCTAGGCCTGTCCGCAACATGGATGACCGGCGCCTCCATTTGATCGACACCACGCTACGAGACGGCGAGCAGGCCGCGGGCGTGGTGTTTTCACGTACGGACAAAGTCACCATCGCCCGGGAGTTGGTGGCTGCAGGCATCGGCGAGCTCGAGGCGGGGATACCCGCCATGGGACCGGAGGCGCGCGACGATTTGCGCGCTATCATCGCCGCGGTGGGCGCCGAGCGGGTTCTGGCCTGGTGCCGGGCCGACTCGGCCGATCTCGCCGCCGCCCAGGACTGCGGGGCGCAGCGCGTGCACATTTCTTTTCCTGTCTCCGATCTGCATCTGCAAACCTGGGGCAAGGACCGCCTCTGGGTGCTGCGCGAACTGCGCCGGCTCACCGAGGAGGCGGCCGAGCGTTTCGCTTTCGTCTCTGTAGGTGCGCAGGATTTCACCCGGGCCGATCAAGGGTTCATGCTGGATTTCGTGGCGGCGGCGGCCAGCACCCCGGCCCGGCGAGTTCGCCTCGCCGATACCGTAGGGGTGGGGCACCCGGCCCGCATCGCCCGCGAAGTGGCGGCTCTGCTTGCGCGCGTGCCCGGCCTCTCCCTGGAAATTCATGCGCACGACGACCTCGGACTGGCGACCGCGAACACTCTCGCCGCCTTCGAGGCCGGGGCGGCTGCGGCGAGCGTGACTGTAAACGGGCTGGGCGAGCGCGCCGGTAATGCCGCCCTCGAACAAGTGGTGATGGCTCTGCGCGTGGCTCACGGGATCGAATGCGGCGTGCGTACCGAGAAACTGGCGCTGCTCTCCGCGTTGGTTGCCAGGGCCTCGGGGCGCGCTGTGGCCCCGGAGCGGCCGGTGGTCGGCGCGGCGGCGTTTCGCCACGAGTCCGGGCTGCACTGCGCCGGGCTGCTCAAGGATACACGCACCTACGAGCCGTTTGCTCCCGAGATCGTCGGCCGGTGTCGCGAGCCCTTCGCCGTGGGGTCGAAATCGGGCGGGGCCGCCTTGAGGGCGGCGCTGGCCTCGGCCGGGGAGTCCATCGACGAGCCCGGGGTGAAGCGGCTGCTGCCCCTGGTGCGCGGCCGGGCGCGCGAACTGCGCCGGGCCCTCACTGCCGCCGAACTGCTCGATCTTCACCACCTAATTCTCAATACCAGAGGACCCTGACTATGGCTTTCAAAGCGTACTATGCCGTGCCCCACGCCAACGATTCCTGGAGATTGGAGCGACCGGAGCCGCTGCGGTTCGCGGGGCCGCAGGGGCTGATTGCCCAGTGGTATCGCCTGAACCGGGCGCGGGCGGAGGAGGGCACCTGGCTGGTGCCCTCGCAGGAGTGGCTGGCGCTCGCCCTTGGACTGGAGGCGGCCGCCCAAAGCTGGATCGTATTCGAGCAGATCAACCAAGGGGTGCGAAAACTTGCCCGCTTGGAACGCATCAACGGTCGTTTCAGTTCGGAGACGCGGCTGATGCTGCAGTTCCGACCCTTGCTGACGATGGGCGAGGGGCTGCCCTTGATCGTGGTAGAGCCGGCGAATGCCTGTACCTGGAGTGAGGAGCTCTCGATAGACGGTGGCGATGGCAGCTCTTCGTGTTCCTGGCGCTGGGCGCCGCCAAAGCTTGGCTTCGCCAGCGTGGTGGCCGGGGAGGGGAGGCGGAAAAGCTGAAGGCTGAAGGCGGAAGGCTGAACTATCCAGGGGATCTTCGATTTGGGATTTCCGATTTGCGATTGAGCGGGGACGCGCGCCCCATCCTCGGAATTAGGAATTACGGCGTACCCGAAGTGTTCAGCCTTCTTCTTTCCGGTTGCTGGAGGACTGAACCAGCCAGGAGATTTTCGATTTCGGATTTCCGATTTTCTATTGAGTGAACGCCGTTCGCTACGCGAAAGGGGCTGGAGGGAAGGATGAAAATGGAATGGCGACGGCATAGGCGCTGAAACCGCTTTGTGTTTCAGCTTCGAGCCGCAGGATGCTTGCGAGTAGGATCGGTCTCTAACCGGTTCTCCGGAACGCCGGAGGGGTGATCGGCGGAGAGCCAGTTGCTAACTGGAGCTCCGCAGAGGATTGAGTTCTGTATTCTCCATTCTGCGGCCCGCCGCAGCCACTCAGGAAATATGCGTCGCAACGGACTACTTGTTCCAGACTCCGAAGGGTGCAGCACGCGGCACCTCGTACAATTGGCGGATGCCCGGAATAGGCGACAGGCGCTCCAGCGGGCCGAGAGCGGCATGGACTACAGCCAGCCCCTCGCGGTCGTGGAAGATGAACGGCGAGGCGGCGAGGAACCGCTGCACGTTTGCATCGGCCGTGTTCCAGCGGACGAGCATGTCGTAGGCGATGTCTGGTTTCACCTCGACCGCCGCGTCATACTTGCGCTTCACGAAAAATAGTGGATCACGGAGGCATGGCCGGCAGCCTCGCATATCCAGCTGAGTGAGCCCGAGCGAACGGGCATACTCGAAACTAAAATGGTAAACACCGGCCAAGGCGCCCTGTTTCAATAGGCCTTCGTCGGCCCCCACGCAGGCTATCGTCGCCATGATGAGCTGCTGCGGCTCCAACTCGAAGACAAGCCGCGCGATCGGTGCGCCGGCCCGCTCCACCACGAGAAGTCCACCCTTGCGGAACGAGCGCCTGGTCTCTCGCGGCGCTTGGATGAAGGCATCCTGGCCGTGGCGCAGCCGGGTGTAGGGACCGTAGTCGTCCGCAAGATGCGCCGCGAGTTCGGCCGGATCGTGACTGATGCGCCAGGTGAGCTTGTTGCGCTGTACGATGCGCAGGTCGCTGCGCGCACTATACGAACGGAATTCGCGATTCGATACAGGAACTGGCGCAACCATCCTAACCCACTCGGGCACTCGGAGGTATTCGGCCGCAGGAAAACGCCGGGCCGAAAAGCGATCAACCCGCACCACCGCGAGATCGGCGGCCTCCCGCCACTGGCGGATCACGCGGGGCAATTGCCATGTCCAACAGCAGCCGAGGCGTTCCTGCTCATGTGATCCGTCGCCGAAGAAGCGATTCGGCAGATAGTGGGACCAGCGATCCGGACCGGCCACCAGCATAGAGCCCGCCCCGCCGCGATGCAGCACAACGGGGATCCGGCGCAGGAAATTGTCGACCCCGCAGTGCAGGGCGGTCTTAAGGGCTGGATTCATGGCGGTGGGGGGGGGTCATTGTCCGGACCGGCGCGACCAGGCCACCATTCCAATGGCATCCTGAGAGCACCGCATTCCATGATGCAAGAGCACGATTACTGGGACGGCGTCGGGGCTGACTGGCGACGAAAGCGGCCCCACCGATTGTGGCGGGAATTCGCCGACCGCCAGCAGTTCGCACTCATCCAGCGTTGGCTATCTCCTGTATTGGGAGTGCGCACTGCCGCGCGCTCGATCCTCAAGACTGATCTTTTCGATGAAGTGGCCGGCCGCGGCATCGTGCACCTCCTGCACGCGGATGATCGCGCGGTGACCGGTATCGATGTATCGCAGGTGATGGTCGCCGAAGCTGTGGCACGTAATGCCGGCCTTAACGCCGTCGTGGCTGATGTGCGGGCGTTGCCGTTTGCCGCCGACTCGTTCGACGCTGTCTTCTCCGGCTCCACTCTGGACCATTTCAAGTCGACCGACGATATCCACACGGCGCTGGCGGAGCTTCGCCGCGTGTTGCGCCCCGGCGGGCGTATGGTCCTTACCTTGGACAACCCCGCCAACCCAATCTTGTGGTTACGCAACGGCCCGCTTCTGGGCGCGCTGCTGCGGACCAGGGTGGTGCCTTACCAAGTGGGTGTCACGCTCGGCCCGCGCGCGCTTGCCTCTGCGGTGCGCGCCAGCGGGCTGGAGGTGGTGGAGATGACCGCAGTGATGCACTGCCCGCGCGCAGTCGCCGTTGCGCTGGCCTGGCCGTTGGGTCGGGCGGCCCCCCGCTGGCGAGAGGCGTTCATGAGCATGCTGCAAGCGTGGGAACACTTGGAGCGCTGGCCGTTGCGCTGGCGCACCGGATATTATCTAGCCATCTGTGCCGTGAAACCGGCGATACCCTGAGTGCCCGGGTTATACTGCTGCTCGGGAGACCGGGCTCGGAAGAACGCTCGGAGGAACGGGGTAAACCCTTATGTTTGTGGTGTTCTGATGGGCAACCCAGCTCGAGCTCTTGAACTGCGCGTCCTGGGTAATGCTGTCGGGCACACTACGAAGCTCGCCTCGTCACCACGCAGCTCGCCCCTGGCGTCCTGAGTTTGGGGCTCCAGCCCCAAAGTATCGCAGCAACGCTGCGCTGAAGCCGCTGGCCGGCACTCAAGCATCGCCGGCATGGTATGCAGAAACTGCGGGCCCAATGCGCGACTGTTGAACAATCCGTACATGGGATCGGCCTTTCTTCGCCATAGTGGTTCTGGTAGGGGCACACAGCAAAGCGCGCCTCGTCACCACGCAGCTCGCCTCTGGCATCCTAGGCTTGGCTCCCTGTCCCCAAAAGTTTCGCGCAACACCGCCCAAGAACCGCCGGCCGCTGCCCAAGAACCGCCGGACCAGTACCCAAGAACCGCCGGACGGTAGGCAGGAAGCTGCGGGCCTGTACTCGGCACTTGGGCACTCTATGCGCGGGATCGGCTTTTCTTCGTCATAGTGGTTCTGGTAGGGGCACACAGCAAAGCGCGCCTCGTCACCACGCAGCTCGCACCTGGCTCCTAGGGATTGGGGCACCGTCCCCTAAGTATCGAAGCAATGCTGTGCGGAAAT
>CAJCBL010000107.1 GCA_903960515.1 uncultured Verrucomicrobiota bacterium
TCCTACGGGGCTACGCTGCGAGGACTGGTTATGATCCCTGGCGCTGATGAGCGGAAATTCGCCGCGGTGTATCTGCCCAATCCGGCAGCCCGGCAGCTCATTTTGCTCTTCCATGGCAATGGCCATGATCTCGGGCCGACGATGGGCCGTATCGAGGCGCTCAACGCCCGAGGCTTTGCCGTGCTCGCCGTCGACTATCCCGGCTACGGCTTGTCCGGTGGCAAGGCGTCGGAGGAAGGACTCTACTCCGCGGCCGACGCTGCTTATCGCTATGCAACTGGTACGCTCGGCTGGGCACCGGGAGCGGTGATCTCGCACGGAATTTCGCTCGGCGGCGCTGCCGCGATGTGGGTGGCTTCGCGCAATACGGTAGGCGGGCTCATAATGGAAAGCTCGTTTATGAGCGCCTATCGGGTGATCACGGGTTATCCGATCGTGTTGGGAGACCGAATGCCGAGTTTGCAGCGGATGAAGCAGGTTCATTGTCCGGTGTTGGTCATTCACGGGTTTCAAGACGGGCTGATCGGCTGGGAGCACGGCCGCCGCTTGTTCGAGGCAGCTCCGGAACCGAAACGCTGTTTCTGGGTGACCGGCGCCGGGCACAACAACGTGATCTCCACTTCGGGCGACCCGTATTGGCGCGCCATCACCGACTTCGCTGCCGGTCTGTAGGTGCGCGGGGGCGCCACTAGAGTGGCGAGAGCGCCCACCGGATACTATTTCCCCCGCGCCTCGATTTGCTGCGCGTAGAGCGCGGCGGCCACGATGAGGCTGCCGCCGAGCAGCAACCGGGTGAGGTCGGTCTTTTCACCGAAGACGAGCAGCGACACCGCGACCCCAAGGGGAGTCTTCGCGTTGTTCATCACCGCGAGGCTGGCGTGGGACACCCGGGCGGCCCCTTGATTCCAGAGGAAGAACGCCGCGCCGGAGGCGAACACCCCCAGGTACACCAGTACCCCTACCTGGTCGGGGCGCAGCGCTAGGGCCGGCAGGCCGGTGTGGACGTGTCCCAGAGCCATGGGCACGGTGACGAGCACCGCGCCCAGGTAGAGCCAGGCGAACACGTCGCGGTCGCGCACAGCAGGCTGGCTCAGTCGCCAGCGCCGGTACAGCACTTGCCCGAAAGCAAAACAGAGGTTGGATACCTGGATGAGCGCCACGCCCGTCCATTCCGCGCGCCCCAGGGGCTGCTTGGCCACGATTACCCCCGCTCCGGATACGGCCACCGCGGCGGCCAGCAACGGCGCCCAGCGAAACCGCCGCTCGAAGAGATCGTCGGCGAAGCACACAAAGATCGGGGTGACGATCGTCAGCAGCGCGATCTGGTAGGCGGCGAGCAGGGGGAAGGCCGCCAGGTACGCCAGATACATGAACCCGAACTGCAGAGCGCCGATGCCGATCAGGCGCAGCGCGGTGCCGCGGTTCACCGCCCGCGGGCGTAGAAACGGCAGGAATACCGCCAGCGCCAGCGCCACCCGCACTGCGGCGATGAACGCGCTGTCGAGCCCTCCGAGGTGCGTCTTGATGAGGCCGAAGGAGAAGGCCCAGAGCAGGGAGACAACGAGTAGTTGGAGCATGGTGCGGTGCGCAGCGAAGCGCAGGGAGGGGAAGCGGCGCAACCGCGAATGACGGGGGGGCGGTGTAAGTGCAGGGCGGTTGCGAACTTGAAGAGCCGCATCTCCTCAGGCAAGCGTGCGGGCCCCCGCGCCGTGGGGCGCGTGCGTGGCTGGCGAAAATGACCGGCGGTGCGTGCGGTCACGCCGAGCTGCACCCGGCAGGCAGCGACGGGCGCGGGGAGCTGATCTCAGTGCCCGGGGCGCTTGGCGGCCGCGCGCTGGAGGCGGTCGTTGATCGCGGCGCCGGCTCCGGCTTCGGGGGCCAGCTCGGCATGGAGCTGGCTCAGGCCCGCGCCATCGAGGGAGTGCAGGGCCGCGAAGAGCCGGCGGGCGGCCATGCGGGGCGATGCGCTCTTGGAGAGCACCTCGATACGGGCGGCGGTCTTTGGCAGGCCCCCGGCGGGCGGGGCGAAAAGCACAAAGCCTTCATCGGCCCCGGCGCGGCGCAGTTGCGCAGCGGAGATGTGGCTATGCAACTGCAGCGGCGTGCTTGGGCTGTAGTGGCGGGTGAGCAGCCCGGGAGCCGCGAGCGGTACCCCGGCTTTCACCGCCTGGTTGTGCACTGGTACCGGAGTCCCGAGTACGCGGGAAATCTGCGCCGCAGTGACCCCGCCCACCCGCAGGATCTGCGGGCGGGAGGGAGAGGAGAGGTCGACTATGGTGGACTCCACGCCCACGGAGCACGGACCGCCGTCGAGGATATGCTCGATGCGGTCGCCGAGGCCGGCCTGCACATGCGCGGCGCAGGTGGGGCTGATGCAGCCGAAGGGATTGGCGCTGGGGGCGGCCAGCGGGCGGCCGCAGAGCCGGAGCAGCCGGCGCATCACCGGGTGGGCCGGACAGCGTATCGCCACGGTGGGGCCACCGGCGGTGGCAATGGCGGGCACGCACTCGCGCTTGCGCAGCACGAGGGTGAGGGCGCCCGGCCAGAAGGCGCGCATCAGTTTCCTGGAGGCGGGGTTGATGAAGGCCAGTTTCGCGGCGGCGGCGACCGACGGCACATGGATGATCAGCGGGTCGGTCAACGGCCGACGCTTGGCGCGGAAGATCGCCCGGCAGGCCTCCACATTGAGGCTGTCGGCAGCCAGGCCGTACACAGTCTCGGTGGGCACAGCCACCAGCCCGCCTTGCGCGAGAATGTCGGCGAGGTGGCGCAGGTTTTCTGTGCTTGGGAGGTGGATGGTGGCCATGGTCGGGAATTTGGGCCCAAAAAAAGCCGGAGCGTTAACTCCGGCTTCGAAGAAGGGGAACGGTAACCGCGATTTACGGCATCAGGTGGATGTTGCGGGCGCGCTTTATGGTCTTGGTGACCCTGCGCTGCTGCTTCGCCGACATCCTGGTGTACTTGCGGGGAAGGAGCTTTCCAGTGTCGGTCGTGAAACGACCAAAAGACTGGGTGCTGTGGAAAGGAATCTCATCCGGGGAGAGACTGCGCGACTTGGCTTCGGGCGTGGTGGTCATGCGAAAGGTCGGGAGGCTCCAAGCATCTCGGGTTAAGTCAACCCCTTTTTTTGGTGGGAACGAAAGAACCTGCACCAACCGCCACTCCCGGGCTTGCCAGCGCCCCGCGGCGCCTCTTGTCTCCGGCACCTTTTTCCAACCATGGCCCGCATTGTCCAGAAATTCGGCGGAACCTCCGTCGGTGATATCGAGCGCATCAAGCGCGTTGCCCAGCGCATCAAAGAATGCCGCGACCAGGGCAACGAGCTCGTGATCGTGGTCTCCGCCCGTGCCGGCGTGACCAACGAACTCATCGCCAAAGCCAAGGCGATCACTCCCCACCCCGATGACCGGGAAATGGATATGCTGCTGTCCATCGGCGAGCAGGAGACCATCGCGCTCACTGCCATGGCCCTGCACGCCATCGGCGTGCCGGCCGTCTCGCGCACCGGCCAGCAGGCGGGCATCGTTACCGACTTTTTCCATACGAAGGCCAAGATCAAGCGCTTCGACTCCTCGCCGCTCAACGCCGACCTCGCCGCAGGCAAGGTGGTGATCGTAGCCGGTTTCCAGGGCGTGAACGAGGAGGGCGAAACCACTACGCTTGGCCGGGGCGGCTCCGACCTCACCGCCATCGCCGTGGCCCACGTGGTGAAGGCCGACATCTGCCAGATCTACACCGATGTCGACGGCGTCTACACCGCCGATCCGCGCGCCGTGCCGGCCGCGACCAAGATCCAGGAGATCTCCTACGACGAGATGCTCGAGCTCGCCAGCTCCGGCTCCAAGGTCATGCAGTCCCGCT
This sequence comes from uncultured Verrucomicrobiota bacterium, assembly GCA_903960515.1. GTDB lineage: Bacteria > Verrucomicrobiota > Verrucomicrobiia > Opitutales > Opitutaceae > CAJCBL01. The sequence goes on from CAJCBL010000107.1 coordinate 3,862, forward strand.
CCGTCGAGTTCGCCCACAAGTATGGCGTCGATTTCGAAGTCCGTTCCAGTTTCAACAACAACCCCGGTACCATCGTGAAGGCAGAAACCAAGTCCATGGAAGATGTCGTTGTCCGCGGCGTGGCCGTCGACAAAGACCAGGCAAAGATTTTCATCAGCGAGATTCCCGACAAGCCGGGTACGGCCGCCAAGGTCTTCCGTGCGCTCGCAGACGCCGCGATCATCGTAGACATGATCGTGCAGAACATGGGCCGCGACGGCGTGGCCAACCTCACCTTCACCGTGCCCAAGACCGAGACACACAAGGCTCAGACGCTCGTGGCGAAGGTCTTGGCCGAGGTCGGCGGCGGCAAGGTCGAGGTCTTCGAGAACATCGCCAAGCTCTCCATCGTGGGCGTGGGCATGAAGACCCACTCCGGCGTGGCCGCGACCCTCTTCCAGTCGCTCGCCGCCCAGGGCATCAATATCGACCTTATCAGCACATCGGAGATCAAGATCTCGGTGACCGTTGAAGCCGCCCGGGTGGACGACGCCCAGCGCGCCGTGCACACCTCCTTCGGGTTGGACAAGGCCTGAGGAAGGGAAACGGGTAGTGCGGAGTCGGGCGCGCCATCAGCGCCCGCTTCCGTCTGTTTGTGGGAGCGTGCTTGCACGCGATACAGAGCGAATATCGCGTGCAAACACGCTCCTACGGCGGATACGGGAGCGTGCCCCCCGCTCGGCGGGACTTCTGGCGCGGCTGAGCCGTGACGATACACACCAGAGCCGAGTGGCGAGTGACGAACTACCAGCGATCGGCTCAGAAGCAGGCGTGTGTCCAAGGGCTTGCTCGGTGATCAGGTCCTCGGCGCTCTACTCGGGGCTCTCGACCAAATTGTCACGGCTGAGAAATCATGGTGTCGGCTGCCGCAGCGGCATGAATTTGGTCGCGACGAGCCCATGTCTGCGGCCGAATCGGTAGGAGTCACGTCTGTCATGAAACATAAAACCACTGTCGTGCTGGGGCTGCTGGTGCTGGCCAATGCCGGCCTGTGGGCGGCGTATCTGCACCACTCGGATACTCAGCCGGCGCCGTATTCTCCGGTGGCGGCGACTCCTCCGGTCGCTCCTCGGCCTGCCCCACCGCCTGCTCCTCCCACGCCGGCGCCGGAGCCTGTGCCGGGCAAAATCTGGGATCGTGTCCGCAGCGACGACCCCTCGGTGTTTGCGGCCAACCTACGGCTGGCCGGTGCGCCCGAGGCCACGGTGCGCCTACTTGTGTCAGGGCAACTGCGGGAGCGCTATCTCGCCCGGCAGCGCGAGCTCTTCGGGGCCGGCGCCCCCTCGCCCCAGCGGCAGGCGGCGACTCCTCCTGAGAGTCGCGACAAACTGGTTGCGCTGCGCACCCTCGCCCGGGAGCAGCAGGAGTTGTTGCGCACCCTCTTTGGCAACGACAACAGCGCCCTGGCCGTGCGCGAGAGGCAACGCCGCCAGTACGGGCAGCTCGCCGACGAGAAACTGGACCAGCTCGACGGCATCCAGGCCGACTATGAGGAGATCGCTGCGGAGATCCGGGGCAAGGCAGGCGGGTTGCTGCTGGCGGCCGAGCGCGAGGCGCTGGAATTGATCGAGCAGGAGAAGCGCAAGGATATCGCCGCCATTCTCACGACTGCGGAGATGGAGCAGTTCGATTTGCTTTCCTCGCCCGCGGCCCGGGCTCTGCGCAGCCGGCTGGCGGGGTTCGCCCCGAGCGAGCAGGAGTTCCGTGCGATTTTCCTGCTGCAACGCACTTTCGACTCGAGGTTCCCCCGGCGCTCCGGCGGCGGCTTTGACGAGGCGAAGACGAGGGACAGCGCCGCAGCGGAGCAGGAACTGGAGGCGGGGCTGCGCACCGCACTGGGAGAGGCGCGTTACGCGGAATATCGGAAAGAACAGGACAGTGGTTATCGCATGGCGACGCGCATCGCCGAGCGCTTCGGTTTGCCGTCGCAGCGCGCCGGCGACGTCTATCTTCTGGCCCAGGATACGCAGACGCGTCTGCAGGCCCTGCGCAACGACCGGGCGCTTGCGCCGGAGGCGGCCTTGCAGGCCTTGGCCGCCCTGGACCGCGAGACCAATGAGAAGCTGGGCGCGTTGCTCGGCCCTGAAGGTTGCGATGCCTACAAGCAGACCAGCGGCGGGGCCTGGCTGCGCACGATGGACCGTTTGGTGCGCCCGGTCGCCCCTGCGGCGGTGGTGGCACCCGCCCCCGCGGAGCCTCCGGGTACTGGTGCGGCGGCGACGCCGGACGCCCAGGCTCCGCTGACGGCGGCGGCGCCCGCCGCTGCGGCCGCGTCTGCCGCGGCCCGTGCGCCCGGCACTTGAGCGCGGTGGGGGAGCAGCCCTTGGTCGTAACCGGGTATTCGAGTCGCCTACCGGCGGCGGCCGATATTTGCGGGATGGGAGAGGGCTCCTTCCGGGCCTGGCCAGGAATCCGGCACTCGACGAGTGCCTGCCGGCCCCCGAGCGGGGAGTAGGGCAGCCCGCTCCGTGTAGAGTGCAGGCGACGGCCCTGCGGTCCTCGTTGGGGTGAATACGCAGTGGTGGGCCGGCTGAAATCGCCCCGTAGCGGCCGTAACGTTATTCCACCACCGGATCCGTCCTCTTCGACTTCACCAAGGACTGGCTCGGTGAGTGAACGCCCGGGCACCCGCCCCCAAGGCATCGGGGTGGAGTGATTACAGGAGTGCTCCTAAACTGATTTCACTGCAGGTGGCCTCAGCGATCCAATCCTGGCGGTTTTGCTTCTTAAGACCGCCCAATACCGCCCCGATTCATAGGGCAGCGCTCAAGGAGGTGGAAAATGGACTTGCCCAGCAGCGAGGAGGAGGGGATGTTTGCCCCAGCTTGCAGGATGGCGCGGTAGCCAAGTGGTAAGGTCGAGGTCTGCAAAACCTCTATGCGTCGGTTCGATTCCGACCCGCGCCTCCAAGCTCAAAACCCGCTAAACTCGAAAGAGTTAGCGGGTTTTGTGTTTCTGGAAATGGACCTTTTCCGCAGGAAACTGTAACAAGGTTCGATTGAGTCATTGAAGACTGAACACCACAGGAGCGCCCACAAAAGTGCCCGGCGGTGAAGCCGGGCCGATCAGGATGAACAGTCGGTGTTGTGGTGGCTGCCCACTACGGACGCATTGCCGGGTTGCTGCCCGTGAGCGGGCCTCTCGTGCCCGGCGGGTGGTGCGATGGTAGCGGCGGAGCCGGGCCAGCGGGACGCTGATGGCACTCGGCCGGTGGAGCCGGTTGGTTGATCGCCAGCAGATCCAATGGCTCAACGCCGGCAACATCGGCGGTGGGCCGGCCCATGGCCCTTGGAGGTTGGGGCTGTAAGTCTGAGATTTCCGACTGTCCCTTCTGGCGATGGACTTCCTCGGCCTTGCGGATGCTCACCTGGGCGCAGATCTGGCTTGTCTCCGGCTTTTCGTGGCCGAGGAGTTGCGGATTTCGGCGCCGTTCTCCAGCCTGAGCGTGGCGCAGGTATGGCAGAAAATGTGATCGGCCCCGGTCTTGCCGGTCTCGGCCCTGTTCACGTAGCCGCGCACCATCTGCGTCAAGCGATTTGGCTCGAAGGCGAGCCCCACGTTAAGGACTGAATGAGGTATAGAATCTCACCTCGGGATCGGGAGTTGTCACAAGTCACGACATGTCCCTGTCGGTTGGGCCGGAATTAGGTCTAAGATTTCCGACGGCTGTCCCAACTGCAGCCCCCAAGTGAGGTATATACAGCAAATCGCGGACACCGTTCCGCCCCCGTTCGCGCCTCTTCTTTCAGCAAGCTACCCAAAAGGGCTCAGGCGCAGGGCCCGGAGGACGGTGAGGCCGCCCCAATTGGTGATGGGCTGGAGCGGTTGAGGTGCGCTGCGTTGGCGAGCACCGTAGCGGCGGCGATACGCAGCCAGATGCAGGGCGACGAAGGCCTGAGAGCCCAGCACGGCCGAATCGGTGAAGTAGCGTACTCGACAACGCAACACCGTGGAGAGAGGCAGTTGGCCCTTTTGTCGCAGCACTTTGGCGAAAGCCGTCGGAGCGATGGTGGTGCCGCAGAGCCGCGGGGCCGAACCGGTGCCAAACAGCCCGATACGATGCGCCGCATGGGCTTGTTTCCACTTCCCGCCATGCACCTGGCAAAGTCCTGCCCGGGCGGCGGCATTGCCCGAGACGGCCTCCCCGTACCCGCAGAATCGATAGTCCTTGGGATCTGTGACCAGTCCGGCGCGCACCGGGTTGAGGTCGATATAGAAGGCCATGGTGCGCAAGGCGTTGCCGGAGCACTCCACCAATACGGACTTGAAGCGTTCGGCAAAGAGCGTGCCGTAGCGGCGGTGGGCCTCGTTGAACCAGATGGCGAAACGTTGCTTCAAGAGTTTCATGAAGTTGGACACATCGCCCATGAGCGCTAACTGGCGACGCCGCCACAACTCACCCTCGGTCCCCCCGGCCACCGACTGCGCTTCGATCACCTCAATACGCGCCTGCTGGTACTTGGTGGGTTTGGGGTGAAGTAGGCGGTAGCGACGCAACAACTCCGTATCCGAAGGAATGGTCTTCTGCGGCACGCGCACCAGGATGTGGAAGTGGTTGCTGAGGATGGCGTAGGTGAGGATTTCGACTCCGCAAAACTCCGCCACCAGCCAAAGCTGACGTCGCAGGATTTCCTTGGCGGGGTCGTCGATGAGGCGCTCCCCCGCCACCACCCGCGTCATGCAGTGGTAGGCTGCCGGCCCCTCATCGGGCGAAACCTTGATACGCCCCAGCCTCATAACGCCTGCAATCTAGTCACAACGGGGATTATGTCTAAGATTTCCGACCTGTCCCTTATGGAAAGGCTGTCCCTTATGGAAAGGCAGGTTTAGGGCTCCACTCTCTGCGCTTTTCGCGCTCTTTGTGTGCTATGCGTTCCTTGCGTTTGTCGGAAAGGAGCGAGAAGCGGGTAGCGCGTAGCGAGAATGGCGGACAACCATTCCATATCGGAGCGGTGCTTCGTGCCAGCGTTCTTTGCTACGAAGAATGCGGATGCGACGACCGTATACTATTTTTTGTGGAGAACAGATCAGAGCGAAAATACGGGAGGTCTGCATCGTCACGGCTGTAGGGCACAAGGCAGAAGGCTGAATGCAGAAGGCTGAACGCCGGCCGACAGAAACGCTCACCATTTGGGCAAGGGCTTAGGTGTTCTGGTCCGCTGACCCAGGTGCTTCTCTGTGCCCTCCTTCCGCCTTGCTCTGTGACCTGTTTGACTTGCCGTTTCTACGTGAAGTGTTCCTGCGGAGGCACGGCTAGCAGCCTGTCGGACTTCGAGTTTTGTTCAAAATAGTTGCATATTTTGTTGACAGGCAACGTCATGCGGTATTTTAATAGGCCATGGCCGCCCGCTTCTTCAATCTCGACCGACA